>JAFGDK010000035.1 GCA_016932165.1 Anaerolineales bacterium
CCTTAAATCACCTTGTGGGGGAGGGGTTCGGGGTGGGGGGTTGCATAAATTCCTTATTCGATCTCACTATCTTATTCACTATTTCACTTTACTCAAAACAAGGTGGCAACTTGGGTTAATTAGATATAGAAATCATTATAAATGATGGGCAGCCCCTTAAAGGGCTGCCCATCAAGGTGTTTTGCTATAAGAAAGTCACTTCTCCGGTAGCAAGATCATAGATACCACCAGAAATCGAGAGCTTTCCCTCTTCCACCAGATCTTTGATCACTTGGCTTCTTGTTTTTATTTCCTCGATTGTCAGGAACACATTCTCCCTGGCAATATCATCGATATCTGGATCTCCACCATGTTTTTGCTTTGCCGCTTCTACTGCAGGTTGAAGCTTGCTCAGCAAGCCTGTTAGATTGCCAAGCTCCACCTGATCTTTTGCGCCTTGAATTGCCCCACAACTGGTGTGCCCAAGTACAAGGATGTGCTTGGAGCCAACTACCTTTGTGGCAAATTCCATGCTGCCCAGGATGTCTTCGTTCACGAAATTGCCGGCGATCCGGATACCGAAAATGTCACCGATTCCCAAGTCAAATACGTGTTCTAGCGGCACTCGGGAGTCAACACAGCCTAGAATCACAGCAAAGGGAAATTGACCCTCAGCGGTTTGTTTGGTCTGTTCCAGCAGATTACGGTCAGTGGGATTCCCTCCCACAAAGCGACGGTTGCCCTCTTTTAACATCTCTAGCGCCTTCTCGGGTGTCATGGCAGATAATGTCTCTTCTGTCTGTGTTTTCATGGTTTTCTCCTTTCAAGAAATTTTGGATAAATAATTAAGCAGATTCAGGTACGCTGACTTTTCCAGCTGATTTGCCATTGTCACCTGATTTAATCAATCCTTCACCGCGCAGCCAGGCGATGCTGTCCTCAAATTCTTCAAACAGCTGTTCCTCCGGAAGCAAGTCTGGAATTACATCGATTATGCGGAGCATGTCATAGGGCTGTGGATGTAAACCGGTAAGCAAGACAGTTACCCCTCGAAGGTTCAGATCCAGAATTGCTTCTTCCATGGCATATAGCCCCGACTGGTCAATGTGCGGAACTCTATCCATCCGTATGATCAGCGCGCAAATGCTTTCATCCAGGTTTTGGATAAGTTCCTGGAAGTGAGATGTGAAGCCAAAGAACATTGGTCCGTAGAGATGTTTGATGTAAACACAATCTCGCATGTAGGGATAATCTTCGAGCTCATCTGACCAAACTCTTTCGCCCTCAAGCCCAGCCAGAGCGGTAACTGCCGTGCCCTGTTCAGCCAAGTCACTGGAACGTTTCATAAACAACAAGGATGCCAGGATCACGCCAATTCCGACTGCATTAATCAAGCTTCCAAAAGTTGTTACGAGGAACACGATGATGAGAACAACTGCATCAGCTTTTGGGACTCTGAGTAGATGCCTGAATCCCTTTTTGTCGATGATGGCAAAACCAATCGGGATCAATATCCCAGCTAGCACAGAAAGCGGGATATAAGCTGCCAACTGGCCGAGCCCAAGCAAGACAGCCAGAAGGAACAATCCATGGATTGTTCCGGAGAGCCGAGTGCGTCCGCCAGCATTAATGTTCACAACCGTGCCTTTGGTAGCGCCAGCTCCTGGAATGCCCCCAATCAAAGCAGCAGCCATATTGCCAATACCCTGACCAATCAGCTCCCGGTTGCTGTTGTGTTTTGTCTTGGTGATATTGTCTGCAATTACAGAAGTCAGGAGCGAGTCGATAGAGCCTAAGACCGCCAGTACCAGGGCATACTCCAAAATCAACAGATAAGCCCCAGTATCTACATTTAGCAAAGCACCGATCTGTAGAGAAGGCAGACCGGAAGGGATATCACCGATCAATGGCACATCTAGGCGGAGAAAGTAAGCCCCCAAGCTTGCCACGATCAGGCCAACCAACGCACTTGGGACTGCTTTTGTGATTCGAGGGAATAAATAATAAATTAGTATTGTGAAAATACCTAATCCAATGGCGGCCCAATTTAATTCGCTGAAGAATCGTGGAAGTTCCGTAATCACTGCAAGAGTGGATTTGGGGGCACTAACACCGGCGAAGGGAAAAATCTGCAGCAGGACAATGATGAGCCCTACGCCACTCATAAATCCAGAAATCACCGGGTATGGTAAAAACTTAATATATTTGGCAATATTCAGCAAACCAAAAACAATCTGAAGAGCACCACCTAATAAAAATGTAATCAGGATGATGCCCAGGGCACTTTCCAGGCTCCCGGTGTATTCAACAGCCGCGATAACCAATGCGGCAGTAATGACTGTCATCGGGCCGGTAGGTCCACTGGCTTGGGTGGCGGTTCCTCCAAAAATTGCCGCTAATATACCAATTGCAATTGCGCCATATAAACCCGAGACAGCCCCTAAACCTGATTGGACGCCAAAGGCCAGAGCCAAGGGCAAGGCAACAATTCCAGCCACCAAACCACCGATTAGGTCTCCTCTTAGGTTTTTCATATCATAAAACTTCTTCATGATTGACCTCCTTTTCTAAATACTTTTTTAGTCAATGATTCTTAAAAATTCTTTCACTTAGCCTGATCCATTCCAGGGTATTACAAAACGCCTATAAAAATTAGTGTTTCTAAATTACTTCGAGTTACTTTCCGCATTATTTTCATGCTCCTCCTTATCGGGCCAGCTGAGCGGTATACCGATCATATCAAATAGTGGTTTGAGCGTGAATCGCAGCAGAACGATCAATAAAATCGCGGTGCCAAGAGCAATCTCTACACTGATCGTGGTCAGAAATGCCTGTTGAGGCCAAAACAGGATAGCCCCAAATAATAGCAGAAACACACCGCCTTCCTTGCGTAAAAGCCTGCCCCACCGGTTTTCGGTGGAGATGGGGGTCAGTTTTTGAATCACCAAGATGCCAATTGTGACGACAACAAGTACCGGAACAATACCGGTTAGACTCGTTACGTTGATCTTCGTGTGCGCTTGCCATCCCAAAACCAACCAGGTGAGTGTGGCGAGATAAAAGAAAAACCGGAAATTGGAGGGTACAGGAATTTCCCTTTGACTGTACCATAGACCGATGCTGAATCCATAGGTTGAAACTACCAGAGCAGCAGCCAATGTTGTAGCAATTGCTGAAGTTTCAAAAGCCAGCCCGATGAGGTAGGCGACATAAGCCCATGCAAAGAAAAATGCATTCTTCGATTTGATCTTCTTTATCCTGCGGAAAATAGCAATTCCGAGAAAACCGATCGCGATCCCAACGGCTGCGCCGGAGATGAGTGTACCAAGCCATAACCGCAACGAGACCAGTACCAGATCAATTTCAACCAGTAAAATCACCAGCGTGATGAGGCCAATGGTAGAGAGATAGCTCCGTTCTACGTTGAACTCCCGGAAATACCACACCAGGGTAACAGTCAGAATGGACAGAAGCATGGCATTGGAGACGGGAAGTTGACTGAAAATCCGCAAAGAGAGGGTGATTAAAATTAACATAATCAGCCAGATACCCAAACTCCATCTGCGGCCAAGGGGACCGCTCTTGGTGACTGCCACAGCTGCCTGCCACAAGAACGGCGGCACGATCAAAGCAGTAATCACCGGCCAGAAGAGATTAATGCCATGAACCGGGGTGAGCAGAGAGAGCAGGATGCCTCCGATAATCACCAGGGGCACCCAACGGGATACTTTTTGATCACGAAATGTCAACAAACCATAGAGTAAGAGCAGCATGACCAACCCGTGTTCGGTTTCCAGCAAGGTGCCGGTGGAAAAGATTGTGTTGAATATTGTGGTCATGGTTCTTACCTCTCAGATACAGGCTAAGGTTATTTTTGATTTCTTCGCTTGAACCATTTTTCTAGTTCAACGCCGAAAAACACTACCAGACTGAACCCCAGGCTGATCGCCAGTTCCTGCAAGGGCAGGGGCTGGGTTTTGAAAATCTCATTCATCGGTGTCCAATAGGTGATGATCATTTGTAAGCCAAATGTGAGCATGACAGCCCCAACCATCAACTTGTTGGAGAACAACCCCTGGGAAAATAAAGAGCGTTTATCCGAGCGGACAGCCAAGGCGTGTCCCATTTGAGAAAGGGTCAGAGTGGTGAAGACCATCGTTTTCCAGTAAGGATTTCCTGTCTGCCAGCCCCAGAAGCCCACGCCCAGGGAAACAATGCCCATAAGCAGCCCCACCCAGATGATATGTGTGCTCAGGCCGCCAGAGAAAATGGATTTCTTAATATCAATGGGCGGGCGTTTCATTGTATCTTTTTCAGTCGGTTCTACACTTAATGCCAGCCCGGGCAGCCCGTCGGTGACCAGGTTGATCCACAGGATTTGCAGGGCAGTAAGCGGGAGAGGAAGCCCAAAGAGTGGAGCCAATAACATCACAAGTACTTCACCCGCATTGCTGGTCATGGTGTATTTTATGAACTTGCGAATATTGTCAAATATGGTCCGACCTTCCCGCACGGCCCGGACGATGGTGGCAAAATTATCGTCCAGCAAAACCATATCGGCAGCTTCTTTAGACACATCTGTACCGGTGATGCCCATCGCAACACCGATATCGGCCTTGCGGAGAGCAGGGGCGTCATTGACCCCATCCCCAGTCATGGCCACTACCTCGCCCAGGTCTTGCAGGGCAGTAACAATCCGCAGTTTGTGTTCAGGGGCAACGCGTGCGTAGACGTTTACTTCTGAAACAGACTTGCGCAGTTCTTGATCACTCATATTCTG
The DNA here is from genome assembly GCA_016932165.1 of Anaerolineales bacterium. Classification (GTDB taxonomy): domain Bacteria; phylum Chloroflexota; class Anaerolineae; order Anaerolineales; family UBA11579; genus UBA11579. The sequence goes on from JAFGDK010000035.1 coordinate 4,760, forward strand.
GAGCTGTTTGCCTGTGATCGGAGCGCTGTTTTGTTCGATCCCAAGGTCGCGGGCGATGCGCTGGGCTGTAAGCGGGTGGTCGCCGGTGATCATGATCGTGCGGATGCCAGCTTCGTTGTTGGTTTGAACGGATTCAAATGCTTCTGGACGAGGAGGATCCATCATGCCGAACAGGCCAACAAAAACCAATGATTTTTCCGCCACTTCACTCACATTCCCATTCAATCCCTCGGGAATGGCTTCAAACCCCAATCCAAGCACACGCAGCCCATCCTTTGCCATTGAGTCTGTGGCTTGCTCGATTCTGGATTTCCATTCTTGATCTAGCGGGAGGATTTTCCCGTTCACAAATACCTGTGAACTGATCTCCAGCAAACCGTCCACAGCACCTTTGGTGAAGGAAAGCAATTCCATCTTACCCGCGGTCTGCTCCAATGAGATTTCCGGTAAGAAGTCCTGGTAATTGCCGGAAGGCTGATGCAGGGTGGTCATCCGTTTGCGTTCTGAACTGAACGGTATTTCTCCGACGCGTGGGAACACTTCTGCCAGCCGAGACTGGATCAACCCCAAATTGGCGGCAGCAGAAATGAGAGCCCCCTCTGTGGGGTCGCCCAAAACGAGATAGGCTTCAGCTTCTCTGTCATCCGTCACCAGCTGGGCATCATTGTTAAGCACCCCTCCAAGGAGAAGTAATTTTGTGGCAGGATTCAAGTTGTTAAATTCTGGCGCGGCAGGGTGACCGGGCTGCCAGTCAAGTTCTTGAGTGTTGCCAGCCACATCCAGCACGCGCAGCTGCATCTGATTGGCGGTCAGGGTGCCGGTCTTGTCTGAGGCGATCACAGTCACCGAACCCAGTGTTTCCACGGCGGGTAGTTTGCGGATCAGCGCCTGGCGTTTGAGCATTCGCTGTGCGCCAAGGGCAAGTGCAATGGCCACCACTGCAGGGAGGCCTTCAGGCACTGCCGCCACTGCCATTGCCACAGATGTGAGGAACATCTCAGAAGGCTCTTCACCGCGAAGGAGTCCTAGGACAAAGACAACTGCGACGATCCCCAAAGCAACGACTGCCAGGGTTTTGCCCATCCGATCCATCCGTTTTTGCAATGGGGTCTGATCTTCTTCAACGGTCTGGATCATTTCAGCGATTCGTCCGAGCTCAGTCTGCATACCGGTCTGGACAACTGCCGCTGTCCCGCGGCCAAACACTACGGTGGTGCCCATATAGAGCATATTGGTGCGGTCTCCGAGGGTAATGTCTTCTTCGTCCAAGGGTTGGGTAGTCTTGTCAACAGGTTCGGATTCTCCGGTAAGGGAAGCCTCTTCTACTCGCAGATTGGCAGTCATGATCAGCCGCGCATCTGCGGGAACCTTGCTCCCAGCTTCCAGAAAGATGATATCGCCTGGCACCAGATACTTCGCGTCGATCTCTTCTGGTTTGCCATTCCGTTGAACACGGATCGTGGGGGAAGCCATTTGCTTGAGGGCTGCCATGGCTTGTTCGGCCCGGTATTCCTGCACCAGACCGATGATGGCATTGATCAATACGATCGCAAATATAGCGATCGCATCTTTCCAATCGCCGATTAGCCCAGAAATGACCGCCGCGGCAAGCAGCACCAATACCATGGTATCAGTAAGCTGTGCCCAGAGCATCTTCCAGATACTTCTGCCGCCCTGATCAATGATCTCGTTTGGCCCGTATTCTGCCAACCGTTGCTGTGCCTGGCTGGTAGTTAAGCCTTGTTCGGTGGTGACCTGCAAGGTGGATAATACTTCCTGAACTGAGCGCTGATGCCAGCGGGAACGAATTGTCTGGTTTTGGTCTTTCATTACAAAAATTCCTTTTTCAGTATGAAATTTACTTGGTCCGATAAAAGGCCATCGCCCAACCGGCTTTTAGATCAATCAACGGGATCACTTCATCCACCTCATTTCCGGTGATCTCTTCTGACAATGGTAAAAATTCCGAGGCCACGGTGTGAAGCAGCGTGCGCAGATATTTGTTCAACACTCTGCCGCCCCCAAGGGAATTTTTGTACAGGTCCAGTTCTGCCTGGTAAAGCGCCTGGGGAATCAGCAAGATCAATCCCTGTGCACCCTGGAAGAGGAGAACCTCTTCAGCACTGCCGCCGTGTCCATCTTGCCAGGCTTTGAGGATTTCCTGCATGATCTTGTCGGAAAGTGTAGTTTTAGAATTTTCCATTTGCATTGATTGCCTCCTGACATCCATTAAAAAACGCCAGCAAAACCCATTGGGGCGTAATCGCTGGCGTACTTTACAACTGGTCTTCTTTTCAAAAGACTACCCTTTACCCAGTCAGCCTGAAATTTTTAATAATTTTATGCATTTATTTTGTCGCTTATGCCAGCCAAATTCTTTCATAAGAGGATTGTTAATCTTCCTGTGTGGATTAATTTTTGCCAAAGTTCTTCTTCACGGTAAACACGATGATCCTCTCACCGGTCTCTGTGCTGATGTCTGAAAATAAATCGATCAATTCAGTATCGAGGACATCCTTGACAAATCCTGCCAGGATCGGGCGGGAGGTCTCAAACAACTGGCGCCTGGCTTCTTTGACCAGAGCCTGGCCTTCTTTGTTTTCTGCCAATTTTTCTTCCACCGGGGTCATTACGCCGCGCAAACGCACTATCACCATATCGTTGATTAAATAGGAGCGGGCATCAATTGGCCCTCTTCCGAGGTACTCCTTTTCAAATCTTACGATTTGTTTGGTAAATTCCGCCTCAAGTTCGCCTTTTGTCATTTTGGTCTTCTGAGGGCTCCTTTTTGTTTTAACGAACTGTACCGTCCATAATTATACAAAGTATTTGGCAATTCCGTCAAACTCCCTTGTGCGATGACTCTTATAGTGGTTTCGTTGTAAGAAAATCGATCCTCGATTAGACAATTAATTGACAAAAAATTGATTTTAATTAGTCTGGGCCAGATAAATTATCCTGATGATGTAATTTGCACACGTCCAGAAATGAGAAGAAGTATAGAGATAAGGAATAGATCATGAAGATTTTTCTAGGCGCTTTGATAACAGGAATTGCAATCGCATCATTTATTTATATGCGAAAGATTGCCCCAGACCAAAGCAAGCTTGTACTTAGGGGGGAGCGTCCCCATTTCCCTGTTGTGAGTGGGAACAACCTCAATCGGGAAACATTTGAGTTTCCCCGTGATTTCAGCGGAGATTTAAATCTGGTGATCATTCCCTTTCAGCAGAAACAGCAAGCGATAGTCAATACCTGGATTCCGTTTGCACAGGAAGTTGAAGGCGCTTTTCCCGGGTTTATCTATTACGAGCTGCCAACGATTTATGAACTGCCGACCCTTTCTCGAACCTTTATCAATGAAGGCATGCGGGCAGGGATTCCTGATGAGACTACCCGCCAAAGGACGATCACATTGTATTTGGATAAAGAAAGTTTTAAAGAAGCTTTAGACATCCAAACTGAGAATGAAGTTCACCTATTTCTGATTGACAAAGACGGTGAAATCCTCTGGTCTGGCACAGGTGAATATACGCCCGAAAAGGCTGAAAGCCTGCTTAATTATCTCAGGAGCCGGTCAAATTAAAGATTTCAGGTTAAGGAGCTGACCAATGAAATGGACATTTAGAATTGGCAAGTTTTGGGGAATTGATGTATTTCTCCACGCAACTTTCTTCGTGATGATCGTCTGGCTAGGGATTTCGTACTGGATCCAGGGGAACAACATTGTCACAGCACTCACTGGTGTTGGGTTTATCCTTGCTCTGTTTGGCAGTGTTGTACTTCATGAGTATGGCCATGCATTGACTGCCCGAAGATTTGGGGTGGAGACCAAGAATATTACCCTATATCCAATTGGAGGGGTTGCCAGCCTTGAGCGAATCCCTGAGAAACCAAAGCAAGAGCTTTTGGTGGCTTTGGCCGGGCCGGCTGTTAACCTGGTGATCTCATTGGTCATCCTGCTGGGATTGCTGTTCACATCCAGCCTGCAGCCGCTGACCGGTCTAGGGATTCTGGAGGGGTCATTCTTTCAAAGGCTGATGATCGCTAACCTTACCTTGGTTGGTTTTAATCTGATCCCCGCTTTCCCGATGGATGGAGGGCGCGTGTTGAGAGCGCTGCTGGCAATGAGACTGGAGTATACCGCTGCCACCCAAATTGCCGCCTCCGTTGGCCAGGGGCTGGCCTTTGTTTTCGGTTTGATCGGGTTGTTCTCTAACCCTTTCCTGGTATTCATTGCCTTCTTTGTGTGGATCGGGGCGCAGAATGAAGCCAAAATGGTGCGGATGAACTCTGCCCTGGAAGGGATTCCTGTCAGCCGGGCGATGTTGACCGATTTTGAAGTCCTGTCCCCAGCTGATCAGCTTTCAAAAGTGATTGACCATGTTCTCAGAAGCGACCAAAAGCATTTTCCAGTAGTTTTAGACGATCAGGTGGTGGGGGTTCTGTCAGAAACCGGACTGCTTCAAGGATTGAGGAATAAGGGAGAAGAAACATTGGTCGCTGAAGTCATGGAGCATAACTTCAGAACCGCTGACTCTTATGAAATGCTGGAAACTGCGTTTAACCGGCTGAGAGAATGTGCCTGCCACACCATGCCAATATTGCGCAATGGCGAATTGGTGGGTTTGGTAACGATGGACAATATTGGTGAGTTAATTCGGATCCAATCTATTTTGGATCTTCGGGAAGGTCCTGCAAAAAATAGTACCATGATGGAGTTGGAAGTATAAGAAACCCGCAAGAGCATCACGAGATTAATGGGTATGGGGCTGACTAAAGCCGGGAACAAAACCACTCTGAAATGAACGGAAGAGGCTGTCTATAAAGGCAGCCTCTTCTTTAACTGTTTTGGGCAGGTTTAGTGCCTGGAGAGCTGTATTTACAAACCAGTTAAACCTGTTGACAACATAGTTCACGATAAAAAATATTCAACTCAGCGAATATTAATACTGGCACAAGCAGTTATAATAATTCGAGTTGGGGGCAGGATTGGGCTGCTGGCTTGATCAGTCAACCAGCATTTGTCATCATGGTGGCTGATATGGTTGCTTGGCCCAGTTCGGGTAAAATCAGGGTTGTATTGGAGATTGAGCATGGAGATTAAGCTGCATCCAGACCGGTTTTTCTCGCCTGATCCAGGCCAGCTATCTGTTGCCCGGGAGTTATACCGGCAGGTGGAGCATCTTCCCCTGGTTTGCCCGCATGGGCATGTAGATCCGCGCATATTTGCTGACCCGGACTACCGGTTTGGCTCCCCGACCGAATTGCTCCTCATTCCGGATCATTACATCTTCCGGATGCTGTATTCAGCAGGCGTGCGCCTGGAAGACCTGGGAGTGCCGTATGCCAATGGCAGCAGCGACTACGACCCGCGCAAGGCCTGGCAAATTTTCGCTGACCATTTCCACCTGTTCAGCGGAACCCCCACTGGCATCTGGCTGCAGGATGAGATGGTCAATGTGTTCGGGGTTCGCAGCAAACTAGGCAGCAAAAATGCGCAGGAGATCTACGATCAGATCGATGCGCAGCTGCGCTTGCCAGCATTTGCGCCAAGAGCCTTGTTTGAGCAGTTCAATATTGAAGTGTTGTGCACTACCGAGACTGTTTCAGATTCGCTTGAATACCATTCCGCGATCCGATCCTCTGGTTGGGGCGCCCGGATTCTGCCTACCTATCGAACGGATGCCGTCGTCAGCCTGGATACGCCTGGTTGGATCAATGATCTCCATGCGTTGGAAGAGCAATCCGGGATATCAATTTCTGATTTCAGTTCATTTATATCTACTCTCGAAGGCCGACGTGAATTCTTCAAATCAATGGGGGCAGTAGCTGCAGACCATGCGGCATTAACTGCCAAAACCCTGAGCCTGCCTGCCTCTGATATGGATGCTATTTTTCAACGGGGATTGATTGGAGAAGTCAGCAGAACGGACGCAGCGGTATTCACAGCCGGTATGCTGGTTGAAATGGCGCGTATGAGCGCTGAAGATGGACTCGTGATGCAGCTTCATGTTGGGTCTTATCGAAACCATAACCCGGCGTTATCCAGCCGGTTTGGCTCTGATAAAGGCGCAGATATCCCTGTTCAGACAGAATTGACCCAAAACCTCAAGCCTTTGCTGGACCAGTTCGGCAATCATCCCAATTTCCATTTAATTTTGTTCACTTTGGATGAGAGCACTTATTCACGCGAGTTTGCCCCGCTGGCTGGGCATTATCCCGCGTTAAAATTGGGTCCGCCCTGGTGGTTCCATGACAGCATTCACGGCATCGAACGTTATCTCAATCAGGTGGTTGAGACCGCTGGCATTTACAACACTGTCGGCTTTAACGATGATACCCGTGCGTTTCCATCCATTCCTGCCAGGCACGATGTCTGGCGGCGAGTGACCTGCAACTGGATTGCCGGGTTATTGGTGAGAAGGATCATCGACCAGGAAGATGCGGAACGTATGGCAAAGGCTATGGCGTACGACCTTGCCAAACAGGCTTATTTTCTTGATTAGGATCATGTATGGATATTACAGAGCTAAGCAAACAATATGACTTTACCGGTAAAACCGTCGTTCTGACCGGCGGGACAGGCGTTTTAGGCCGGGAAATGGCCAGCGGGCTGGTGGGACTGGGCGCGAAGGTGGCTGTCCTTGATAGGAATACCGAGATACCTGAAGACTACCAGACCAAAGTGGAAGCTGGACCTGGGAAGTACCTGGTGGTCTCAGGGGATGTGCTGGACCGCAGCAGGCTTGAGGATGCCAGAGAGCTAATTGTCTCAGCCTTTGGCCAGATCAATTGCCTGATCAACGCGGCCGGCGGGAATCATCCAGCCGCAACCACGAAGCCCGAGCAGGTTTTTTCAGACTTGCCTGAAGACGCACTGCAATTCACCCTTGATCTAAACCTATTGGGGACGATCCTGCCGTGCCAGGTGTTTGGAAAAGAGATGATTAAGCATCAAAGCGGATCGATTGTAAACATTACCTCGATGGCTGCCGAACGTCCGCTGACACGGATTCCGGCCTATGCCGCGGCCAAGGCGGGCGTAAGCAATTTCACCCGCTGGCTGGCGGTGCACATGGCTCAGGAATATTCTCCAGAAATTCGTGTCAATGCGCTTGCCCCGGGCTTTTTCCTCACCAGCCAGAACCGTTTTTTACTGATGGAAGAGGATGAAAAAACATTGACCGCCCGCGGCCGACAAATTATCTCCCACACGCCGTTGGCTCGCTTCGGGATGCCTGAAGACCTTTTGGGTACACTCTTCTGGTTGTTATCAGATGCTTCCAGGTTTGTGACCGGCATCATCGTACCCGTAGATGGCGGATTTTCAGCTTACAGTGGAGTATGAGTATGCTGATCAGCGAAAAGGCAATTTCACCAGACCACGTTCTGGAAAGAGAGACGATCGCCGAGGCACTCCAGAAGGGGCTGGCAGGCGCTTTCTCGGGAAAGAAAGTGGTGGTTTTGATTCCAGACCACACTCGCAGCCTGCCTTTGCCAACCCTTTTCAGGATAGTCACAGAGGTGTTATCAGATGCAGCCCAGCTTGATTTTTTGGTCGCCCTGGGTACCCATCCACCTCTGAATGAAGCCCAGATACACGCCCTGGTTGGAATCACCGCGGAGGAACGCAACACCAGGTTTGCGCATATTGGATTGTTCAACCATGAATGGGACCGTGAGGCCGCACTACAACATATCGGTACACTTCCCGATGCGCAGATCAGAGAGATTACAGGCGATCAGTGGCACCCCTCACTCGAAGGGGATGTCTGGGTGCGGATAAACAAGCGCATCTTTGACTATGACCAGGTGATTATTCTTGGGCCCACCTTTCCGCATGAGGTGGTGGGGTTCTCCGGCGGCGCGAAATACCTGTTTCCGGGCATTAGCGGCGCGGAAATGATCAATGCCACCCACTGGCTGGGCGCTTTGAGAGGTGTGGTTGGCACGATTGGATTGAAAGATACAGCGGTGAGGAGAATGATCCAGGCGGCAGCCTCGATGGTGGATATCCCCATCACCTTGGCAGCGATGGTCGTCAAAGGGGTTGATCTGGCCGGGATCTTCATTGGAGATTATCTGGAAGCCTGGGAAGCGGCCGCTGATCTTTCCTCCCAGGTACATATAAAACCATGTAACCGACAATATCATCAGGTGCTCTCGCATGCACCGGTGATGTATGACGAGTTGTGGACCGCCGCCAAGGCGATGTACAAACTTGAACAAGTAGTCATCGACGGGGGTGAATTGATCCTCTATGCACCGCATATGAAATCCGTCAGCCGTGTACACGGGCACTCGATTTACCAGATCGGATATCACACCCTTGATTACTTCCTTGACCAGTGGGAGAAGTTCAAGCATATCCCCAAGGGTGTGCTGGCACACAGCACCCATTTGCGAGGCGCGGGGACATTCTCGGATGGTATTGAACTGCCGAGAATTCGTGTGACGCTGGCTTCACAAATCTCACCTGAAGACTGCGAAAAATTGAACCTTGGCTATCTGGATCCCAAAAGCATTGATCCCCGCCATTGGATCGATCGTGAGGGTGAAGGTCTGCTGTATGTACCCAAAGCAGGCGAGATTTTATACAAGGTGGAAAAATGAGCAAAGCGCAGGCGATCATCGTGATGGGCGTTTCTGGCTGCGGCAAAAGCAGTGTGGGGCGGGGTTTGTCACGGGCGCTGGGCTGGCCTTTCTATGATGGAGACAACTATCACCCGCAGGCAAATCTTGACAAGATGGCCCGCGGCATTCCGCTGACGGATGCGGATCGACAGCCATGGCTGGAGGCTCTACACAACCTGATCGTTGAAAACCTGTCAGAAGGGCGCTCCCTGATCTTAGCCTGCTCTGCGCTGAAGGAGAGCTACCGGCGGATCCTGCAGGGCGGGCGGACGGATGTGCGCTTTGTGCACCTTGAGGGAAGCTTCGAGTTGATCCAGGCACGGATGCAGCAGCGCAGCGGTCATTATATGAAAGCCGGGATGCTGCGCAGCCAGTTTGAAGCCCTGGAGCCGCCAAAAGAGGCATTTGTTTTTTCGATTGAGCCGCCTGTGAGCGAAATTGTGGATAAGATTGTGGCAACGATGATTGATTAGGAGAGAATTTTTATGGATAACAAAGCGGATATTGGGTTGATTGGATTGGCTGTGATGGGCCAAAACCTGGTGCTGAACATGAACGACCACGGCTACACCGTGGCCGTGTACAACCGCACCACACAGAAGGTCAAGGATTTCATCGAAGGAGGCGCACGGGGACGGGAGATTATTGGCACATACAGTCTGCAGGAATTTGTGGCTGCGCTAAAACGGCCGCGCAAGGTGATGCTGATGGTCAAAGCCGGTGGGCCAGTGGATGCGACGATAGAACAACTTGTGCCCCTGCTGGAGAAGGGCGATATCATTATTGATGGCGGAAACTCCCATTTTCCAGACAGCACGCGCCGGATGAAGGCGCTTGCCGAGAAAGGCATTCTGTTTGTGGGGGCAGGGGTTTCCGGCGGTGAGATCGGGGCGCGGTTCGGACCTTCGATCATGCCGGGTGGGGCAGAGCCGGCCTGGCCGGTGATCAAACCAATCTTCCAGGCAGTGGCGGCCAAAGTGGCGGATGGATCACCTTGCTGTGAGTGGCTGGGAGATGAAGGCGCCGGGCATTTTGTAAAGATGGTGCATAATGGGATCGA
>JAFGDK010000036.1 GCA_016932165.1 Anaerolineales bacterium
AAGGTGCAGGTGCAGGAAGAAAAATGGGTCACCCGTTCGGACTTTACCCTGGAGAACTATGCCAATGTATTGACGGGCAAGCGTTACGAGATCACGCTGGCTGACGGCTCGAAATCCATCCAGCAGGGTGATGACTTTACCGGCGCATTTCTCAATAGCCTGACGGTTTCGATCCCGGCAACGATCATCCCGATTTTGATGGCGGCGTTTGCCGCCTATGGGTTTGCCTGGATGAACTTCCCTGGCCGCAAGCTGCTCTTCACGCTGGTGGTAGCGCTGCTGGTGGTGCCGCTGCAGATTGCCCTGGTGCCGATTTTGAGAGACTATGTCGGCCTGGATCTGAACGGGACTTACCTCGGCGTCTGGCTGGCGCATGCCGGGTTTGGTCTGCCGCTGGCCACCTACCTGCTGTTTAATTACATCAGCACCCTGCCGCGGGATATCCTCGAGTCTGCATTCCTGGATGGGGCTTCGCACTTTACGATCTTTATCCAGTTGATCCTGCCCCTTTCGGTGCCGGCGCTGGCCTCGTTTGCCATCTTCCAGTTCCTGTGGGTGTGGAACGACTATCTGGTGGCTTTGGTGTTCATCGGCGCCAAACCGGATGTGCAGGTGCTGACCATGCGGCTGGCGGAGATCGTCGGCTCGCGCGGCAACGACTGGCATCTGCTGACGGCTGGCGCATTTGTGACCATGGTTCTGCCGCTGGTGGTCTTCCTCGGTCTGCAGCGCTACTTTGTGCGCGGCTTGTTAGCGGGTTCTGTCAAGGGATAAACCTTGCAAAGATAATGACAGGATAAGCAGGGCAATTGTTAGATTGCCCTGTGCCCCCTGTCTGATCATTTAAGATAGGCGGCTTTTACAGATGGCATCCAAACACGCTTGGTATCAAACCGCGATCTTCTATGAGGTGCATATCCGCGCCTATATGGACGGCAACGGCGACGGGCACGGCGATCTCGCCGGTTTGACCCAGAAGCTGGATTACATTAAAGACCTGGGTGTGGACTGCATCTGGATCCTGCCGCATTACCCTTCCCCTCTCAAAGACGACGGTTACGACATCAGCGATTACTACGGCATCCATCCGGATTATGGGAATCTGGATGATTTTAAGGCGCTGGTGGAGGCGGTGCATGCCCGTGGGCTGAAGATCGTCGTGGACCTGGTGATGAACCACACTTCTGACCGGCATGAATGGTTCCGGCAGTCCCGCAGCAGCAGGGACTCCCCTTACCGGGACTATTACGTGTGGAGCGATACAGACGAACGGTACCAGGAAGCGCGGATCATCTTTTTGGATACTGAACCCTCCAACTGGAGCTGGGATGAGGGCAGCGGGCAGTATTACTGGCACCGCTTCTATGCCTCGCAACCAGACCTGAACTACGACAACCCGGCGGTGGAAGCGGAGATGTTCCGGGTGGCTGAATTCTGGCTGGAGCTTGGGGTGGATGGCTTCAGGGCGGATGCGGTGCCTTACCTCTACGAGCGGGAAGGCACCAACTGTGAAAATCTACCAGAAACGCATGCTTTTCTCCAGCGGCTGCGCAAATTCATGGATGAGCGCTATCCAGGTCGGATCATCCTCTCCGAGGCCAACCAATGGCCGGAGGATGTGCGCCCCTACTTTGCAGACGGGAACGAAGTCCACATGAATTTCCATTTCCCGCTGATGCCGCGGGTGTTCATGGCGCTGAAGAGCGGCGACATCCGGCCGGTGGTGGAGATATTGGAACGCACGCCGGAGATTCCCGAAAATTGCCAGTGGTGCACCTTTTTGCGCAACCACGATGAGCTGACCCTGGAGATGGTCATACCGGAGGAACGCGAGTGGATGTGGGCAGAGTATGCCCCTGAGCCGCGCATGCGCCTGAACCTGGGCATCCGGCGCCGGCTGGCTCCGCTGCTGGATAACGACAAGCGCAAGATTTTGCTGGCTTTCTCCCTGCTGATGACGCTGCCCGGCACCCCGGTGCTGTATTACGGCGATGAGATTGGGATGGGAGACAATATCTGGCTGCGAGACCGGGATGGGGTGCGCACCCCGATGCAGTGGGACAGCACGCCACACGCAGGCTTTTCTGCCGGACCGGCTGAATCCCTGTATGCCCCGGTGATTGATGACCCCGTTTACGGATACCGGCGGGTTAATGTGGCTGACCAGATTGATGACCCGGATTCAACCTTCTCGCTGGTCAGACAGATGATCGCGCGGCGGAAGTCTGTCACTGCGCTGGGGAAGGGCAGTTTTGAGTGGGCTGCGAATACCGGAAACCCAGCCCTGGCGGCTTTCTGGCGCAGCCTGGGAGACCAAAAAGTGCTGGTTGTGCATAATTTAATCGGTCAAGTGCAAAGTGCCAGCATTTCTATTCCTGAGGGCGTATCCGGCCGGTTGGTTGAGATCTTCACCGCAAAGGAATACCCCCGCTTACAAGACAATATGCTGCAATTAACGCTGGCGCCTTACCAATACCACTGGCTTGAGTCGAGGTAAAACCAACTGGAGAACTGAAGGATATTTATGAGCCAAACCTTTGCGGTTTAAAAAGGAGACCACCATTTATGAAAGGCGATGTAATAATTGTTGAAGCGCATCATATCCGGGCTGCACAGGCGATTGTCCCGAAGATACTTCCAGAGATCAAGCGCAAGCCGGTTCGATATACGATCACAGTGTCTGGTGAATCCGGAAGCGGAAAATCGGAGACTGGAAAAGCAATTGCAGATGAATTAGAAAAAGAAGGAATTAAAACCGTTGTGCTGGGTCAGGATGATTATTTTGTACTGCCGCCAAAATCCAACGATGCCCGACGTAGAGAGGATCCAGATTGGCTGGGCCCGCATGTAGAGGTACGACTTGATCTGTTAGAAAAAAATTTGCAGGATGCAATAGTTGGTATTAACCAGATCCGCAAACCTCTGGTTGACTATCACGCAGACCGGGTTGAAGAGGAAGAAGTCAATCTGGAGGGAGTTAAGGTTGTGATTGCAGAGGGAACCTACACCTCGCTTTTAAAACATGTGGATACAAAAATCTTCATCGACAGAAACCGACTGGATACCCTGGAACATAGAAAGAAAAGAAATCGGGGAGATGAGGTCGGTGATCCATTTATTGAGAATATCTTAAAAATGGAGCATAAGATGATTGCTGGTCACAAGCAGCTGGCTGATTTTGTGATCACTAAGGAATATGATGTTATCGCGGTTGAGTAGAGGGATCTGAAATGCAAGTAAAAAATAAAGTACAGCTGATCACGTATCCCGATTCGTTAGGTGGGGACTTAAATGCCCTTGAACATGTTTTGGAACAGCACTTTCCAGATACTTTTATGGGGGGAATTCATATCCTGCCGCCATTTCCTTCCTCTGGCGATAGAGGCTTTGCGCCGCTCACATACCTGGAGATCGATCCGGCATTTGGCACCTGGGAAGACGTTCGCAGGCTGGGAAAAAAATACGACCTTTTGCTTGATTTGATGGTTAACCATATATCGGCCAAATCGGAGTATTTCCTCGACTTTTTGGAGAACGGGCAGGATTCAAGCTATGCGGACTTATTCCTCAGCATAGAGAAACTCTGGCCGGATGGTTCCCCATCACGCGAGGAGATTGAAAAAATCTTTTTACGCAGGAAAGAGCCGTATTCGGATTTCACGATTAAGTCAACCGGTGAAAAAGTGCGCGTATGGACTACTTTCGGAAAAATGACACCCTCAGAACAGATCGATCTTGATATTAATTCTGATGCTACTCGCCAACTATTGTCTGACTTCTTTGCCAATTTTGGCGAGAATCATGTCAGGATTGTGCGGTTGGATGCGGTTGCCTATGTAACCAAAAAACCTGGAACATCCTGCTTTTTCATCGAGCCTGAGATTTACCAATTCCTTGAGTGGTTGACTGACCTGGCTGAAAAACATGATATTGTGCTTCTGCCAGAGGTGCATGCCCATTACAGCGTCCAAAACAAGTTATCGGAAAGGGGCTACTGGATCTATGATTTCATCCTGCCTTACCTGGTGCTTGAAACGATCATCCATCGAGATGCCACCAAATTAGGCAATTATCTCAAAGACCGGCCCGCAAAACAGTTTACCATGCTGGATTGCCACGATGGGGTGCCGATCAAGCCGGATTTGAACGACCTGTATGACAGTGCAGAGGCAAGGAAGATTGTGGATATTTGCCTTGAACGCGGGTCTAACCTCAGCTTGATCTTCTCTCCCAAACACCAAGATGCGGATGGTTTTGACGTTCACCAAGTACGCGGTACGTATTATTCGATGCTCGGTTGTGACGATGATGCCTATCTGGTTGCAAGAGCGATCCAGTTCTTCACTCCAGGCGTGCCGCAGGTGTATTATGTTGGGCTGTTAGCTGGCGAAAACGACCAGGAGGCTGTAGATAAGAGTGGAGAAGGGCGGGAAATCAACCGGCACAATTACACCTTTGAAGAAATAGAGCAGGCCGTGAATCAGGAGGTTGTCCAGCGATTGATTAAATTAATCCACTTCCGCAACCGGCACCCGGCGTTTGATGGGGAGATGACAGCCGTGGAAACGGATGGTGAGACTTTCTCGATCAGGTGGGAGAACGGGACTGAGTATGCAGAGCTGAGAGTGGATCTGGGCAGCTATCAGTTTGAAGTATTCAGTTCAGGGGAAGGAATTGATCAAAATTCACGATGATGTAATACTGGCTGAATCCAAGGAGGCAGGATGACTCTGTTTGGCGGAATTGAGGCTGGCGGCACTAAATTTGTGTGCGCAGTGGGCAGCGGACCGGAGGATATCCGGGGAGAAATCCGCTTTCCAACCACCACGCCGGAGGAGACATTTGGCCGGGCGATTGAATTCTTCAAGGATCAGCCGGAGCCGGTGTCGGCGATCGGGGTGGGCACGTTTGGCCCGGTGGACCTGAACCCGAAATCGCCGAAGTTTGGCTATATCACCATGACACCTAAACCGGGCTGGGCCAATACCGATTTTGTCGGGGCGCTGCGAAGAGTCTTTGATGTGCCGATCGGTTTTGATACGGATGTGAATGCGGCCGCATTGGGGGAGCACCGCTGGGGGGCAGCACAGGGGCTGGATACTTTTTTGTATCTCACCATCGGCACCGGGATTGGCGGCGGTGCGATGGTTGAAGGCAATCTGCTGCACGGCTTGATCCACCCGGAGATGGGGCATTGCTATCTCCCGCATGACAGGAAGGGCGACCCCTACAGCGGCTCCTGCCCCTATCACGGTGACTGCTTTGAAGGGCTGGCTTGTGGGCCAGCGATGGAGGGCCGCTGGGGCCAGCGGGCGGAAACGCTCCCTGCAGATCATCCCGCCTGGGAACTGGAAGCTGAGTATATCTCGCTGGCGCTCTCCTGCTATGTGACGATCCTCTCGCCGCAGCGGATCATCCTTGGCGGCGGGGTGATGGAAGGGCCGGGATTGTTCCCGTTGGTGCGTGAGAAGACCCAGCAGAAACTCAACGGATATGTGCAGGTGCCAGAGATTTTGGACAAGATTGCTGCTTATATCGTGCCGCCCGGGTTGGGGAACAAATCCGGGGTATTAGGGGCGATTGCCCTTGCCCGGCAGGCGTATGGGGGATAGCATCAGTTAGGGGGTTTACCTGTTTTGCAGCGATTGGATCAGGCCGGTGACGGCGTAGATCAATCCGAAGATGAGCGGGAGAGCGCCCAGCCAGTAGAGAAACTCGTTGCCCCCGGACACAAGAACCACCAGCGTGAGGCACAAACCAGCCAGGAAAATACCTCCGCCGATGAGCATACTGCGCAGGCCGCGCTTACGCGGGTTTGCTTTCAGTTCGCCAGCCGGGCTAGGGGCGGTTTCACGCAGTTCCGCTTCCCGCTTCTGGTTGAGATCCATCACCAGATTAATGGCTTGATT
>JAFGDK010000037.1 GCA_016932165.1 Anaerolineales bacterium
ACCACCTTCCGCTCGGTGAACCAGTACCGCGAGTTCCTGAAGTTCATGCTGGCGTTCCTGATCTACAATGATGGGATCATTGCTGCCCTGGACTTTGCCGCCATCATTGGCGCGGTGCTCTACGGCATGGAGCAGCAGCAGCTGATTATCATGATGATCATCGTCCAGGTGGCCAGTGTGGCCGGGGCGTATTTATATGGGATCATCGGCGAGAAGATCGGATTCAAGCGAGGTTTGGTGCAGTCTTTGGTCCTGATGATTGTAGCTGTGGTATTGATCTACTTTAACAATTCGATCGCCGGTTTCTTTGCGATCACCTCGCTGGCTGGGTTCGCCCTGACGGGCGTGCAGTCTCTCAGCCGCACAATGATCGGGGCGTTTGCCCCTCCCGGACGCAGCGCCGAGTTCTTTGGGTTCTTTGGTATGGTTGGCCGGACTTCATCCTTCATCGGGCCGTTTCTGTTTGGGATCATTGCACATCGGTTGACCGTGATGCACGAGGTTGCCGGATTATCTGCCGAGGCTGCGATCCAATTGGGTCACCGGCAGGCAGTTTTTGCGATTGTGGTGTTCCTGGTAATCGGGCTGGGATTTTTGATGCTTGTCAATGAAAAGGAAGGGCGCAAAGTGGCATTGGGACAGGTTGCCTTGGAGCCAGGAGACTGACCCAGCAATGAAATTCGCCAAGAATGTGGGCAGTGAGGAACTTCAGAAGCGCAAACCGCTGCGCAGGTTCTTGCATTGGCTTGCCAAGCCTGCTTTCTGGCTGCTGACAGACCTGACGATTGAGGGTGAGGAAAATTTACCCTCGGAGGGGCCGCTGATTGTGATCGCCAACCACTTCAGTTTTGTGGACCCGGCAGCCGTGGTGCGGGCTCTGCCCTATTCGATGGATTTTGTCGGCGGGGCGGTCAATCCCCATGCACCGGCGATCGTGCTGTGGATTCCCAGGTTATGGGGGTTCCTGCCGGTTAAACGGGGCACTGGTTCCACATTTGCCCTGCGTGAAGCTGAGAAGGTGCTTAGACGCGGGGGTATTTTGGGAATCTTCCCTGAGGCCGGGAATTGGGCGCAGGTGCTTCGCCCAGCCCGTCCTGGCGCTGCTTTTCTGGTTTCCCGCACAGAAGCCAGGATCCTTCCAGTCGGCTTGGATAACATGGACCAGGTTTTTCCCTCGCTGATGAAGTTCAAACGGGCCAAGATCACAGTCAAGATCGGCAAGCCTTACAAGCCGGCGGTTGTGACCGGTAAGGGGCGGGAACGCCGCCGCCAGCTGGATGAACTGGGACATGAGATGATGCACAAGATTGCTGAACTGATCCCGCCAGAGAAGCGCGGACACTACTCAGATGATCCCGCCATCCGCGAGGCTGCCAAAGGGACAGAGATTTACCCCTGGGCAGAGCAAGTGGAAGGTGAGGTCAGGGGCGAGATTAGCTGAACAGAAAAAACTCGATAAACGAAAAACGAGGTGCGGGTTTCCGCACCTCGTTGTGGTTCTGGTGTCGTTCAGCGCTTAGCGCCGTCCGCCGCGGTTACCGCCACGATTGCCGCTGCTGCTCCGGCGGCCACCGCTGGTTTTATTGCCACCGCCGTCACGTTCCTGGGCTTCTTCCAGGGTCCAGCCTTCAAGAACTGCCTGGCGGGAAAGCCGGATCCGGCCGCTGACCGGATCGACGTTGGTGACCATCACAGTGATCTCGTCGCCAACACTGGCGACATCTTCCACACTGTTGACCCGATGAGAGTCCAGTTGGGAAATATGGACCATCCCGTCTACGCCGGGGATAATCTCGACGAAAGCGCCGAAATCTGTGGTGCGGACCACTTTGCCGGTGTAAATCCGTCCGGGGACGGCGGATTCGGTCAGGGCTTCGATCCTTTCGCGGGCAATCCGTTCTGCTTCACTGTCAGAAGTGGCGATGAACACGGTGCCATCGTCTTCGATATCGATCTTGGCCCCGGTTTCTTCCTGCAGGGCTCTGATCGTCTCGCCGCCCTTGCCGATGACCGCACCGATCTTGTCCACCGGGATCTGGATGGTGATGATCCGGGGGGTGTGGTCCTTCAATTCGGGACGCGGCGCGGGGAGGACTTCCAGCATCTTGTTGAGGATGTGAGCGCGCCCTTGCTTGGCCTGAGCCAGGGCTTCGGCCATCATCTCAGGGGTGAGACCATCAACTTTGATATCCATCTGCAGGGCAGTGATGCCTTTATCCGTGCCGGCGACCTTGAAATCCATATCGCCGAGGTGGTCTTCCAGCCCCTGGATGTCGCTGAGGATCACATATTTACTGCCTTCGCTGACCATCCCCATGGCAATGCCGGAGACGGGGGCTTTGATCGGCACACCGGAGTCCATCAGGGCCAGGGTGGAACCGCACACAGAGGCCATGGATGTCGAGCCGTTGGAGGCCAAACATTCGGAGACCAATCTGAGGGTGTAGGGGAACTCTTTTTCGTCGGGGATCACAGGCACGAGAGCGCGTTCTGCCAATGCACCGTGTCCGACCTCGCGACGGGAGGAGCCGCGCAGCGGGCGAACCTCGCCGACAGAGAAGGGCGGGAAATTGTAGTGGTGCATATAGCGTTTGCTCTCGATCGGGGTGAGGTTATCGAGGTTTTGCGCATCCCGCGGGGTGCCAAGGGTGGCAAGGGTGAGCACCTGGGTTTCACCACGGGTGAAGATGCCGGAGCCGTGTGCCCGGGGGCTGTAGTCCACCTCGCACCAGATCGGGCGTACTTCGGTAGTGGCGCGGCCATCGGGGCGTTTGCCTTCTTCGAGAATCCGGGTGCGAACCACCTTTTTGTTGGCAGCCTCAAAGGCTTCCCGTAAATCGGGGAGCAGGGTTTCACCTTCCCCGGCCAATGCTTCGAGAGTCTCTTTGCGCAGAGCATTGAGGGCCATATCGCGGTCGTGCTTCATCAGGTTCTGCTCGTAGATCGCGATCAAGCTGTCTGAGGTATGATCCAGGACTTGTTGTTTGAGTTCTTCAGAAACGGCGAAGGAGGGATATTCCTTCTTTGGTTTGCCAACCGCTTCAGCCATGGCCAGTTGGGCCTCAATGAGTGGCTGCATGGCCTGGTGGGCAAAGCTCAAGGCGTTATTCATGGTCTCCTCATCCACCTCATCGGCGCCAGCTTCCACCATCAGCAGAGCGTCTTTGGTGCCGGCTACGCGCAAGTCTAGGCGGGATTGTTCCATCTGGGCGTAGGTGGGGTTGACGACGAATTCACCATCGATCAGACCGATGCGGACTGCACCAACTGGGCCGCCCCAGGGGGCGTCGGAGATCAGCACGGCAGCGGAAGCCGCGTTGATGGCGATCACATCGAGAGGGGTCTCTTCATCTGCGGAGATGGTGTACATAATCACCTGCACGTCGTTGCGCATGTCCTTGGGGAACAGTGGGCGCAGCGGCCGGTCGGTCAGACGGGCGGTGAGGATGGCGTTCTCGGTGGGGCGGCCTTCACGGCGGAAGAAGCCGCCGGGGATGCGCCCGCCGGCGTACATTTTTTCTTCGAAGTCTACGCTGAGAGGGAAGAAGTCAATCCCCTCGCGCGGTTCGTCACTCATCGTTGCCGAGGCAAAGATCAGCGAATCGTTCAGGCGGACGGTGACAGCACCCCCGGCCTGTTGGGCTAGTTGGCCGGTCTCAAAACTGATTTCTTGAGTGCCGACAATGGCCGTGAACTTGGTTAGTTCAGGTTTCATAGTTTGTAAACCTCCTAAGGTTTTTTCCCACCTTGTCAGGAACTGGAGGCTAGTGACAACATTATTTTTGTGTGTTGAGGGGTTATCTCCAGCATCCAAATCCTAACGGGTGGGTGTAATGAATTTAGTAAAAAGGCAGATGCTCATTCGAACATCTGCCCTGAAATGTGCTACCTATTTGCGGCGGATATTCAGCTTGTCGGTGATCCGGATGTAGCTGGCATAATCTTTCTTGTGAAGATAGGCCAGCAGCTTGCGGCGGCGTCCGACCAGTTTGAGCAGCCCGCGGCGGGATGATTCATCGTGCTTGTGGGTGCGGAGATGATTGGTAAGCTGGTTGATCCGGTTGGTGAGCAGAGCAATCTGCACCTCGGGAGAACCAGTGTCGTTCTCGTCGCGCTGGTATTGCTTGATTACTTCAGTTTTTGTTTCCTTTTCCATGACATCTGTCCTTTCGTATTTCCGCTCTTAGAGCAGGTCTCCTGGCAGGCAGCCGGAAATATGCCGCCTTTGCCGGTCTAGTCAGCCCCAAATTATACCACCAGGTAGATCAGGTTACAAGTGCGGTGTTCGATA
>JAFGDK010000038.1 GCA_016932165.1 Anaerolineales bacterium
CTTCGCCCCCTCCCAGCGACCCACCCCCTTCCACGGCCTGATCAGACCATGATCGCATTTACTACCTTGTTGCTGGGGAAGGGGGCCAGGGGGTTGGGGTAGCAGTCAGCCTGGATCGAAATTGTAATGACTAAGCTAGCAACTTAGGTTAAATTATTCTCAATCTTCTTTGGCATTTTTACTTTTCTGGGACCTTAGGCGTAGGAGAGTTGGTTGTTCCGATAAGCGGATTGAACCACATCCAGCAATTGAGCCAGCCCTTTGGATAGCGGCTCAATCTCCAAGAATTCGCTGGTGGTATGCGCTCCTCCGCCGGTTGTCAGGCCAATGCAGATCGCAGGAACCCCGTGTGAGAGTGGAATGTTCGCATCTGTTGAGCCAATCTCCAGGATCGCCTCCAACCCCTGCGCCTTCAGAGCCATGATCCCAGCCTGCACCAGGGGATCAGCCGGTGCAACCTCACCAAAAGGCCGGTCGCCGATCACCTCGCAGGTATAGCGCGCCCCGGGATGTTCTGCCACCCGCACCAAACCCTCCACCTTGCGCGCCAGATTATTGAGAACCCGTCCACTCTCCGATCGCAGGTCAAGTTCCAACAAAGCGTGCGGGGCGATCGTGTTGATTGAAACTCCGCCACTGATCTTACCCACATTCATGCTGGTGCGCGCCCGCTGAGGTGTACGCAGCCCCAAAATCTGACTGGTCAGCAAGACCAGCTCATGGATCGCAGAAGGATTTCCATAATCTACCCAGGAATGTCCCCCGACCGTCTCAACGGAGATGCGGTAACGGCGGACACCCAGCCCGCGGTTATAGATCCTTCCCAAAGCCAGCCCCTCCAGAACAAGATACCCGAGTGCCTGGTTCCCAAATCTCTCATAGACCGCTTTCATCCCTTTCAGGTCGCCCAACCCTTCTTCACCGATATTAGCGGCCAGCCACAGATCTCCCTGAAGCTGGATGTTCTGCTCCCTGAGCGCCCATACCAACCCGTATAACCCCGCCACACCAAGGGAATTATCCCCAATCCCGGGGCCGTGTACCTTACCGTTTTCCCGGGTAACGCTCAAATCAGTCCCAGCAGGGAAGACTGTGTCGGTATGGGCAGTCACCACCAGGGGTAGATGATCACTATCAGCGCCAGGGAGGCAGGCAAACACATTGCCGTCGCCGTCCATCTCAACCTGGGATAACCCCTCCGCGACGAATCCGTCTTGCACAAATTGGGCGCGCCGCTTTTCCTCAAATGTTGGCGCAGGGATTTGCTGGATTTGGATTGCTTTCTGGACAATCTTCTCGATTAATTCAGCCGGCATCACACCTCCCGCACTGAATCGCGGATACTTTCCAGGCGGGCTTTCTGCAGACCAGGCAGTGCATCCTGGGTATAGAATGCCCCGCTGCCCTCCACTGCAAACGAAGCAGACACATTCCCATACAAGACTGCCTGGGTGGGAGAACCTGTGATCGACAAACCGGCCAGGAACCCGCCGGCAAACACATCTCCCGCCCCGGTCGGATCGACCATCTTCGACGGATAGGCCGGGATCTGATAACATTTGTGCGTGGCAGAGTGGTAGATCATCTGCCCCTGCCAGGCTCGTTTCACCACCACAATCTCTATCCCCCATGCAGCCACTTCTTCGATCATTTCTCGCGGATCGGTGGTCTGACCGATAAAGAGCCGCGCCAGTTGATCTTCCGAAGGCAAAAATGCGGTCAGGCCGATGACCATTGATTTCACATCTTCCAGATGCTCCTTTTGCATGTAAGGTCCCGGGTCAAGCGTGACGATCTTTACCCCTGCCTGACGCAAAACAGGCGGCGTGATGGTATGGGAGAGAAAATCCATCCCAGTAAGGTGTGCCGCCCTGGCCTTAAAATATGTTTCGGGCAGGTCAGATTGGCGCAGGGAAGTGGGGAGCACTTCTCGCAGTGAGCCAGGCGGTTTCTTCGGCTGGTATCCCAGCAGTGCTTTGGGCATGGTCAGGCCGTGTTTGGTGAAGTGGCTCACCGGGTCATCATGATGGTAGGTGCGCAAATCAGAATAAGCCCGGAAGTAGCGCAGATCAATCTCTTCTGGGAGCACCTTGATCCCATCAATCAGGTAGCCGCGTTGGGCAATGATATCCAGCCAGGCGCGGGGATAATCTTCTCCCACCCGGGCCACCAGACCAATCTTTTCGTCCGCTTCCAGCCACAGCCCAGCGCCCTCTGCGGCATAAAGCAGGCAGCCTCCCGGCTGGTCACTGACCACCTTCTGGCTCGGTGTGATCAAAAATTCTCTTCTAAGCTGCCCTAAGACAATATAGGTTGGGTTGAGTGAATTCATCAGGCTGGGCTTCCTGGCGGGTTATCCCCGGATCGAATCGTGTTTGTAAGAAAGTCTGTCAGCAAAATGACAGACTTTGGACGGTTTGGGATTCCAGATTAATAATAATGAACTGGAAATCCACAAGACTATAGATTTGAAAGCTGGCGGAGCAGTCCCATCACAAGTACGCCGATCTGCAACCCCTTGGCGGGTGTAATCGCCAAATCTTTTCCACTTTCGGCGGCTTCCTCCTCTGCGCTGCGGATGAACACACGCGCAGCCAGCAAACCCACCACCGCACCGCCAATCGCACCGATCAGCATCACATTGCGTCTGAAGTTACTGGTAGTTTCTTCCATCATCACCTCTGTACACTTCGGGTAGAATAGTCATTATGATTTTCGGCGGAAGAGGATGCTGATTGCCGAGATGAAGCTCTGCACCTGGATCACCGGCTTGACCGGTATGTCGGCGCCTTTTTCGACAGAATCTTTGATTTTCTCGATCCCTTCCTGAGCCATCCGGGTGTAAGGGGGCAGCAGTTTAAGCAGATATGTCACCAGATAAACCAATAAACCCAGGATCACCAGAGTCGCCAGCCCCAATAACAGCGCCGAGGCGATCAGCATAATGCTGGAAATCTGCGCCCAGGTTTCCACATCACCAACAGGCAGCAAAATAAACACCACCACTATTGCGGTGATCACCACCAGTACCAAAATCAAAGGGAGGATCACCCGGCGGAAGAAATCCTTACGGTGGGATTCCCTGGTAACCGGATTGGGTTCAGGGAGAGTAAATTCTCTCTCAGGAGGGGTGTTATTCTCTTCCATACAGGTCTATTTTAGCATGGAAAAAGCCCGGTGTGGAATTATAGGGCTTCAAGGGCGTGAAATTGATACCTGCCTCCAGATATTTTGGTTGCTTTGCCCCCCACTTTTTATCTCAAATTATTTCTTCCACCAATTAATTTATTGAACCGGGCAACTAAGGTTATAATCGTACTAGCAAAGCTTGAATCAACTCATAGGAAATTGAGGAATATATGACTGAAAACAACGAATTACCTTCTGAAGACCTGCCCGAAGAGGAGTTGACTGATTCCGCAGGCCAAGAAAAATTTGTCGGCAAGAAAGCTGAATTTGAGGAAACCCTGACAGACCCATCTATCGATTCTCCCGAAATTCCACCCCATCCAGCCATCAGCCTATCAGACATGCCGGAAGAGGCCCCCGGCGCTGAGGAGGAACTCGCAGAGGTGAAGGAACCCACCCAGTTCCAGCTCTTTGCCCGCCGCGCCTTGATCTGGTTTGGCGTTGCCCTGGCATTCTTTGCAGCCGGGTTTGCCGTATTCTACTTCGTGCTCTACCAACCCAAAGTAGCTGAACTGGAGGATCTGCAAACCCAAATTGTTAATCTGGAAGCTGAGATTGAGACCCTTGAAGCCGCTAAAACGAAGCTGGAAGCTGA
>JAFGDK010000039.1 GCA_016932165.1 Anaerolineales bacterium
CCGCCCCCGCCGCCGCCGCCGCAGGCGGTCAGCACCAGCGCCAGCAACGCCAGCAGGCTGGTGATCAAAAATAGTTTGCGTTTCATAATTGTTTCTTCTCCTTAAGAATAGTGAACAAGATTGTCTCGATGTATCACTTGATTGACGATTATTTGGTTTTGAATAGCTTCCTCCTTTCAATAGAATTTTTCTGCCGGTTTGTTGATCGTGTTGGATAAAGGCATTCGCCTTCGCAGCAGTTCGGTGAAGGTTTGATGGACTGTGCCGCCTTTATCATGGGGGGGAAAAATTATGTTGTATCTCTTTCAACAATCGATAATGACAATTTAATCGTTTGCACCTTGCTGTTCTCGCCGCGCACCATCTTCATCAGCATCTCTGCGGCAATCCTGCCAGATTCATCTAACTGCTGGTTGATCGTGGTCAGCCCAATATGGCCGGCAAAATCCAGATCATCAAACCCGATCACTGCCAGGTCGCCAGGGATATTCAAGCCTTTGCGGCGGGCAATCATCAGCACCTGCATCGCCAGTTCGTCACTGGCCGCAAAGATCGCCGTCGGCCGGTTGGGGGTGTCGAGCAATTTCTTCACCTCATCGTGTACCTTATACGGCGCCGGGAAGATGATATGCTCAGGCAGCAAAAGCAGATCGCTCGCTTCCAGCACTTCAGCAAACCCTTTCAACCGCGCATCACTGGGGCGCAGTGAATAATCCGGCAGGTCGCCATCTCCAATGAATCCGAATTGAGTGTGTCTTTTTCCGATCAGGTACTTGGCCGCCAATCGCCCGCCCTCCACATTGTCCACTAGAATGCTGTTCATTTCCGGGTGATCAGACTCAATCATCACCACCGGGAACGAGCGGTTATGGAAGCGCTTCACCGTGGTTTCATCAATTGGCAGCGCCATCGTGATCAAACCATCCAACCGGCGGTTAATCCGCACTGTATCCAGATAGTGGTAGATCTGCTCAAAGGATTCCACCGGGTAAATCACCAGCTCATAGGAATTCACCGCCAGCACGGAAGCAATTCCCCGCATCCGCTGCACAAAGGATGGATGGCGAAAAAACGGGGTCAGCACACCCACCCGGCCAAAAGCTTTTTGGGCATGGGCCTGCGCAGCAGCCTTGGGGGTATAACCCAGCTTTTCGATTGCAGATAAAACTTTTTTTCTCGTTTCGGGGGTAACTAGATGGGGAGTATTCAACACTCTGGAGACTGTTGAAATACTGACCTCGGCTTCACTTGCCACCGAGTAGATTGTTGGGTTCTCCTCGACTGACATTCTTCCTCTGGCTCTCAACAAGTTAATGAAAGCACTTCCTGAAAGTGCTTTCATTATACATTAACGGATGATTAAAAGTCAAGCGCAACCGGTCACTTTGGCCGTTTTTTCATTCTCCCCACTTTTAATTCCTGAAGTAAAATTGCCCGGTAATCATCAATACACTGAAAGAGACCTAATGGAACTATTCATCTTCGACATGGACGGCGTCTTGCTCAAACCGCAGGGTTACCACCGCGCCTTGCAAGACACCGTGCGTCTGGCTAGTCTGGAACTAGGTTTGGGTGAAGCAGTCCTCACCAACGAGCAAATCGCCCAATTCGAAGCCCTGGGCATCAGCAGCGAGTGGCATTCCAGCGCCCTGTGCATCTCCGCCCTGACCTTAGCGGCCAATTCCGGCCGCCAGACCAACCGGTTGGACTTGGACGATCTCTTCCAGTCCATCACCGCACAGCCAATCTCGATCATCCCCCGCAAGCGCGGTGAAGCCGCCATCACCCAACTGGCTGAAACAGCCGGCATCCCGCCAGAAGCCGCCCTGGACCACATCCAGCAATCTGAACACATCCACCGCTCTCTCACCCTGAATCTCTTCCAGTCGATGATCCTGGGGGATGAGGCTTTTTTCCACATCTACCGCAAACCAGCCCGTATGCAAACAGCAAGCTATTTAAAACTGTATGATCATCCTGTGCTCACCGCGGCAGCTGCCGCCAGTCTAACCCGCTGGGTTTCCCAGCCCGGAAACGGTGCCGCCATCATGACCAACCGCCCTTCATACGGCCCTGACCACTTCCTCGGCGCACCGGATGCCGCCTTTGGCGCTGAATTGGTCGGGCTGGTCCATTTGCCCTTGATCGGTTACGGTGAAACTTCCTGGCTGGCAAATCAAGCCGGGAAGCCAACCGCAGAGGTCTCCAAACCAAATCCAGAACATGCCCTGGCAGCAATCCTGACCGCCGCCGGTTGGGAAATAAAAGCCAGTCTCCAGTTTATCAGTCGGCCATTTAAAGAATGGGATCCCGCCAGGCTCTCAGATTTGCGCGGCAGCCAAATCACCGTCTTTGAAGACACCCCAGCCGGTGTGATTGCTGCCCAGGCCGCTACCAGCCTGCTCAATCAGATCGGATTGGAAATATCTGTGCGCAAGATCGGGATTGCGGTACAGCCCGCCAAGATCAATGCCCTTCAAGCAGTGGGGGCTGAGGTGAGTTCAGACCTCAATCAAGCCCTGGCCGGTCTTAATCACTTTTGACCGCTCCCCTTCCATCAATAGCTGCACCAGCGTCTTGACAGTCAGACCGGTCTCATCCTTTACCCGCTGCACCCCGCCGTAGTCCAATTTTTCTGCCACGCACACAATATCCACGATCTCAGCCCCGGCCAGGCGCACCGCCTCGATCAGTGCCAGCAGCGTACCGCCGGTGCTGATCATGTCATCCACAATCAGCACCTGATCCCCTTTCTCCACCCCGTTGAGGAAAAGCTCACCACTGGTATATTCCATCTCAAAATGAACCGAAACCTGACCTTCCAGACCGGCAGGATACCAGCGAGCCATCCCAAAAGGCAGCCCGGTGGCCAAAGACGTTGCCGCCACCAGGATCGCGCCTTTGTCTTCCTCTCCCACGATCTTGTTTGCCCGGCTGAAATCACCCACCTCCACGATCCAATCTGCCGCGGCTTGCAGCAGCTCGGCTGAGGTGGCCGGAACCTGCTCTGTCAGCGGATTGATAATGAACTTATACTTCCCTACTGGCACCAGCGGCTGGTCATCCAGGGCATCAATCACGAGTTGTTTGTTAATCATCAGATTCTCACGAAAAATCCTCTACTGGCGCTAACTCCACCGGCGGGTAGATCTGCCCTGGCACTGGCGGCATCGGGTTGTAGACCCAATTCACCTTCACCAGCCCGGATTTGATCCCCCCTACCCGGCGCATCCCCAGGTACTTGCCGCGCAACAATACATCCTCCATCGTCAAGGCCATATCAAAAACACACAGTTCTGCCCCAGGAGGAATCTGCTCAAGCTCATCTCCATAGATCGAAGCAGAGAAGATTACATGCTCACCGTCCAGGCTCTGCGCCTGGATCGCCGGGATGATCAGCGGGTAGCCATCCTCCCCAATATAGGAGAGGAACTTGAGGTTATCCAGCTTATCCAGAAACGCCCGCGTCCAGCCGTTCAGCACCTGTTTCTGCCCCAATTTCCTTCCCAGCGTACGGGCAATCATTGTCTGCACGGCGGCAAAGATCACCCGCCCCATTGGCAGCGGATGCTTGCCGGTATGCGAGACCAGATCCATGTAATAGACGGTATGCACCCCAAAATAGGCATTGTAGCGGAACATAGGCACATTGTTGTAATAATCATATTCCGGCCCTTCCTTGCTCAGGTGAGTATAGCTGGCTTTGCCCCGCCACATCTCTTTGTTCAGCGACATAACCAGGAAGCCCGTTTTCGGATGGGTCAGGATATTCTCCTTGCATCTCCCCTCAGTGAACTGGCCAAAACAGATTTGATCGGGCCCACAGGCCATCAGCGAAGAGATCATGGTGACATGTGGCAGTCCCTCTGGGGTGATTGTCGCCAGCAGGCCGATCTTCATTTCGGGCCGGGTTTCCCGGATATCTTCGGTTGAAAATTGGGTCAATGCTTGATCACTCATCTAATTCTCCTATAAATACAGGGACGCGCGTCGCGCCAGTGGCCAGAATAATCTCAGGCCGGCTGCTGGCAGATTTTGCCAGTTGTTCACAGCAGGAGAGCTCTTCGGCGGTCATCAGCGGCGTTTCCGCATACGGCCAATCCAATCCCAGACGGGCGTATTGGTCCTTGCAAAGGTTATTGAAAGCGCACAGCTCCCAGCGGGAAATGAGAGCATCAAGTTCAGCGGAGATGAACCGGCTGAGACCGCGCAGGTTCTCTTCAGTGTCCGTCGCCCCCGGAATCAGAGGGGTACGGATCCAGAGATCAACCGGATGTTTCTGCATCCGGATCATATCCCGCACATAAAGCAAATTCTCCAGGATCGTCTCGTTCGGCTGCCCGGTGAACTGGCGGTGCTGATCGGAGTCGATCAGCTTGAGGTCAAACAACACCAGATCGGTATGGCGCAGCAGCCGGTCCAGCACCTTTCGCGAGGTCAGACCGCAGGTATCCAGCGCCGTGGAAATCCCTGCTTCCCGCAGCGATTTTAAAAGTGCCTCAGCAAAATCGGGCTGGAAGCTGGGTTCCCCACCCGAAAGGGTCACTCCGCCGCCTGATTTCTCATAATACGCCCGGTCCTTCAACAGTTCGGCAGCCAGCTCTTCCACCCCAATCGTGCGGCCCAATGCTTCCAACGCGCCTGTAGGGCAGGCTTCCGCACACTCCCCGCAATGCTCGCAGTGCTCCCGGTCAATGTGCAAGCCTTCGTCTGTCAGGCTCAGGCAGCCATTCGGGCAGACATATAAACAGGTACCGCATCGCAGACAGCGCACCGCATGCCACTGGATCTCTAGATTTCTAGAGATACTTTCCGGATTGTGGCACCAGGCGCAGGCCAGGGGGCAGCCCTTGAAAAAGACCGTGGTGCGGATGCCCGGGCCGTCTTCTGTGGACAGACGCTGGAGGTGAAGGATCTGGCCGCTAATCATCACATCTGGTGGCTTTCCCGGGCAATGATCTCGTTTTGCAGCTCCCGCCCGATGGAGGTGAAGTAAGCGTTGTAGCCGGTCACCCGCACCAGCAGGTGGCGGTAGTTCTCCGGGTGCTGCTGCGCATCGCGCAGCATATCGGCATCAATCAGGTTAATCTGCAACGCCGACCCCCCATTCTCGATATAGCCGCGCAGGAAAGCCTTGAACTTCTCCCGGTGCTCGCTGTCCCTCAGGATAGAGGGGTTGAAGGTCATCGTGTGGCTGCCGCCATTGGGCAGCAGATTGAGGTAATCCTCCCAATCGCCTTCCCCATCTGCGGCGCGGCCGCCCAGCACCTTGCCCACCGAATTGACATTCGCTGTTGGGCCGTTGACATCCGCCCCATTGGACGGGCACAGCGCATTGGAGAGGAACTTGCCCTTCGGCCGCCCGTCCGGGCTGGCTGGCAGGATAAAGGAATCGGCAATCCAGTAATTCCACGAGAGCATCCCCGGCCGGTACTGCCGGTTGGTGGAAAGTGTCTTATACTTCCAGGTCTCCTCAGTCCACAGCTCCATCACCTTGAATGCGATCTCATCAGCGGCGTCATCATCCCGCCCGTATTTTGGCGCTTTGTGCAAAGCGCGCGCCTGCAGCACTTCATGCCCCACCCAGTTGTCTCTCAAGGCCTGCACCAATTCTGCCATCGTGCACACCTTTTGATCAAACACCAGGTACTTGATCGCCAGCAGCGAGTCCACCGTGGTAGCATAGGTCACCGCCTCAATGGTCACGTAGCCCAGTTCAGCACCGCCCTGGGTGATATCCAATCCCTTCTCAGCGCAGCCTTTCACCAGGCAGGAGACGTACGGCGTAGGCGCAAATTCCGCCCGCAGGGCTTCGGTACGTTCATACAGGTCCACAATCCGCCGGATGATATGCTCCGTCTGGGTGACATACGCTTCCCAGAACTGCTCCCAGGTCTGGAATTGGGCTGCATCCCCGGTATCAACCCCCCGGCGATCATGCTTATCCGCCTTGCCAGTGATCCCATCCACAAACGGAACCAGGTCATACCCCCCGGTCAGGGCCAGCTCCACCGCTTTGAGCAGGTTGAGGTTGGCATCCACCGTGCCGGAACGGTCGTTGCCCACCATCGTGTTTTCCAGGCAGCCGACTGGCGCATAATCGAAGACATTCTCCTCATTGATCAAATCCTCCACCCCCGACTTACGCGCCTGGAGCATCAACCCGGCCATCGAGCGCTCATCAAAATTCAACAGGAACGGGGCTCCCTGACTGGTAGCAATCATCTCCACCACCCGGTCAAGCAGCTTATCCGGCGTGCCGCGGTGCAGGCGCACGTTTGGCTTCGGCTCCAGGATCGGGGACATCTCGTCAATCACATCCAACAGCACATAAGTCAGCTCATTGGTCATATCCGCCTGGTCGGGGCCGATCCCGCCAATCGTGAACAATTGGCCGTACCCGGCTGTGATCCCCTGGTTGCCGCCCGTGCGGATCATCCCGTCGTAGGCCGTGTTGCAGTGGATCCAGAAGCACTTTAGCACCTCTTTACCAAACTCTGGGTCCATCCCCGCCTGGACAGATGCCTCCCAGAAAGGATAAAGATACTGGTCCAGCCGCCCGAACGAATCGCCAGGTCCGGGATAATTTTCATCCGCCATCACCAGCATGTGAGTCAGCCACAGAGACTGCACCGCTTCCCAGAAATTGGCTGCTGGTTCCCAGGGGACCCGCATCAACATCTCAGCCATTTTTGTCAGCTCCCAACTGCGGTCCGGATTGGTTTCCACAGCCGCCTGCTGGGCGCATTCCCGGCTGTAGGCCTGGGCCAGGTCGCGCGGCATCGTGGCTGCGGTCATCATCGCCTTTAATTGCCCGCCTTTGGGGCCGTGCTGCTCTGCCGGAGAGAGGGCTTTATATTTTGCTTCCAGATCAGCATACACGCCTTTCCAACCCTCCCGCAGCACGCCTCCATAATCCGGGATCAGATGCCCGGAAGTCGCCCCAACATTCCCAAACCCGTGGTCGTGGAACCAGATTACCGAAGCGCGCAGCCCTTCCTTGCCATATACCCGTTTATCCCGCTGCTGGGTTTCCTTCTTCGTCAGGCAGGCTGAGGTCATGATATTAAAGCGCCCGCCGGCGATCAGATCACCAGGCAGCACCTCTTTGGGCAGATAGTTGACCATCACTTCCTTGTTGAACCACGCCCTCCGCTCCGGCAGCGACCAGCTCCAAAAATCAGAATCCAGCGCCACCTGCCGGGCGGTCTGGTTGTATGCCGAGCGAAAGGTCTGCAAGAAGGCGTAGGTCTCCGGCACAATGTAGAAGCTCAGTTCGTTGTACTGGAAATCCCAAGGCGTGCCGGTCGTCCAGGAGGTGTATTCGTTGTTCCATTTGCGGTCCACGCCCTGGAAATAATAATCCCGCAGCCATTGGATGCGCGGGGTGAGATTCTTTGGCGCCTTGATGCTATAGCGCGGATTTGAATCTGTGAGCGTCGTCATCAGGTCACTCCTTTCAGGTAGCCCTCGCCATGTGCCAGCATCTCCGACATGGTTTGAGCCGCGGAATCCGGGTCTTGGTCAGCGATTGCCGCCACCAGTTTCTCGTGGAACTGGTGAACTTCAATCACCACCTCAGACCCAAAATATTGCCGGAAAAATTTCCCGGTCAGGTTGGTGTACACCTCTTTGAACGAGTTGATCATCAGGGGATACACCAGGTTGCCGGAGGCAATCGCAATTGATAGGTGGAATTCAAAATCAAGGTCGGTCAGCGCCTCGGGGCTGGTATCAGCCGCTCGTGCTTCTTCTGCCAGCACATCCCGCAATACCGCCAGCTGATCCTCGCTGCGCTGCAGGGCCGCCAGACGGGCAGTCTCGGTCTCCAGCAGCAGGCGCATCTCGATCATGCTCTGCCAAAGACCTGGGGCCAGGCGGCCGTTGTGATAGGAAAGCAGGGAAGATAGCACTGCCAGCGAGCCGTCCCGCCTGAAATCGCTGATGTACACCCCCCGGCGCGGTACGATCCGCACCAGCCCTTTGGCTTCCAGCTCCACCAATGCCTGGTGCAGCACCGGCCGGCTGACATTCAGCCGCGCCGCAAAATCACGCTCCGAGGGCAGGCGCTCACCAATGGTCAGCTCCCCGCAAATGATCATCTGCTCCAGCTGGGTGATGCAGGCCTCCTTGAGGCTCTGCACCTCGATCGGTTTAACCTCCATGCACCCTCCTCTGTGGCTGGTGGTTTTACCAGAAACTATTACCAGTATAGCGGAAATAAAAATCAGATTCAATAGGGAGATTGCTAGGAGGCGCATTTCAGTTGAGGGATGAATGTTCAACACAAGAAGATACAGATGGAAATGAGACCCAATCGTTCTAGCGTTCTGTCAAAGGTCTTTTGAATCATTGGATTGTTGATTAACGGAACACTTAATTCTTTGTCAAAGGCTGCATCCAGGCGTTTTACAAATTAAATTTTTTATCTGCTGCTTTTCTTCTAAATACACCTTTTTGCTTTGATAAAGTTCTAGTCTTGTTGTTCGAAAGAATATTCCAGGGAATATCAGCAAATCTTGAGAAGTTATCATTGATCCAGGCAACAATATTTCTATTCGGGGTGCGCCTATGGACTAAAGGGCTGCGCCCCTCAAGCTGAATTTCCCCTTCCCCAGAACTGAAACACACACCATTGCCAGGTTCCTATTTCCCCCAATATCATAGAAACTATGAGGTCATACATATTTCCCAAACCGGTGCTATGTGATAAAGTTGATTTATCCAAAAAAAACAATTGATGGAGTGTGTTCCCTATGGAGAAAAACCCCGCCGGCTCTGAGGAGCCGATTAATTATTGGCACCACCTCACTGGGGATCAGGCGGTCGCCATACTGGATACAGACAGAGCCAAAGGCCTGTCTGCCGGCGAAGCAGCCAAACGGATCGAGGAATTTGGCCCCAACGAATTAAAAGAAGCGCCTCCCAAGACCATCTGGGCCAAGCTCTGGGCCCAATTCAACGACTTCACCATCTGGCTGCTGATCGGCGCGGCAGCCATCTCAGCCATTCTTGGCGAATGGGTTGAGGCCGGAGCGATCCTGGCGATCGTGCTCCTGAATGCCATCCTGGGGATCATCCAGGAGCAGCGCGCCGAAGAAGCCCTGGCCGCCCTGAAGAAACTGGCCGCCCCCGAAGCGGATGCCATCCGGGACGGGCTGCGGGTCACGGTTCCCGCCCGGGAGCTGGTACCGGGAGATGTGGTCGTACTCGAGGCCGGCAACTATATCCCGGCTGATTTGCGTCTATTGGAAACCTTCAATCTAAAAGTAGAAGAAGCCGCCCTCACCGGCGAGTCTGTCCCGGTGCAGAAAGATTCCCAGATCCTCCTTCCCAAAGAGGCTTCCATTGGCGACCGCAAAAACTCAGCTTTTATGGCCACCCTGGTCAGCTACGGGCGCGGCCGCGGGCTCGTCGTGGAAACCGGCATGAAGACCCAGATCGGTCGGATTGCTGAAATGCTCTCTGAGGTGGAAGAAGAAGTCACCCCGCTGCAGCGCCGCCTGGACCAGCTCGGGCGCACCCTCGGCTACGCCGCGCTGGCAATCTGTGGCCTGGTGTTCGTGCTGGGCTGGGTACGCGGCAACGATCCGCTGGAAATGTTCCTCGTCGCCATCAGCCTGGCCATCGCCGCCGTCCCAGAAGGTCTGCCCGCCGTGGTGACCATCAGCCTGGCGCTGGGGATGCGCGAGATGATCAACCGCAACGCCCTCATCCGCCGCCTTTCCTCCGTAGAGACCCTCGGTTCTGCTACCACCATCGGCTCCGATAAAACCGGCACCCTTACCCAGAATGAGATGACCGTCACCCATGTCTCCATCGACGGGCGCGAGATCCTCGTCACTGGCAGCGGGTACAAACCAGTCGGCGAGTTCATCGTGGACGAAAAGCCAATTGACCTGGACAACTATCCCGCCGCTACCACCGCCCTGTGGGTGGGAGCCATGAACAACGATGCCCAACTGATCCGCCCCGAGGCAGATGATCAGCGCGGTGAATACCGCATGATCGGCGACCCGACTGAGGGCTCAATCATTGTGGCCGCCGCCAAAGCTGGGCTGGACTTCCAGGGACTGGAGAAATCTTATCCCCGAGTGCAGGAAATCCCCTTCGATTCTGCCCGCAAGCGCATGACCACCATTCACAAAATCCTGGATCCTCAAGAGAGTGATTTCTCGCCTTTTGACGAAGACGACGACCTTACCGATTCTTATGTTGTGGCGGTGAAAGGCGCGCCGGATGTGGTCTTGAACCTGTGCTCCCACTATGAACAATACGAAGACATCCCCGCTGAGATGAATGACACCATCCGGGACCGCATCCTCACAGCCAATGACGAAATGGCTGCTCAAGCCCTGCGCGTGATCTCGGTGGCCTTTAAGGTCATCAAGAGTCTGCCCGAAGAACTCACCCCCGAAGAGATCGAACGCGATCTGACCTTTGTCGGCCTGCTGGGCATGATTGACCCGCCGCGCACCGAAGTTGCCGACGCGTTGAAAGTCGCCAAAAAGGCCGGTATCCGCACGGTGATGATCACCGGCGACTATGCCAAGACCGCCCGCGCCATCGCAGAGCGCATCGGCCTGCTGCAAAGCGGGCACGATGTGATCACCGGGGCTCAACTGGACCAGATGAGCGATGAAGACCTGGAAAAGAAAATTGTAAGCGTGGATGTATTTGCCAGAGTTTCACCCGAGCACAAGGTCCGCATCGTGCGCGCCTTGCGGGCCAACGACCAGATCGTAGCCATGACCGGAGACGGGGTCAACGACGCCCCAGCGCTCAAACAGGCGGATATCGGCGTGGCCATGGGCATCACCGGCACCGATGTAGCCAAAGAAACCGCCGACATGGTACTGACCGATGACAATTACACCAGTATTGTCTCGGCCATCGAGCAGGGGCGGATCATTTACTCAAATATCCGCAAGTTTGTCTATTACCTGCTCTCCTGCAACATGGCCGAGATTCTGACCATCTTCCTAGCAATTGCGCTCAAGCTGCCTTCGCCGCTCAACCCGATTCAGCTGCTCTGGCTTAATCTGGTCACCGACGGCGCCCCGGCACTCGCCCTGGGTATGGAAAAAGGTGATCCCGACATCATGGATCAGCCGCCGCGGCCCGCATCGGAGCCGATCATTAACAAAACCATGCGCACCGGGATTGCCGTCCAGACATTCGCCATCACTGCCGTGACTCTGGGCGCATACCTGCTGGGCCATTGGAAATGGCCGGCAACGGATGGCGGTTACAGCGGCGTTGCTGCCACGATGGCCTTTATCACCCTCTCCTTCTCAGAACTGCTGCGGGCTTTCACCGCCCGGTCTGAGCGCTATCCACTGTTCAAGATCGGGGTCTTTAAAAACAAAAGCATGAACTGGGCTGTGGTCCTTTCCAGCGTGCTGCTGCTGGCTGTGCTGTATATCCCCTTCCTGCAGCCGATCTTCTCCACTGTCCCGCTGGGATGGGAACAATGGCAATATCTTCTGCCGATGCTCTTCGTACCGGCGATCGCCGCAGAAATTACCAAGGGGTTCATCAGCAAAAGCCAGTAGGCCGTTGAATTAGCCAAAGACCAAAATAGTCCGCCTTTATCGGCGGACTATTTTTCTGTCTACTGTTAAACTGCCTACTGGCTGCGCTTAAAGCATCAAGCTCACCGGTTTCTCCAGGAACTCAGCCAGTTTCTGCATGAAGCGGGCAGCTTCAGCGCCGTCACTGACCCTATGATCCACCGAAATGGTGGCTTTCATCCGCCAGCCAGTGGTCAACTCGCCGCCTTCCACCACCGGCACCTGCTTGGCAGAACCAACTGCCAGGATCGCCGCTTCCGGTGGATTGATGATCGCCACAAACTGCTCGACATCAAACATCCCCAGGTTGCTGATCGAGAAGGTCGAGTCAGAGATATCTTCTGGCTGGATCTTTCCCTCACGCACCCGGCCGGCCTTGGCGCTCACCTCGGCAGAGATCTCGCGCAAAGACTTGCGGTCCGCATCATGGCACACCACCGTCAGCAGGCCGTTTTCCACCGCCACGGCGTTGCCTACATTCACGTGGCCGTACTGCAGCACAGCATCGCCGTCCAGCTTGGCATTCAGGTTGGGGAACTGGCGCAGCGCCAGGGCAACCGCCTTCACCAGGAAATCGTTCACCGAGAGCTTCTCGCCGCTGCCTTCCAACATCACATTGATCTGCTTACGCAGCGCCATCACCGGGCCCAAATCATATTCATAGGTGACATAAAACGACGGGTAATTCTGCTTGGAATCAACCATACGGCGGCCGATTGTCTGGCGCAGCTTGGATAGCGGAACGCGCTTATCCTCTGGCACTTCACCGATCACGCTGGCAACCAGCGGGGTAACCGTGGCCGCGGGTTCCGGTTTTGCGGGTGCGGGGGCAGGTTCTGCCGCCGGGGTTGCTGTCACCGCAGGCTCAGCTGCCGCTTCTTCGACATCTTTCTTCACGATCCGGCCGTTGCTGCCCGATCCGGTGATGGTGGTTAGATCAATGCCGCGGTCTTCCGCGATCCGGCGGGCCAGCGGGGTGGCACGTACGCCACCGGGCAGGTTCGCATCTATGGCCGGCTCTACTGCCGCTGCAGGTGCGCTTGCCGCAGGTTCGGGTTTATCTTCAACCTCTGAAACAGTTTCCTCAACAGCCTCTTCCCCCACCAGGGCTGCCAGATCAATTTCCTCATCAGCCTCGCCGATCACCGCAATCGGGGTGTTCACCGGGACAATTGCACCTTCACTGACTATATGCTTATGCACCACACCGCTGTACATCGATTCCACTTCCACAGTGGCTTTATCGGTCTCAATCTCAGCCAGTAAAGCGCCCTTTTCTACTGTCTCACCTTCAGCAACTGCCCAGCGGATCAGAGTGCCTTCAGCCATATCAAAGCCCAGCTTGGGCATGTTGACAACTTCAGCCATTACAATACCTCCTTGACCGCCTTGATGATGTCCGCCACCTGGGGCAGGGCCATCTGTTCAAGCGTGCGGTTATAGGGAAGCGGGACCTCCTTCTGAGCCACGCGTTTGATCGGGGCGTCGATATAATCAAAAGCTTCTTCATACAGGCGGGCAGCCACTTCCGCACCAACCCCGTAAGAACGCCAGCCCTCCTCCACAATCACTGCCCGGTTGGTCTTCTTGAAGGATTCAATCACCGGATCCATATCCAACGGGCGCAGCGACCTCAGGTCCACCACCTCAATGTTGATCCCCTCTTTAGCTAACGCATCGGCAGCCTGCATGGTGAGCTGCAACCCCTTGCTGTAGCTGACCACGGTCACGGCATCGCCGGGACGCTGCACCTTTGACTTGCCGATCGGCACCACGTAATCTCCCTCGGGGACCTCGCCGCGCCACTGGTACAGGGTGGCATGCTCGATGAACAACACCGGGTCATCCGAGCGGATAGCCGCCTTCAGCAAACCCTTGGCGTCTTCTGGGGTACCGGGAGCCACCACTTTCAAACCAGGGAAGTGCGCAAACACCGCGTCCGGGGTTTGGGAATGGGTAGCGCCTAACTGGCGTCCGCCGCCACCCACTGCCCGGATCACCATCGGCACTTTAAACTGGCCGCCGAACATGTAGCGCAGCTTCGGGGCTTCGTTGACGATATGATCCATCGCCGAGAAGGCAAAGTTGATCGTCATCAGCTCGGCCACCGGTCGCAGCCCGGTCATCGCCGCGCCGATAGCTGCCCCGATAATCGCCGACTCCGCAATCGGGGTATCACGTACCCGCTTCTCGCCAAACTGATCATAGAAGCCGCGGGTCACGGCATAGGTGCCGCCCCACACGCCCACTTCCTCACCCAGGATAAAAACATTCTCATCCCGTTCCATTTCCTCGCGCAGCGCGTCGGAGATTGCCTGTCTGACAGTGATCACAGCCATCTTATACCTCCTCCGCATAGATATCGGCAAACAATTCTTCGGGAGCAGGTTCCGGGCTGTTCTCAGCAAATTCCACCGCTTCTTCCACTTCCTGCTCTACATCAGCAATGATCTGCTTAAGCTCTTCTTCAGTGGCCTTCTTGTTCTCCACTATCCAGCGGTGCAGCACGCCGATCGGGTCTTCTTTCTGCCAGCAGTCAACTTCCTCAGATTCACGGTAACGTTCCGGGTCGCCCATCGAGTGACCGCGGAAGCGGTAGGTCATGATCTCCAGGAAGTACGGCCCATTGCCCTCACGGATATAGGCCAGCGCCTTTTCGGCCGCTTTCTTCACTTCCAGCACATCCATGCCCTCAATCCGTTCGTTGGGGATCCCGTAGCCTTCTGCTTTCTGCCGGATCTCGCTGACCGCCGATGCGCGTTCCACCGCCGTGCCCATGCCATATTGGTTATTCTCGCACACCCACAAAACTGGCAAGTCCCAAACTTTGGAAAGATTCAACCCCTCATGGAAGTAGCCGATATTGGTGGCCCCGTCGCCGAACATGCAAATCGTCACGCCGTCTCCGCCGCGGTACTGGTCTCCCAGCGCCAAACCAGCCGCAATCGGCAGGTGGGCACCGACAATCGCATGCCCGCCCCAGAAATTCTTCTCCACCGAGGCCATGTGCATCGAGCCGCCCTTTCCTTTGGACATCCCCGTCGCTTTGCCCAGCAGTTCCGACATCACCTCTTTGGCCGTCAGTCCCACGTTGATCGCTACACCGTGGTCGCGGTAAGCGGTGATCATCCGGTCCTGCGGCTGGCGGGCAGCCACTAACCCGGTGCTGACTGCTTCCTGACCAATGTATAAATGTAAAAAGCCACCGATCTTACCCTGCTGGTATAGTTCAGCAGCGCGCTCCTCGGTACGGCGGATCAATACCATCTGACGGTAAAGCTCCAGGTACTCTTCTTTTTTCATATTCGTTTCTCCAAAAAATAATGATTGCTAATCCAAAGTATTCTTCCGCCAAATATCCTTAGAATTATACCAAGATTGTCTAATTAGTAATACCAAATGCAGATCAACCACCTACTAGACGGGACGAATATCAGAAATATTTCCTCTCAGAATTCTGATATTGCCCACCCCTTTTCGCCTATAATTGGGAAGATGAAACAAAAACTCTCCTTGGGGTTCAAAGCGCTTCGCCAGCTTGGTTGGGCTGAGATCGGCCCCTACCTGAGCTACCGCTTTCAGCTTCACAGCGGCATCCTGCGCTGGCGCACCCGCCCAGTCAGTTACCAGAGGGCAGCCGAGGAGACCGGGAATCTTCATATACCCCTTTTCCCTCCCCCTCAACCAGAGGAATACCGCCAGTTGTTGACTGAGAATAGCCGCCTGCTCCTCAAAGAGGCAGACCAGATTGTCTCCCGGCAGGCGCATCTATTTGGCGGCAAAACCTACCCATTATCCCTCAATCCCGGCCCTGATCTGCGCCACTGGACGCAGCACACCGCGAACCAGCACCGCGGGGAGGATATCAAGCTCGTCTGGGAGCCAGCCCGGTTTGGCTGGGCAACGCGATTGGCGCGAGCTTACCTGTTGAGTGGAGATCAGAGGTACGCGGCCTCGTTCTGGCTCTTCACTGAGGAATTTCTGGAGTACAACCCGCCTAACATCGGCCCGCACTGGGCCTCCGGGCAGGAGGTTGCCCTGCGGTTGATGGCGCTCGCCTTTTCGGTGGGTCTTTTCGTCGAGTCCCCCTACACCACATCCGAACGTCTGGACCGCCTCAAAGGTTTTTTTGCCGCCCATGCCAACCGCATCGCTGCCACCCTGGATTACGCCCGTGCCCAAAACAACAACCACCTGGTTTCCGAAGCCGCCGGGCTCTACACAGCCGCCGCCCTGCTGCCCGATCATCCCCATGCAGAGAATTGGCGCAAAGCAGGTGGCAGCTGGCTCAATTATGCCCTCCAGACCCAGATCAACCCGGATGGCACCTACATCCAACACAGCACCAACTACCTGCGTCTGGTGCTGCAATTGGCCCTCTTCGTGCGGCGGATTGCTGCTGTGCACACAGAAGAATACCCCGAACAAACCCTGGCAAGACTTGCCGCGGCCACCCGCTGGCTGGAAATCATGCTCGACGCAGAATCCGGCCGCGTGCCCAACCTGGGCGGCAACGACGGCGCTTACTTCCTGCCGCTGACCACTTGCCCCTACTCTGATTTTCGCCCCGTGCTGGATGCCGCCCGGCATGCCTTTCTGGGCCAACCCACTCAAAAGGATGAAATGTCTCTCTGGCTGGCAGGGGAGCAGGGTTTGCCTCTGGCAACAGAAGCAGATACCGCTGTTTACCGTCTTTCAGGCAAGTCCTCCTGGGGTGTGCTGCGCGCTGCCCAATTCAACCACCGTCCCGCCCACGCCGACCAGCTTCACCTCGACCTGTGGTGGCAGGGGATCAACGCAGCCGCCGATCCGGGCGTGTACCAGTACAATGCCAGCCCGCCCTGGCGCAATCCGCTGGATCACACCTCGGTCCACAACACCCTCACGATCAACGGACTGCCGCAGATGACCAAAGCCGGCCAATTCCTCTGGCTGGACTGGGCTCAGGCCGAAGTGCTCGATCTCGGTGAAATAGATGAGGGCGGGTTAAACTGGATCGTAACCCAGCATGACGGTTACCGCAAATTAGACCTCGCCCACCGCCGCACCGTCTCGGTTGAAGGGGATATGTGGATGGTACGTGACCAGGTGCTGCCAATCGATGAGAGCCTCACCGGCCAGGACCCGGTTTCAATCCGCCTGCACTG
The DNA here is from genome assembly GCA_016932165.1 of Anaerolineales bacterium. Classification (GTDB taxonomy): domain Bacteria; phylum Chloroflexota; class Anaerolineae; order Anaerolineales; family UBA11579; genus UBA11579. The sequence goes on from JAFGDK010000039.1 coordinate 16,721, forward strand.
GCTGCTGCCCGATTGGGCTTGGCAGTACAACAACGGATTGCTTTTTTTAGATTCCGGGCGCGGGGACGTGACTCTCCAGGTGCGCTGTGCCGACAGCGAAGCCAGCTACAGCCTGGTGCGCGCCGGGGAATGTCTGCTCGGAGATGTGAAACCGGAGCCGTACCGCGGCTGGTTCTCCCCCACCTATGCCCAAAAGGTGCCAGCCCTATCGTTTGCCGTGGAAGTGACCGCTGCCCCCCCGCTGACGATCACCACCAATTGGGCATTTCCGGATTGAAAATCCAGTCAATAGTCTTCTGGGTGCCTGGGGAGTAGCGAAGAAATAAAACCAAACCACAAATACCTAGATGGACGCGGGTAGTAAATTCATTTATCTGAGTTGATCTGTGTTTATCAGTGCTGAATGTAAGTTTTAGTCCCGCCACCTGCGATCCAGGATCATAAAAGTAAACGCATATCCCTGCCCATTGATCTGGGGATACACCACTCGCATGGAAAGCTTCCAATCTTTGTCCTGATATTCGGGGAAGAAAGCATCACCGCGCACCCTGGCATGCACCTGGCTGAGATACATCCGGTCAGCCAGCGCGAGTGCGTATTCATAGATCACAGACCCGCCACCGATGAAGACTTCATCCTCTCTTGCGGCTTGAGCGATCTCAATCGCTTCAGTCAGAGAGGATGCCGTCAAGCAGCCCTCGGCTTTATATCCAGACTGCCGGGTGAGCACGATCATCGTGCGTCCGGGGAGCGGCGATCCGATGGACTCCCATGTCTTGCGTCCCACAATCAAGTAATGGCCCATCGTCAGGCGTTTGAACAGCTTCAGATCGGCAGGCAGGTTCCAGGGCACTTTCCCGTCTCTCCCAATCACCCCGTTCTCGCTGACCGCCGCGATGATCGAAATGATCATACCGAGATCTCCGCCTTAATGTGGGGATGCGCCTGGTAGCCAGTCAGATCAAAATCATCATAGGCGAAGCTGAAGATATCCTTCACTCCCGGATTGATCTTCATCTCTGGCAGGGGAAAGGGCTCACGTGTGAGCTGTAATTCAGCCTGCTCAATGTGGTTGTTGTATATATGGGTATCCCCCAGCGTGTGGATAAACTCCCCCACCCCCAGCCCGGTCACCTGGGCGATCATCATCGTCAGCAGTGAATAAGAACTGATGTTGAAGGGCACGCCGAGGAAGATATCCGCCGAGCGCTGGTAAAGCTGGCAGGACAGCTTGCCCTCTGCCACATAGAATTGAAACATCATATGGCAGGGCGGCAGCGCCATCTTCTCTATCTCGGTCACATTCCAGGCGTTCACAATCAACCGGCGCGAGTGCGGGTTGGTCCTGATCTGCTCAACCACCTCGCTGATCTGGTCGACCACCTGGCCATCTGCCCCCCGCCACGAGCGCCACTGCACCCCATACACCGGGCCAAGCTCCCCATCCTCATCGGCCCATTCATTCCAGATGCGCACCCCATTCTCCCGCAGGTAACGCACGTTGGATTCGCCCCGTAAAAACCAGAGCAGCTCATGGATCACCGACTTAAGATGAATCTTCTTGGTGGTGATGATCGGGAAACCCGCCTTCAGGTCGAATCGCATCTGGTAGCCAAATACCGCCCGGGTGCCGGTACCGGTGCGGTCATCTTTGACTGTGCCGTTCTCGATTACATGGGAAAGCAGATCCAGATACTGTTTCATCTCATACTCCTGAAATGGTTAAAGCGTTTTGCTATTTTACCAAATGGGGAGAACGGTTATATCAAATAGGCACTTAGTCTTGAGGATAGAACGTTTCGATCCCCACTGCCTGCCCTCGAAAACGAATCCATTTGCAATCATATTATATCAGGGTCAGATCAGATGACCCTCTCACATCAATACTCTCACATCAATAATTGATATAATCCCACAATGTTCAATACCAATCTCCCCACAACAGAAATCATTCAACAGCGTTTTTCGTGCCGGGTGTACAATCCCGAACCGATACCAGCAGACAAACGCCAGCAGCTTCAAGCCTTCATCGCCGGCCTCTCACCAGGGCCGTTTGGTTTGAAGCCGCGCTTCGATCTCCTGGCAGCTACACAGGAAGATAGCCAATCACTGCGCGGACTGGGCACCTATGGATTCATCAAGAACGCACCGGCATTCATCGTGGGGGCCATGACCCCGGCGGATTTTTGGCTTGAAGATTTCGGCTACCTGATGGAAACAATTATCCTCTATGCCACCAGCCTGGCATTAGGAACCTGCTGGCTGGGCGGCACCTTCACCAAAAGCAGATTTGCGCAAAAGCTCCACCTGGCTGCGGATGAGGTTATGCCTGCAATCACATCTGTCGGTGAGTTTGCTGCACCGGGGCAGATGCGTCAGGGACAGATCAGCCAGATCGCAGGCTCACACCACCGGCTGCCCTGGGAAGTGCTGTTCTTCAAAGATCAATTGCAAACGCCTATCAGCCCGGAAGAAGCCGGAGACTATGCCGCCGTGCTTGATATGGTTCGCCTGGCACCATCCGCCTCCAATAAACAGCCCTGGCGGATTATAAAGCATCGAGATCTCTGGCGTTTCTATCTCCAGCGCACACCGGGTTATGCGAAGGGTGTGCTCAATAAGCTGTTGGATATCAGCGACCTGCAGCGCGTCGATATGGGAATTGCCATGTGCCATTTTGAATTGACCGCGCATGCCCTGGGGCTGAATGGAGTTTGGGTCATTGAGGACAGCATAGAAAAATATCCAGAAGAAATGCCAGAATACCTGGTTAGCTGGAGAAGCCAACCCTAAGGCCGCAATCCAAACTGAGCCGCCTCAAACGGCGAGTTCTCCGCTTCCAGCAGTCCCTGGTCCTCACCCCGTAAATACTGGTTGAAAAAAGCCGCAGAGTAATAGTTGATCAGCGCCAATCCGCTGTCCCCCGGGATCGGTCCCTTCAAGCCGATGGCGGCGGCCAGCGGCGTAAACAGCGGCACGCTGGTAAAGTCGTAGTGTTCTGTCCCTTCAATCCTGAACTCGGTCACTTCCCCGCTTGAGGCCGCCGCCAGTTCCCCGATCCGCAAAAAGTTTATACTCGGATTTTCCAGATCCACCCATCCGGCGCTGTGCATCAGCAAAGAGGGCTGAGTGAGCCCTGCAGTCACCACCTCATCTGAGACTGGTTCAACCCACAAATCCATCATCAGAGCAGCATCGCAGCGCCTATCAATCCCGCAAAATTCAGCTGTTGCCCCTCCGCCAGTGGAATGTCCAAACACACCCACTCTGTTGAAATCAAGCCTGCCGGCCAACGGCCAATCGCCATCCTGGTCCTGTTTCGCAAACTCATCCAGCACAAAACCGATGTCATCTGCCCACTGCTTGACCAGCCGGTTGGAAGCCCGGGCATATTCCTCTTCCGAAACGCCGCCGGGCAGCGCGGCATCATTGCGCGGCATCTCCTCTCCATCCGGGAAAACAGTCAGCACTGCGCCATACGTATGGTCGATCCCTGCCACCACATAGCCGTGTGAAGCCAATTCCTCAACCTGGTAGATATTCTGCTCCTTGAACCCCGACCAGCCGTGCGAAAAGACCAGCAAGGGAAACTTGCCGCCTTCAGGTGCGACCGGGGCATCCAGCCAGGCGTTCGTCTTGGCATATTTGAGGTGGTTGAATGCAAAAGATGGCAGGTTGACCCACTCCGCGATTGCTGGCCCCGCGGAAGCGATATTTGGCATCCATTGGGCGCGCTGATCCTGCGCGGTTGGGCTGGCCGGGTACCAGACCCGCACCATGATCTCACGCCGGGTGTTGAGGTCTTCCGAATAGATTTCCTTCCGGGACTCATCTGTCAGCGGGAAAATCATTGTGCCCACCTGGTATGTGCCCGTAACAGGGTAAGGTTTGGGAATTGGCAGCAGCCATCCCCCCGCCAGCGAAAGTATCGCCAGCAATACCACCCCTATGGCGCTGATGGTCAGTTTGCTTTGCCCTCGAAAGCCTGCCAGCCGGGTCACAGCGGTCAACAGCAGCAAGCCGACTGCGATCATCAATGGCCACAACTGCCATCGAAAGCCTTCAAAAACGAGTTGTGCGGCCGCGGTGATAATCAGCACCAGCGGGGCTGCCTGGAATTTCAGTTTGGTACTAATTTTCGGAAAGAAAAGCAATAGTGCTGAAACAATCGTCAGCAGGCTGAGGGTCAGTTCGATTGGTCGCATAGGATCAATTTCCACAGAGTTGAATGAGCTAAGGTTACTCTTGAGATGCCGCAAATGGGGCGCATATTACCTCTTCTGATACTTCTTGGCATGCCAGTTCCATATTTTCATCCATGTGAGGAGAATTGCGCGGCAGGGTTGATAAACTTCTTCCGTGCCAGCTCGCACCCTTAAGAATTCCCGGCCTCCAGCAGCATTTTACAGACAGCATCAACCTCATCCTGGTTAATCGTATGGGGCAGGCCGGGATATGTGCGAAAATCAACCCTGGCGCCCAATTCTTCAAAGACACCAGCTGTATGGATCAGCAGTTCGTGGGCTACCCACGGATCAACATCGCTGCCCCCGATGAAAACCGGCATGCTTTCTACATTGCCGTTGTACTCCCGGCGGTGATCAGGCGGGCCGATCAAAGCACCGGTAAACGCAAACAACCCGCCATAGCGGCGCGGGGTCCGCGCAACGTATTCTAATGCCAGACACGCACCCTGCGAGAATCCACCAAATGCAATCTGTTTATCAGAGAAACCCTCATGCCGGGCTGTCGCAACCAGCGAGTCGATCAATTCCAGAGCAAAGGTCAGGTCTGGCTCATTCGTCTCGATAGGGGCAAAAGCGGAATTCGGATACCAGCGGTTTTGCCCGGCCTGGGGAATCATAAAGTTGATTTTATCCTCTGAAAGCACATTCACCAGTGGCAGCATCGACTCAGCCGTCGCACCGCGGCCATGCAAAAGGATCACCACCAATTCAGCCTGGTTGGGGTCAGCACCCCATCGGAGGATCCTCTGTCCCTGGTGGAGGTTAGGCTTCATTGAAACTAGCCTCCGATGGGGGTCAACCCGGCTTCGATTTCCTCGCGGCGGCCTTCCAGGAATGGCGGCAGGACCAGAGTTTCACCCAATGCCTCGGGGTCCTCATCTACTGCAAACCCCGGACCATCCGTGGCGATCTCAAACAGAATCCCATTTGACACCCGGAAGTAGATCGACCGGAACCAGAATCTGTCGATCAAACCGCTGATAGACAGGCCGGCCTGGGTCAAATGATTGTGCCAGCGCTTCTGCTCATCAAAATCCGCCACCCGGAACGCAACGTGATGCGTTCCTCCAGCGCCCAATCTGCCCCTGGCAAGCCCTGGTTGAACCATCACCCAGACTTCCGTGCCAGGTCCACCGCCAGATTTGGTGGTATAGATCACCGCCTCGGTATCCTGATCAATCCAGGTTGCGCGAGTGATTTCTTCGAAATTCATCAACTGGGTCAAGATCATATTAAGCTGATCAATGGCTGCTACTGAGAACAAAACACTGTAAAATCCGCGCAAAGCAAATTCGTCTGGAATCTCAGCATGAGGCCAGATTTCTCCCTCAAATTCGTATCCATTATCGTTTACCAGGTAAAGCTGCTGACCTTCCGCATCTTCAAACGGGAGAACCTCACGGCCTGAGAATATTTCAACCCTTCCGCGGGTGACGTTGAAGTCATCCAGACGTGCTGCCCAAAAGTCCAGGGCGCTTCGACTCTGGACGCGGAAAGCTGTCCCGGTGATGCTGTCTGTCCCCCGGATATTTGGCCCCATATCAGGCCAGTCAAAGAAGGTCATATCGGTACCTGGAGAGCCAAGTTTATCGGCATAAAACAGGTGATACGCCGACACATCATCCTGGTTGACTGATTTCTTGACCAATCGTAATCCGAGAATGTTGGTATAAAACTCAAGATTGTCAGCAATTATTGCGCTGACTGCGGTTACATGATGTAAACCATTCAACTGCATATCGCACCTCTAAAATTAACATGATGATTATCAATTAGATGCAAAAAGGGCAAAAATCATTACTTGTGCGCCAGAATACACAATCTCGGTCTACTCCCCCGTAAACATACCCCCCGATTTGTCACTTCACGTATTCGTGAGAATCTCTCGTCCTTGGGCAATATCCGCCCTGATCTGGGCGACCAGTTGATCCACGCCGCTGAACTTCTGCTCCGGGCGCAGGAAATCCACAAAAGCCAGGCTGATCTCCGACCCGTAGATATCCCCCGAGAAATCCAGGATGTGCGTCTCGATCCGCGGCGCCACCGGCGCATCCTCAAAAGTCGGCCGGACACCAATATTGGTCACCGCCGGATAAGTCTCCCCCTCCACCGTTGCCAGGCAGACATACACGCCCGGCCCGGGCACTGCCCGTTCCCGCGCGACCGCCAGGTTGGCAGTCGGAATGCCAATCGTCGATCCGCGTCCATCCCCCGGGATCACCTTTCCCCGGATGGTGAACCGGTTTCCCAGCAGGCGGTTCGCCGCCATGATCCTCCCCGCCTCAACCGCCTGCCGCACCCGGCTGGACGAAACCACCTCGCCATCCTGTTGATAAGCTTCGATCACATGCACCACAAAGCCGTATTTCTCCCCGATAGAAATCAGGGTCTCCACATCACCCTTGCGGTCTTTGCCCAGGGCAAAGTCATACCCCACCCACAGATGGCTGAACCCCAGATGGGTGATCAACATCCTGATGAAATCTTCAGGCTCAGTCTCCGAGGTCTGGCGGCTGAAAGGATAGGTGATCACCTCATCCACACCCATCTCACCCAGCAGTTCAGCTTTTTCTTCCGGAAGGGTGAGGTAAAAAGAATCTCTCGGCCCGCGCAAGACAATCGCAGGGTGTGGGAAAAAAGTAAGCACAACAGCGGGCGCACCCGCTTGATGGGCGCCCGCTGTGATCTGGTGAATAATTTGTTGGTGTCCTAAATGCACACCATCATACGATCCAATCGTGAGCCAGGCGTTCTGGATGAAGAGGTCTTGAAGCCCGTAGGAGTGACGCATGATCTGTTTTTTTATGAAGTGAAGAAGACCTTACGCGGCTGCCATTCCCCGGTTTCTTCCACCACCTCCAGCAGGGCCACTAGGTCACCCTGCTCGCTCAGCGCCCGTGCCCAGCCGGTGATCCCTTCCTCAGCCAGCAAGCGGTGTCCGTGGCGCACCTGTTCCAGCATATCGGCATCCAGGGTGATCGTGTGCCAGTCGCTGATCGCTTCAGCGGCCGGGATGAGATACTGCGCCCAATCTCCAGCATCAAAAGCCTCGCGCAGCCGGCGCAGAGAAACCGAATCGCGCAGGGTGAACTGCCCGCTGCGGGTGCGCCTCAGCCCCACCAGGTGAGCGCCAATCCCAAGCTTCTCACCAATGTCATTGGCCAGCGAGCGCACGTACGTCCCGGAGGAGCAGTGCACATCCACCACTACCTCAGGGGGCGCCCATTCCAGCAAATCGAGGGAATAAACATTCACCATCCGGGGCTCCAGATCCACATCTTCTCCTCGGCGGGCCAGATCGTAAGCTTTCTCGCCCTTCACCTTGACCGCAGAGTACGGCGGGGGAACCTGTTCACTTTCACCTTCAAAGCCTTTGATTAGTTCAATGAATTCATCCTCAGAGATATCCACCGGCATCTCTTCCGATGGCTCGCTTTCCGCGTCATAGGTTTCAGTGCGGCTGCCCAGGCGGATAGTAGCCTGGTAGCGCTTGTCGGATGCCGAGATAAACTCGCTCAGGCGCACCGCCGGTCCAAGCAGCACCACCAGCACACCCGAGGCACGCGGGTCCAATGTGCCCGTATGGCCGGCCCGCCGAATGCCAGTCCCCTGGCGTACAATCTGGACGACATCGTGTGAAGTCAATCCAACGGGTTTATCAATCACAAAGACCCCAGAAACCACATTCTTGACTACATCTTGATTCATTTTTACTCCTTACCTCAAAACACCTGACCTGTTAATGGATCAGTATGCTCAGGGATACGTTACTCTTCCCTTTCCTGAAACAGCAACCGTTTGCTAATATCCAGCACATCAGCCTGCACCTGCGGCAGACTGCCTTCGATCATTGCTCCGGCTGCAGGACGATGCCCGCCCCCGCCAAAGTGGTGAGCCGCCTGCGAGACATCAATCTCCTTTGCCCGCGTGCGCCAGCTCACCTTCACCTGGTGATTAAGCTGCTCAACGAAGATTATCGCCACCACAGCAGAATCAATCGCCGCAATCACATTCACCAGATCGGCGTCATCCTGCCCGTTGTAACCGGCAAACTTCCTGTCCTCCAGGGTCAGTTGGGTCCATACAATTTTCCCATCCTGCACCACTTGTGTAAGTCCGGCACCATTATATCGCGCCGCAGGTAATGATTTGGCTGCCAGCGCCTGATGATACAGCTCAGGCAGATCAGCCCCGGCTTCAACCAGGTCTGCGGCCAGACGCAGCGCTTCGGGATTCATATTCTCGGTCCTGAAGCCGATTGTATCGGTGATCAGACCAGTCAGCAGCCCCGCGGCAATTTGCGGTGTCATCTCCAGCCCAAATGCTGGGAACAATTCTGCCAGGATTTGGCTGGCAGATACAGCCGCTGGTTCGACCAGGTTGACCTCTGCAAAATGGGTATTGTCCGGGTGGTGGTCAATGTTCACATCGATCTGGGCACTATCTTCAATCGCCCCGCCAATCCGGTCGATATCCCCGCAATCCAACACAACAATCAGATCAAACTCACCCTCCGGTTCCTGCACAACCCGGCCGCTGCCGGGGATGAATCGCAGGGCAGCCGGCACGCCATCAGATAGCACCATCTGCACCTGCTTACCGGCATTCATCAGCGCCTGTCCCAGCGCACAGACCGAGCCAACCGCGTCGCCATCTGGGCGCGTATGCGCACACACCATGATCCGTTCTGCCTGCTCAATTTTCAGGCGCGCCTGCTCGATCAGATCCTTATTCATCCTCGTCGGTTTCTTCCTCATGAAGCGAGGCTATCAGTCTATCAATCCGGTCGGCATTTTCCGGCACCGGATCCCAATTGAACCGCAGTTGAGGAAACGACCGCAGATCAATTGATTGGGCCAGCTGCCGGCGGATATACCCGGATGCCGACCGGAACCCTTCAAGGATTTCCTCACTGCGTTCCACTCCCTCAATCGCGGAAACAAAAATGTTGGCATAAGCCAGCTCCCGGTCTACCTTTACATCAGTGATAAAAACACCATTCAAACGGGGGTCGCTGAGATCGAACAGCAGCATGGTCGCTAACTCTTCTTTCACTCTCTGGGCAACCCGGTTTGCTCTGCCTTGTGACGTCATAGTTGTATCCTTTGTTCAGACTAAATCGCCTTCACCAGCTTGCGGGTAAAGCACTCAAGGATATCCCCCTCCTCGAAAGCATCAAAGCCGCGCAAGGCGATGCCGCACTCAAAACCAGCGCGCACTTCACGCACATCATCTTTCTCATGTTTCAGCGAGCTGATATCGCCCTCATAAATCAGATTATCATTCCTCAGCACGCGTATCTGGGCATTCCGCAGAATTTCACCCTCAATCACCCGGCACCCGGCAATGAAGCCGGTCTTGGGGATTTTAAACAGGGCGCGTACCTCTGCCCTGCCCACCACAGTAATCACTTCCTCTGGAGCCAGCATGCCTTTCAAAGCTTTCTCCACATCTTCGGTCAGCCGGTAGATTATATTGTAGAAGCGGATCGAAACCCCTTCCCGGTCAGCGGTGACGCGGGCAGCCTCATCGGCTTGCACATTGAATCCCATCACAATCGCCTGTGAGGCCGCGGCCAGGTCAATATCACTTTCGCTGATGTTCCCTGTCGCCGAATGGAGGATATTTACCCGGATCTTTCCTTCTTCATCGCTGGCGCTCATCTCCTGCAGTGACGAGACGATCGGTTCCAGCGAACCCTGCACGTCAGCTTTTATGATCAAGCGCAGTTCGCGCATCTGCCCTTCCTGAAACCGTTCAAACATCGTTTCCAGGGTAACCGGGCGCTGCTGGCCTATACGCGCATCTTTAGCCCGTTCTTCCCGCTCAGCCACAATCACACGCGCTACCTTATCGCTATCCACCCGCCTGACCAGATCACCAGCATTGGGCACATCATTCAACCCCATCACCGAAATTGGTGTCGAGGGGCCGGCTTCCTCGATAGGCTCGCCGCGGAAATCAAACATCGCCCGGATGCGCCCATGGCTCAAGCCTGCAATCAATGTATCGCCCACCTGCAAAGTGCCGTTCTGCACCAGCACGGTGGCCATCACACCTTTAGCTTTATCGCGTTCTGCCTCAATCACCGTGCCGATCAATTTCCCCGCCGGGTTGGCAAGGATTTCGATGTTATCGGCCACCAGCAGGATTGCCTCAAGCAAATCTTCCAGGCCGATCTTCTCAGTAGCTGAGACCGGCACCACAATCGTATCACCGTCCCACTCATCCGGCACCAATCCAACCTCTGCAAGCTGCTGTTTCACCCGGTCTGGGTTAGCATTTTGCTTATCAATCTTGTTCAAGGCCACAATGATCGGCACCTGGGCCGCTTTGGCATGGTTCAATGCCTCTTTGGTTTGGGGCATCACGCCGTCATCTGCGGCCACCACCAAAATCACAATATCCGCACCTTGCGCCCCGCGTGAACGCATCGCTGTAAAAGCCGCGTGGCCGGGCGTATCCAGAAAGGAAATCGTCTTGCCGTTGTGCTCGATCTGATATGCGCTGATATGCTGGGTGATCCCCCCATACTCCCCCTCCTGGACAGAGGTTGATCGAATCGAATCCAGTAGAGAGGTTTTTCCGTGGTCAACATGGCCGAGGATCGTGACCACTGGTGGGCGCCTGACCAGGTCAGCTTCATCTTCATCGGCGATCAGACGCCGCCAGAGAGCAATTTCGCCCAAATCTTCCGTCTCAATCTGGTCGATCACTTCCAAGGTGGCTTCAAAGCCAAGTTCAGCGGCCACAATCGCAGCCGTGTCAAAGTCGATTTGCTGATTAATATTCGCCATCACCCCATTGGCCATCAATACCTTGATGATATCAATCGGGCTGGCGTTGATCTTTTCTGCCAGGTCTCTGACCGTGGTGCTCGCAGGCAGTTCAATCGTTTTTTCTTGTTGTTCGGCCATAAGATTCTCCTTCGGTTATTTTCTCATAAGCTCAACCGGCTCGCTGAACTCGCAGGATGGCTGCTTTACCACCCTGGTAGCCCCGGATCTTGATCTTGACAGGCATAACAGTTTGCCTGACCCCTGACGCTCGCTTATCCCCGGGAGGATTCAGTCAGGATTCCGATTCCTCAGGGGCCTCGAGCGGCAAGGAGTGCATAAAATCCTTGAGCACGGCCATGTCTTCGGCGCTGATCTCAGTTTTGAGCGCATGCGCCAACTTTCCTTCCAGACCCTTTTGCCAGCAGCTACGCAAATCGTGAAGGTAAGCCCCCCGTCCCGCCAGCTTGCCGTGGGGGTCTATCTTCACGCCATCTGGCGAACGCACCACCCGGATCAGACCGCGTTTGGCCTGAACCTGGCGGCAGCCTACACAGGTGCGCTGGGGGATATGCTTTCGGCGTCTGCCTTTTTTAGCTGCCACCTCTCACCTACACGTTGTCTGGTTCTTAGTCCAGGAAATCGTCCCAGTCTTCCTCGCCCCATTCATCCCCTTTGCGCTTCCGGTGGCGGCGGACGATGTTTACGTCCAGATCCGGATCATATTCCACCTCGCGATACTTGCGGCGTTTCTTTGATCCTTTATCATCATTCTGCAGTAATTGGTCATCGAAATCATCATCAATGAAGGTGATCTCGCTCTCTGCTAAAGCCTGCTCGAAGCTGAGTTCCTCCTCAAGCTCCTCTTCGGCTTCCTCATCCTCAACCGCCTCAACAATTTCCTCGACAGCTGCTTCAGAAACTTCTTCCTCAAGTTCCTCCGCGCCTGCTTCCGTGGCAGCCTCTGCCTCCACCTCAAGCTCTTCTTCAGCTTCAACAGCTTCTGCCGCCATCTCTTCAGCCGCTTCCTCAGGTTCTTCAACAATCTCTGGCTCGGGGAATTCAAAGGCCTCAACCGCCTCCCGCACCTCTTCCATCGCCTTCGGACCCACACCTTCAATTGACAAGATTTGATCGGAGTCCATCACCAGTTGCAGCATCAAATCGCCGATCGTGGAATACCCTTCACCGGTGATCTTGATTATCAACCGCGGGGAGACACCCAGCTCATCCAGCGGGATATCGAAAGCAGCAGCAGGAATACCCTGGCGTGCTTCGGCAATCCGGGCGCGCTGTTCCTCCACCTCGGCCTGGCGCTGGTCTTCTGCCCCGGTTTCCACTTTGTTCACAAACCGGCCCAGCAGGTTATATTCTTCTGGTGTGATCGGGCGGCCTTCAGCCTTGCGGGCCATCACCACCTCCACCTGAGCGACCATCTCGCTCATATCGCCTTGCACCAGGTCGGGCTGCTCCTGCAGTTTGACGAGGGCATCCGAAGTGGCTTCCGGCAGGCTCTTGATATCAATCCGCCAGGCGGTCAGCTTGGCAGCCAGACGGGCATTCTGCCCGTCCCTGCCGATCGCCAGACTCAATTGATCCTCTGGCACCACCACAGTGGCAGTTTTGGTCTCACTGGTCTCATCAAGGAACACCCCGCTGACCCGTGCTGGGCTGAGTGCCTTGGCAATAAAAGCCGATGGGTCCGGGTTCCACTCAATTACGTCAATCTTCTCATCATGCAGCTCGCGCACGATCGCCTGAATACGGACGCCGCGGATCCCCACACAGGCGCCCACCGGGTCAATCCCCGGCTGCAAGCCGGCGACCGCTACCTTCGAGCGGTATCCCGGCTCTCGGGCAATTGAGCGGATCTCCACCAGCCCGTGATATATTTCCGGCACCTCATCTTCCAGCAAGCGGCGCAGGAAGTTCTTATGCGCCCTGGAGAGGATGATCTGCGGGCCGCGCGGGCTCATTTTGACCTCCAGCAGCAGGGCGCGCACCCGGTCGTGCAGGCGGAATCGTTCCCCCCTGATCTGGTGGTTGCGCGGCATCGTGCCTTCTGCCTTGCGGTCCAGGCCCAGGGTGATCATCCCGGAGCCCATCGCCTGGACAATCCCATTGATGATCTCGCCTTCCAGCGTCTTGAAGTGGTCATACTGCGCCTGGCGTTCCGCCTCGCGGATGCGCTGCTGGATCACCTGGCGGGCAGTCTGGGCAGCCACACGTCCAAAGTCCTCAGGGGTCGATTCGACCATCACCACCTGGCCCAGTTCTGCTTCTTCATCAGCCAGTTTAGCTGTGGCCAGGTCAACTTCTGTGCGTTCGTCCTGCACGTCTTCGACCACCTCTTTCTCTGCAAAGATGGTCACCTCTCCCGTCTCAACATCGAAGTTGGCCTCCACCTGCTGTGCGCTCGAAGCATTCACGGTCTTCCGGTAAGCAGACACCATGGCCGCCTCGAGGGCTTCCGCCACAATCTCCTGCGGAAGCTGTTTGTCTTCCAGCAATTCGCTAAACGCCAGGAAAAATTCATTCTTCATTTTTTTCAATCTCCAAACCATATTCAATTGTCTGCGGGACAGATGATATTTATTCAATTCAAGAGTCCCACTTTGCCCTGGAACAAAGAAAAGTGGGGTTGGCCCACTTTCCGGTGTTACTTCTATTCACAGGAATGCGCAAATATTCTAGCACGGAAATTATCGGCGGGCAAGGGAGGCAAGTGCATTTTGGGCTGGAATTTATGAAATTCTGAGGTTGGTTTTTCGTCCGTCATTGCGAGCCCGACGTTCAGCCTTCGGCTGAAAGCATACAGCTAAGCTGAACATCAGGCGAAGCAATCCTTCAAAAAATTTATCTAGGGCTATGTAAAGGGATTGCTTCCCACCCGAAGCTTTTCAGCGTCACCCTCGCAATAACACCTGCACAGTATGAATTTGACACTATGGAAAATTATCCCCCCGATAGCGATCAGTCTTTGTGCGGGCTAATTGTCAATCAGCCGCTTGAAGATATTTTGCCTCGTAATCTCTCGATGATCCAAAATTAACTATCATGATCTTCTGACCGTTCGTAACGAGCAGAAGGAATCACATGTTGATTAATCTCAATACCAACAGCTTTTCCAATCTGTCCAATTTTGACGTAATATTGTGTCATTATCCGACTGTACCACCTCAAGAACTCATAGTCCCATCTTTCTAATTTACTAAAGTGTTCTTGTGCAGACTCCATCAACTTGATACCTCTCTCTACTTCTCCGATAAAAAAGAGACACCGGCTCCGTTCAACCTCGTAACCACCCTCAAGTGCATGGATGTAAATACTATGCTTTGAGGTCGGAGCAGGCCATTGATCAAGCAAATTAAGTGCCAAGTCTGCCTTCCCAAGATTACGAAGTCGAGCCGCCAGCCGAAGTAGATTCAAACGCTTACGATATCGACGATCAATAGCAAGCGTCTTATAAAGGTGTGCTGGTTCATCAAGTGGATCTAATCCTTCAAGCAGATCAGCTATCTGAGTCTCATGAAATGACTCTCGAATCACATTCAGATCGGTAATTATCTCCGAAATCTCACCTAAAAAAATGGCATGCGAATCTTCCGCAGCTTTAAATTCCCCCAGCTTGAAATTTACCCAAGCAAGAGCTTCTGCAGACCGCATCTGCAAGGCCCTATGCTCAAGTGATTTCGCAGATTCATAAGTAGTTTTGAGAATCTTTTGGGCACGCTCAAGGTTGCTTCCTCCTTGATACGCCTTTTCCAACCCAAATTCGAGTAATATGTCTGTCTCATCAAGGCTGCTGAACCTTTTTGAGATTTCGCTTTCATTGAAATCTACATCTCCAAATGGATCCTCTGGCTTTATGGATAATCCAAAGCGCCTCATAATTGCAGGTCTTACAACCAGCCTTGGAGTGAGTTTCTGTTCATACAACATTAAAACATCAAATGGGGGAGAACTAAAATAGTCAGGGAAAATATTCTCCCTCAGCATTGACTCATGGAGGAATTTGCTTAGCTGAATTCGGTAATTCTTGTTAGTTGGAATCCCAAGTCTTCTTCGGAGACTATGCAATACGAAGGCTTTCTTTGTCCGTTCAACAGGGGCTAAAACGCTGCTCAGCCGATCCTGCAGACTATCTATCCTTTCTGCAAAGATTTTATCTGGGATCGATTCAATTATTTCATACGCCTGATCCCGTTGTAACAGAGCTAATAACGGATTAACTTCATCAGATTCTGCCAGGTTTCCCTGAACAACAACTACATCGAGCCCGCTCCTCATAAGTAGATCCAGGACAGCCGGTGGTTCATCAGGTAAAACTATCCACCAAATCTTTTCAGGGCGTCCGTCTAAGAAGGCTCTCACGATGTGAAAGTCATTTCCACTATAACCTGCTACGACAATCTCCCTTTGCGCGATTACTTTCGCCAGTTTAGATGGTATCGGAGAAAACCCTATCAACGATACATCATTTGCAGCAATAGAGATTCGGTTCCCAAGGTCTCCGTGCAACTTCCATATACACCCTTCATCGCCTGGTCCCCCATCATCAATCTGAACATCGACTTTTAGTTTTGCAGCATCAAAACACTGCTCAATCAAAGTGTCAAAGTTTGTTGTAATGATTCTTGAAATCTGACCAAATTCCAATAGACGCGCCAAAGAATAATGATTAATGTTGGGGCAATTCGACTCAAGAGCTATCCGAAAAAGCTCAGGAACAATATCTGCAGCAAATTCCGATGTCGCATTATAGATCAACTCTGGAGATCCAAGTTGGTCAAGTAAGTCTTTTGGTAATTCCTCCACAGACAACTCGTCAACAAAACCCGCCAATTCCGAATCGTGTGTCAATGCATCATAAAAAGCTTTTACAAGCCGGCCTGCCAGTGGAAGGGAAGATGGCGCTGCTGCAGATACACCTGCACCAACAAACATAATAGGTCTAGACCCCACACCAGAAACAAACTCTTCAGAACCGATGGTCTTGTATTTGATTTCCATTGATTTGGTTGTTTCTATTTTGATATCAATGAATCTGCATACGCTAGGTTCCTGCGGATAACTTTTCCGAATTCAGCAGTGGTTTCTTTATCTAAATTGGCGATCGCTTGTTTAAATTGCTTCACCGCCTCAACTGGATCTGATTGCTTCAACGCAATGATGCCGAGATTGTTATGGGCCTGAACGATCTCGGCTGACATTTTAATCTCCTTACCCATTTCTTGAGCATTTTCATAACATTCTTTAGCCAGATCAAATTCTTCTAGATACATATGTGCACCACCAAGGAACCTGTATAAGCCTGAAAGAATCCCAACCATTGGTGGACGCATCTCATTAGGGATATCTACTAGAATGGCCATGGATAAATCAATGGCATTCTCAAGTTTATCCTTGAGCTTTGAAATTTTTGCCAAATCAGACAACTTACCAGTCTCATATGCTGTGAGAACATTCTCTGCTTCCATGTATGTTTCAATCAGCATAGAAAAATCTATACCGCTTTTGTTTCTCGTCATTTTTCTTCCTCCTCTTCCCAGCTCTAGAGTATCCACATTAATTTAGAATCAGTATGTATTTTCTTTGATATTATATAAATTTAACTTCAGATGCAATCTTTCACCCTGACATCCAATCAGCCGCTCGATATTTTTCCTCGCAGTCTGGGTTATTTAATTTGAGCTTCGTGCAGTTAGTTACACCCAAAAACAATCTCTACCATAAGATTTTTATCGGTAGATGAATTATTCTTTCAAAAAGACAGATTCCCGTTGATGATTGTTGTTCAGCCGCTTGATCAGCCTGTACCCCGGCTCAGAAACCTGCCGCAGATGCCCTTGGTCATCGTAATAAGACCACTTCCCCGAAATCCTCTTCACAATCCGGTACCCCAGCCGCTGATAGAGCCGGATCGCATCCGGATTGTCTTCAGCCACATTCAAGGTCAGTTCCTGAAAGTCGCGTCCGATCAGGTCATCTTCCACATACTGCATCATCGCCGTACCCAGCCCCTGCCCCCGAAACTCAGGACGCACCCTGAAAGAGTGTAAATAGGCGCGTTTCCGTCCGTCAGCACAGCTGCGATCGGCCATCTTCAACTGCACAAACGCCTGTCCTGCCAGGCCAATACCGGGCACCTCTGCCACCCACATCACCGCCAGCCCGCGTTGGGCGCGGGCAAACACATCTGCATATACCCCGCGGAAGCGCTGGAATTCCCCCTCCCATTCCATCCCGCGCAGGTCCGATTGCACCGCCTGACGAATCCGGATCCCGTCCAACAAGTTCCCGGTCCGGGTAACAGATTGGGTATCAGTCATCATCCTCCAACTCAGACAGCAAAGTGTCCAGCAGGGCTGTCTCTTCCTCAGGGGAACTGATCCTGCCGTCCAGCCAGGCCGCCCGTAAGGTATCAAGTACCAGCCGGTACTGCGGCCCGGGAGACAATCCCCGCCGGCGCAGGTCATGTCCGCTGGTTTGGGGCAGCACTTTCTGCCAATGCGTAAAATAAAGCCTGATCGTTTCCTTCAACTCTTTGGATGCCGCCAGATGGTAACAAACCAGCAGTGCCAGCAGTGGGATTTGATCCAGCAGGGCCACCACCTGGCTGGGAGACATACCGGCAATCCCATCACACCTTTGCGACAACTGATTTGCCGCCCGCAGGCAATCGGTCATCCAGCCCGGCAGGCGCAGACGATCCGCTGCACTGGCAGCCTCTTCCTCCTCCAGGACAAACAACCAGCTCAGATAAATGGCGGCGGGTTGCAGCGGATGTTCCTCTTGTCTCCCTGGTCGCGGCAGCCAATCAGCTGGCAAATCTATCTCCCGCCCCCGTGCCATCCTCTGGCGAGCAGCTTCATCCCAGGGGAGTGCCGGGTGAATCTCGTCCAGCACACCCAGTTCTGCCAGGCGGTTAAACATCGCTTCCCAGGCTGGTTCGGTGAACATGTGATTGAATTCATGCCGGATGCGGTCTCCCGAGACCCGGCCCAGCAGCCCGAGGGCATTGTTAAGCAGTTCCCCAGTCCGGGGTTCTATCTGGTAACCAAAGCGCTGCTCAAAGCGCACCGCCCGCAAAATGCGGGTGGGGTCATCCACAAATGAAAGCGAGTGCAGCACGCGCACCAGCCCGGCCTGCAGGTCAGCCTGCCCGCCCCAGTGATCGTGCAGGTCGCCGTAATATTGGCCATCCAGGCGCATCGCCAGCGTGTTGATCGTAAAATCCCGCCGGTGCAGATCCAGCTTGATGCTGCCGCGCTCCACAGTCGGCAGCGCACTCGGATGGGTGTAAAACTCCCGCCTGGCAGTCACCAGATCGAGTGTCTCAGGGAAATCTGC
Organism: Anaerolineales bacterium; assembly: GCA_016932165.1. GTDB lineage: Bacteria > Chloroflexota > Anaerolineae > Anaerolineales > UBA11579 > UBA11579. The sequence continues at coordinate 35,097 of JAFGDK010000039.1, forward strand.
CTCATCCAGCGCCAGGCCGGTTACCTGGCCCAGCCTCCCCGCCAGTTCCGAACGGATTTCGCCAATCTGCCATTTGGCTGTGCCGAACCGCCGGTGTGTGGTGGCCCGCCCCCCATATTCACGCACCAGGGCGCTGCCCAGGGCAATTGCGTCTCCCTCCACCACCAGGTCGTAATCCAGGCTGGGCAGCCCCAGCAGCAGATCGCGCACAAAACCGCCCACCACATATAATGCTGCCTGTTGTTTCTGGGCAGTCTTGGCTACCGCCTTCAGCAAGGCCAGCCGTGCAGGGGGCAGACTGGCTTCCAGTTGGCTGGAGAGATTCTTGCGCCCGCTGGCAGTTTGTTTGGGGGCCAGGGTCTTCAACAGGTCGGTGCGGGTCACAATTCCGATGATCTCGCCATCCTCTACCACCGGCACCTGTCCCCAGCCGGTATCGGTCATGATCTGCTGTAAGGTTTCCAGCGGCGCTTCTGGCGTGATCGTGACACTGCCGGCGTTCATCACCGTGCCCACCGTCAGGTTTAATTTATGGCTCAAGGTGCGGTCCACCGCCCGGCGGGTCAGCAACCCAACCAGGCGCCCGTTCTCCGCCACCGGGTATCCCTCATAGCCATAGCGCTGCATCAGGGCAGCCGCCTCTCGCACCGGCGTCTCCGGAGCCAGCACCTGGGGCTGCCGGGACATGATCTCCGCTACAGTCACAGCGGGTTGGGTGATTTCAGGCAGGATTTTAATCAACCGTGTGTACACAGCCTCTATACCCGCATCCCGCACCAAAGCGGCCGCCGCCCGCGGGTGACCCCCACCGCCAAAGTGTTTCGCTACTTTGCCCACATTGATCTGGTCGCTGGTGGCACGCCCAATCAACTGCACCCCCGAGCTGATCTCCACCAGCAAGAAAATCGCATCGGGATCAAGCAGATCCCGCAATTTGTGCGCAATGGTGGAAAGCTCTTCATCGGTATGTTCGGCGTTCGCCTTCCCGATCATCACTGTATTGCCGTGGATGCTGTGGGTTTCCACCGATTGGCGCAGTTGGTCGTACAGGGCTTGCTGCACTTTGGAGAGCGGATGGTTGATAAAGTCCTGCAAAATCTGCAGGCTGGCGCCCTGTTCCAGCAGGTAGCCGGCCGCGCGCACATCGCGCGGCGTAGTGCGTGAATAGGTCAGCTTGCCGGTATCCTCATAGATCCCCAGCAGCAGCAAGGTCGCCTGAGTCGTGGTGAGCGGGATCCCTTCTTCCTGGAGGGCTTCCACCAGCAGGGTACAGGTTGCCCCGATCTCAGCAATATTCACCTGCCATTTTTTGGGCAGGTGGCGGCCCTTTTCGTGGTGGTCGATCACCATCACCCGGGGATCAGTGACCGTCCCCTTCATCGTCACCATAGACTGGGTATCTACCAGGGTGATCTCCTCGATCTTGTCTTTTGGCAAGTCCTGGGGGTCAACAAATGGAAGGGTGACGCCGTACAGCGTCAGAAAGGCGCGCACATTGCGGTTCATCCGGCGCGGCAAGACCGGCACTCGCTGCTCATCCAGCAGGTGCGCCCCCAACAAGGAAGCCAGGGCGTCAAAATCAGCCTGTTCGTGCGTCAGAATGATCTTCATCGTACTTCAATTGTACATCAAACCAGTCAACAGGCGCTTTTTGAATAGGGGTTGGGAAATTAGTGGTCAGCAGGCAGGTAGCAGTTACTAGTTGGCAGCAGCATTAATCACCCAAAGGCTGGGGGGGTCATCCGTGTCAATCTGGGTTTATCTGTGGTTGATTTGTTTTTCTCTTTTCCAGATCCCCAATCACTCCGCACCCCAGCACAGCCCTTAAGGCCTTTCCAGCCCGTGCGTTTCCAGCAGTGCCTCATCCAGCATCAGTTCCTCGGTCAGACCGTCCGCCACGATCTCCCCCTCATCCATCACCACCATCCGCGGGAACAGTTCTTCCACCATGCGCAGGTCATGGGAGGAAACCAGCATCGTGATCGGCAAATCGCGCAGCAGGTTGATCAGAGAGCGCCTGGCGCGCGGATCCAGCCCGGCAGAAGGTTCATCCAGAATCAAAATTTGCGGCTGCATCGCCAGCACTGTCGCGATAGCAATCCGTTTCTTCTGACCCATACTCAGGTGATGCGAAAGCCGGTCGCTAAAATCACTCATCTGCACCGCCGCCAGCGCTTCGCCCACCCGCTGGTAAACCTCTTCTTCGGGGAGTCCCATGTGCAGCGGTCCAAAAGCGACATCATCAAACACCGTTGGGGAGAAAAGCTGGTCATCCGGATTCTGGAACACCAGCCCCACCAGTGCCCGGATCACTGGCAGGTTCTTATCATCCATGCATAACCCGCCAATCGACACCTCCCCTTCACTTGCATCCAGAATCCCGTTCAGATGCAGCATCAGGGTAGACTTCCCCGCCCCATTCGGACCAACCAGGGCAACCTTCTCGCCATCACAGATGTTGAGGTCAATACCCTTCAGGGCCACATGTCCATCAGGGTAGGCAAAGTGCAGTGCCCTGATCTGGACAACATCCCCGTTGCATTCTGGCAGGCTAAATTCATGGTGGCTATCGTGTTTTATTGGCATTTCTAAAGTCTTCCTGTCACTTGAATCATTGCGATTAACACCAATGCCAGGATCAGCACCTGCCAATCGCGGCGGTTGAGGTCATGCGGGTTGAGGGTGCGGAAATGACCGGTATAACCGCGTGAGACCATCGCGTTGTAAATTCTCTCCGACCGTTCGTAACTGCGCAAAAACAGCTGCCCCGCCATACTGCCGGTTACCTTCACCCGCCACAGCAGTTTTCCCCCATGTTTCTGACCAGGCAGCCCGGCGCTGCGGGCATCTCGAGCCCGCAGCATCCGGTAAACTTCATCCACCAGCACAAACAAATAGCGGTATAAAAAGGCAATGATCGTGGTCAGCGAACGGGGTACTCGCAAATGCTCAAAGGCATGGATCAGGTCCGGGAACTGGGTAGTCGCCACCAGCAAGATCGCCATCTGCACCGACAGCCAGGATCGCACCAGAATACTAAAAAAACGGATCACGCCCACATCCGTCGGGGCCAGGGTGACAAACCCCAAATCCCATTCAGCCAGCGGCTCTCCCACCGGTGAGAAGATCGCACTGACCGCCACCAATGCAAATGGAAGCGCAACCACAGAGCGCTTCAAGGTGAATGCCAGTCCCAATTGTGAGAGATCAGTAGCCACCAGCAACGCCAGCCAGGCCAATGCAAATGCAGCCCAGCTGCCGTCCGGCAGTAAAGCATTCGAGAGAATATAGCCGACTGCAATCAGCAGCTTGACGCGCGGGTCCAGCCGGTGGATGCGGCTGTTCTGCGCCTGGTATTGGTCAAAGGCGTGGGCGTGCATCTATCGGTCTAGTCCGTCGGGCTCTTTCTTCGCAAGTTACGGCCGACCAGGATCAGCAGCCCAAACACCACAAGCGCGCCGACCACACCAGCCACAATCGTGGAAAGGCCCGTCTCGCCCAACACCGGGATGGTGTAATCAGGCAAGATTTGGAAAGGCGCATCCTGCCCCGTATCCAGGAAGCCGATATCTTCCGCCACGCGCTCAAGACCATCAGGGTTAGCCGAAGCAAGCGGGGAGATCAAGACTGCCAGGATTGTCACCACCAGGCCAGCCACCACCCAGCCGCGCCCGCCGCCAGAAGTGGATTTCTCTTCTGTCAGCAGGTCAGGGCGGGTTTGTTCAATAAAAGCAATTGCCGCCACGGTGATCAACGCCTCTCCAATCCCGATCAGCGCATGCACCCCTAGCATCGCTGGGACAACGATCTCCAGCCGCGTGGTCCCGCTCAACCAGAGCTGCAGGGCAGTCAACAGGGCGGCCGCCATTGTGGCTAGCCAGGCGGCGATACCGGCAACTGCCAAACGCAATCCTCTTTTCTGGCCTGCCACCATGCGGTAGAGGCCAAATCCGATCACCGCCGTCAGAATTCCCATATTGAAGATATTCGCCCCCATCACCAGCAGGCCGCCGTCCTGGAACAGCAGCGCCTGAACCGTGACGACTGCTGTCATCACCAGGATACCCGCCCAGGGACCGAGCACGATCGCCGCCAGCGCACCGCCGAGGAAGTGCCCCGAAGTGCCGCCGGCCACCGGGAAGTTAAGCATCTGGGCAGCAAAGATAAAAGCTGCCATCACCCCCATCAGGGGAATCTGCTTATCGCCGAGGGTTTTATTCGTCTTCGAAACAGCCAGCCCGACCATTATGATCGTAGCCGCCCAGAAGACCAGCGAGATCACTAGGTTCAGAAAACCATCAGGAATATGAAGGGGAGCAGGGGAAAAATTCATCATCTACCTCCTTGTAGATTGGGATTGTTTGTTGTGAGGATCTTCCACTCTTGGATCATCCTCACACTGTTCGCAAAGACCAAAAATTGACAAATGGTCCAGGTCTGCGCGGAATTGATAGTTTGCCAGTAATACTTCACTCAGCTGGTTGAGCACCTCCGGTTCAGCTTCGATCACATAGTTGCAGCGCCGGCAGACTAGATGAATATGCGGACCGTGCTCTCGGGTGGCATACACTATTTTGCCTTCGCTCAGATCATTGCGGCAGGTCAGGCCTTCTTCCCACAATACTTCCAAAGTGCGGTACACCGTGGAGATATTGGCACCGGGGGTGCGGGTTTCCAGTTCCTGATAAATCTCCTCGGCAGAAAGGTGATGTTCAGCTTCAGAGATGATCTCCACCACGATTTCTCGCTGCGCGGTAATACGGTAGCCACGCTGGCGCAAAGTATCAAGGATTTCATCGGTTTGAGACATAGGATAATTCCCTTATTGCAAATAATTGCAATAAGGGAATTATAAAAGATATTATCTGGCTGTCAAGAAATTAGGATCCGGTTAGTAAGAATTAAAATCCTGATTAAAAACAGGTTCTGCCATATAATCTAGAGTACCTGACCACACCGGAAATTACGCAAATGAATGCAGCCATTCAGCAAGCCCTGAAAACAGACCGCACAATTGATATTGTCACCACCGGGGCCAAGAGCGGCCGGCCGCGCCGCACAGAAATCTGGTTCTGGAACATCAAAGGCCGGATTATTATCTGCGGCACACCCGATGGCAAAGGAGGCCGCGGTCCGCGCCTCCGGCGGGATTGGCTGGCCAACCTGCGTGCCCACCCGGAATTCCTCTTCTGCCTGAAGGAGTCAATCCGGGTACAGCTGCCCGCCCGGGCAAAGATCATCACCGACCCGGCTGACCGCCGTGCAATCATGACCGCACCCGAGACTCGCTGGTACCGTCAGAGGGCTGCTTCGGTTGAAGATTTAGTGACAAAAAGCCCGGTTGTGGAGGTTTTCTTCCTGGAACAAGGATAAGATCATGCTCACCATCCAGATAGGGCTCTTTTTAATCCTCACAGGCGTGATCCTTTGGGTTTCCCTTCCCGCCCTCAAACAGCCGCGCTCCCATGGCTTCACCCGCACCTTTGCCTGGGAGGCAATCGCCATCCTGATCACTCTCAACCTCGAATACTGGTTCATCGACCCAACCCGCTGGCATCAGATCATTGCCTGGACCTTATTGAGCCTTTCGCTGGTCATGATCCTCCCGGCGGTGCGGTTATTCCGCACCCGGGGAAAGCCAGATCCAGGCCGGGAGGGAGATCCCTCCCTGGTGGGGATTGAAAAGACCACTAGGTTGGTCACCACCGGTCTCTACCGCTACATCCGCCATCCATTTTACAGTTCGCTGCTATTTCTGGCCTGGGGTGCGGCATTCAAGCATCTTACCCTGATCACCATTGGCTTGGCGTTGATTTCCACTGTTTTCCTGATCATTACTGCCCGGCGCGAGGAACATGAAAACCTCCAATTTTTTGGAGAGGCTTATCAACACTATAGGGCTATCACCAAAATGTTCATCCCCTTCATTTACTAGGCAACAACACATGAGCACAGGAATGGATATTGAGATCAAAGACCGCTATCTCGGATGCCTGCTCGGCCTGGCCTGTGGCGACGCCGCCGGCACCACTGTGGAATTCAAGGATCCTGGCACCTTTCCCCCCGTGACTGACATGGTCGGCGGGGGACCATTTGGCCTGCCCCCCGGCGCCTGGACAGATGACACCTCCATGGCCCTCTGTCTGGCCGAAAGCCTGGTCGAGTCTGGCGGCTTTGACCCCCGCGACCAGATGGAACGCTACATCCGCTGGTACCGGGAGGGCCGCTTCTCCAGCACTGGCCGCTGCTTTGATATCGGCAGCACCACCCGTGGGGCGCTGGAAAATTTCCTCAAAACCGGCGAGCCATACAGCGGATCAGACCATCCGCGTTCTGCCGGCAACGGTTCGATCATGCGCCTGGCGCCGGTGCCGATGTGCTTTGCTGGGGATATGTATGCCGTGGCACATTACTCCGGAGAGAGTTCCCGCACCACCCACGGCGCCGCTGAAGCGGTAGACGCCTGCAAACTCTTCGGTGTGATCATCGCCCTCGCGCTGGCAGGCAAACCCAAAGAAAGCATCCTGTTTGAGACCAGCGCCTGGCTCAACACAGCCGCACTCTCTCCCAGGATCGCCGCCATTGCCCAGGGTGAATACAAACACAAATCCATCAAAGAAATCCGCGGCAGCGGGTACGTTGTCGATAGTCTGGAAGCCGCTTTGTGGTCTTTTTGGCACACCGCCTCTTTTGAACAGGCTGTCCTCACCGCCGTCAACCTGGGCCGGGATGCCGATACCACCGCCGCGGTGGTCGGGCAGGTGGCCGGCGCATTTTACGGGATCCGCAATATCCCTCCCGGTTGGCTGCAAAAGCTCGTCATGCGGCAGGAGATTGAATCCCTGGCGGCCCAATTATGGCAGCAGAACAAGGAGCATCGGCTTGAACACTAAAGCTACCTTTAAAAACCTCTACCGGATCATCTTTGCGGTCATTGCCTGGTATGCGCTCGGCGGGCATTTCTTCCAGATCGTGGTCCACCGCTCACCAGAATGGTCTGCACTCGGGGCAACCATTAACTACTTCAGCTATTTCACCATCCAGAGCAATTGGCTTGTGGCGTTGTGGTGGACACTTGCCATCTTCGGGGGAAACTCTCCCAGGCAATCTTTTTTCCTCAGCCCCAGGCTAAAAGGGGCCCTCACGGTTTACATCACGGTGACCTTCGCCGTCTATGCGCTGCTGCTGGCAGATACGTGGGAGCCAACCGGCTTCGACTGGCTGTTTGCCAACATCACCCATTACATCACCCCGCTGGCCTTCATCCTCGACTGGCTGCTGTTTGAAACCCGCGGCGTGTACCAATCGCTCTGGGCGCTGGACTGGCTGGTGTACCCGGTGGCATACTTCATCTACGCCCTGGTCTACGGTGCGGTCATCGGGCATGCCCTTTACCCATTCTTTGATTATGCGGCCTTGGGCTGGGGAGGGATGGCTCTCCAGGTGAGTTTCCTGCTGGTATTCTTTGCTTTTTTGGAATTGCTGTATATAGCCGCAAACCGCCTGCTTGGGCGCTGGCTGCCAAACGCAGTCGAAGCCTGATCCGTCCTGGCTGAAAGGAGCACAACGATGCGTGAAATTGATCTTGAGACCTGGCCCCGCCGGAACCATTTTAAACTTTTTCAGACCATGGATTACCCCCACTTTAACCTGTCTGCCAATGTGGATATCACCGCTTTTCGTCCCTACCTTAAAAAACAAAATGTTTCGTTTACCATTGGCGTGATGTACCTGATCGCCCGCGTTGCCAATAATATCCCCGAATTTCGCACTCGCATCCGCGGTGATAAAGTCGTGGAGCATGAGGTTGTCCACCCCTCCACCACCATTCTGACAGACGACGACCTCTTCACTTACTGCTCGGTTAGATACTCGCCAGACTTTGCCGTTTTCACCGCTGAGGCAAACAAACGCATTGCTGAAGTCCGTGAGCACCCCAAACTGGATGACGAAGATTGGGCCGACACCCTCCTGTTTATGACCTCGCTGCCCTGGGTCTCCTTTACCGGGATGATGCATCCCCTCAATATGTCCCCCCTAGATTCAGTGCCGCGCTTTGCTTGGGGCAAGTTCTTCAATCAGGGAGAGCAGCTCAAATTACCCTTCAATGTACAGGGGCACCACGGCATGATGGATGGCGTTCACATTGGGCGCTTCTTCGAGCAATTTCAGCAAGCGCTGGACAAACCGGAAGCAGCCCTGTTATCAGCCTCGGCCTGATCCCCCGATGCCCAGGTGCCTGGTTGCGGATAACCAAACCATCAAACAAAAAACAAACCGCTATCTCTTAGGGGCACTCACTCCCATAGCCAATCTGCTCGATATTCCACAGCAGGTTGGCAGTCGCATCCAGCGCAAAACCGCAGATATCCGGTCGCGCCAGGGCGGCCTGCTGGTAGCTGAACAGCGGGATCACCGGCAGTTCCTCAGTGAGGATCTGCTGGGCCAGGGCGTGATTGGCGGCATACGAGGGCATCCCTGGTGCGCTGCCCTTCGCCAGCCAGCAGGCAGTATCATACCCCTCATTCGCCCAGCCAGCCGCGTTCCAGCCGCCCCACTTGTACGGGAATAATCCCTCATCCCCGCCAGGGATCGCATCCGAGAGAAACAGCTGGCAGGGCGGGTCTTCCGAGGACTGCCATGAATAGAATGCCATATCAAAATTGCGTCCAAAGATCGGGGCTTCCTCTCCGGTTGCAAACAGGGCCTCACCCGCCATCCCCAGGGGGATGGCCGCAATTCCGCAGGCAGCCAGCTGCTCACCGACCAGTTCGATCAGCTCCTCATTCTGCGGGTAATCGGCGTACAGCAGTTCAAATGAGAACGCGGTGCCGTCCGGAATCCCCTCAATCCCGGCTGCCGATCTTAACCCGGTGGTTTCATCCAGCGCCCAGCCTGCCTCTTCCAGCAGGTCGGCGGCGATTTCAACATCCTGTGGGTACACGCGGATCGTATCGGTGAACAGGGTATGCCCGTCAGGCAGATAGCTGTCCATCACTGGGTCGGTACGCAGGGTCGCCGCTTGGCTGAGCGCTTCTTTATCCAGGCAATAGGCAATTGCCTGGCGGGTGCGCACATCCCCAAACAAATCTGGGCGGTCTCCAGCCCAGATGCTGTATCCGTCATCATAGCTCTGCGGCACAATCCCAAAATTCAGCAGCGTCCAGCCGCCTTTCTCCGCCCACGAAGCTGCGATCTGCCCCTCTTCGTCCAATCCAATGATCTCTTCAAAACCAACTCCAGCCGAAGCAGTGCTGTCCAGCAAATCGCATTCGCCGGTGCGGAGCATATCCAGGTTGGTCTGAGCGTCTTTTCCCACCACCCGGAACTCCACCCGGTCGATCAGCGGCAGCCCCTCCGCCGCCCGGAAATAATTCACATTGCGCATCAAAATATAGGTGTCCAGATCAGCCTCGGCAATCACATATGGCCCATACCCCACAGGCATCAAGGCGGCATTCTTCGAAACCGCCAGTTCGCTGACTGGCACTCCCTCCCACACATGCCGCGGCGCAGGCAGCCAGAAATTCTCCTGGTAGGCAGGATCAATAAAGCCGGGTACACCCGTCCACATCACAGTATTGGCATCCAGCGCTTCATAGCTCAATGTCCGCGCTGTTTTGTACTTGCTTGCCGGTGAATTCTCATCCGCATTGAGATTGAACCCAAACACGGAGTCCTCTGCTGTCAGCGGTGTCCCATCCGACCAGGTGATCCCCTCCCGCAGCACAAACGCCGCCGCCATCTGGTCCATCTCGGTCGGGTTGCCGTCAAATGCAATTGCACAGTCGCCGCTGTAGCATCCCGTTGGGCGGATGAAGCTGCCGTATTCCAACCGGACCACATTCCCCTGGTTATCGACCACCAGATCCCCGGTCTGCACCTGAACGGCCTGCATCACCGCTGTACCGGCGTCAATCTCCGGCAAACTCTCCATCAACACTGCCTGGTAGCCATACCCGCGGTGATCCACCGGCCCGTCATAGACCGCCTGCAGGATCAGTTGGGCGGCCGGGTTGGGGTCTCCATACGGGAAGAGCGTATTCGGTGCTTCCCCCACACACACCACCAGGGTGGTCGGGATCTGTGTCGGGGTAGGACTGGCGATAACCTCTTGCTCAGCCTGCTCATCCGGCTGGACAGGAACATTCACCTCACTCTCATTGGCACCGCACCCAGCCAGCACCCCAACAACCAGCACAGTGATTCCAATCAACAACCAGTAACGGTTCTTCATCGTCATGTAATTCCTTTTGGGGGGTTACCACTCATCCTCAAAACGAATCCGCAAATAGGATTCATAGCGTTCAGGGTGGATTTTGCCTTTTTCCACAGCCTTCACCACTGCGCAGCCCGGCTCATCAACATGCGTGCACGAGCTGAATTGGCAATCTGCCACCCGCTCAGCAATCTCGGGGAAATAGCCGTCCAGCTCCTCAGGTTCAATATCCCACAGGGCCAGCGCCTTCAAGCCGGGGGTATCAGCCACATAGCCCCCGTTCTTCAGCGGGAACATCTCGCGCACCACTGTAGTGTGCCGGCCTTTGCCGGTGGCCTCACTCACTTCGCGCACATGCAGCCCCAAATCCGGATCCACCGCGTTCAGCAGGCTGGATTTTCCCACCCCAGATGGCCCGACAAACACTGAAATTTTTCCCGTCAGCAGTTTGCCCAGCTTGCGGATGCCGCGTTTGTGCTCTACCGAAGTGAACAGTACCCGATACCCCAGTTTGGCATAATGACCGTACAGGTTGCGGGCCAGCCTCCCGCCAATTAAGTCGGTTTTGTTGAACACAATCACTGGGGGAATGCCCTGCTCCTCGGCAATGATCAAAAACCGGTCCAGCATCCGCAGGCGCGGTTCCGGGTTGGCGCAGGCAAAGGTTAAAATCGCCTGGTCAGGGTTGGCAATGATTATCTGCTCATACTCGCCGCGCGGCGTGGGGGCCAGCCGGTGCAGCTTTCGCTCCCGCTCCTCGATTTCCTCGATCATGGCCGTATCCTCATCCAAGATCGCCACTTTTACCCAATCCCCAACTGCAATCAGATCCCCGGTTTTGGGTCCCTGCTTCAGGCGTCCCCGTAAACGGGCCACCACCTCACCCTCAGCCGTATCCAGGGTAAAAAATCCGGATTGGGAGCGGATCACAATGCCGCGGAGTATCTTTTTAGTCATAAACTAGTTATCGTTTCCCTCGGGGGTGGCCTCTTGAGCTTCTTGAGCTTCCAGTTCGGCCAGCTCTTCTTCTGACAGGAAATACCGGTCATCAATTTCGCCGATCTGGTTTTCCCACGGGAAGTAGGAAATCGGCCGGCCGTAGAAATACACTTCCATCAGGCGGCGGAAGATCGGGGCCGCAAACTCAGAGCCGTCTCCCTGGTTCTCAATCAGGATCGCCATAGCAATATCCGGGCGGTTCTCATCCTGTTCGTCGGTGTAGCCGATGAACCAGGCGTGCGGGTCGCCAGCCGGGTTCTGGGCGGTGCCAGTTTTACCCCAGACCGCGATCGTGCGGTTGACAAAAGTATTGTAGGCTGTACCGCGGTTATTTTGGGTCACTCTCAGCATGCCGTCACGCACCGCTGCCAGCGTATTGGCGCTGATCGGCAGCTCACCGTTCACCACCGGGGTGAATTCAAAGGTGGCCTCTCCAGCCACATTTTCCACCCGCTCGATCATCTGCGGGCGGTAAAGCGTGCCGCCGTTGCCAAGCGCGGCAGTATACACCGCCGCCTGGATCGGCGTGATCAGCGTATTGCTCTGCCCAATCGACTGCTGGACGGAGTTAAACCATCCCTGGGCGCCTTCCTGGTCATCCGGGTTGACAATCTGGCCGCTCTCCTCCGGGAAGATATCAAACCCGGTAGGCGAACCCAATCCAAAGCCGCGGGCCATCTCGGCCAGCGCATCGGTGTACCCGGCATTATACAGGTCGTACCCCACCTGGTAGAACCAGATATTGCAGGAACGCATCAGCCCTTCGACCAGCGTCAGGTTCCCGCTGGCCGGGCGTTCCTTCTCCAGGGTCCAGTCGGTCAGTTCCACATCACCAGGGCCTTCCCAGTAATACCCGCATTCAATTGTGTCGTTTGGGCTGAACACCCCTGTCTCCAGTGCCGCCGAAATCGAGACGACCTTAAAAATCGAGCCGGGCGGATACTGTCCCTGAGTCGCCCGGTTGAAGAAGCGGCCTTCGGTATCGGGGAAATAAGTATCCCACAGGCTGTTAGGATTGTTCAGATCAGCGTAATTGGGGTCAAAGGTCGGCGAGGAAGCCATCGCCAGCACCCGGCCGGTGTCGCGTTCCAGCACCACCACCGCTCCGGTAAACCCCTGAAGTGAAAGTTGTGCCCAGCGCTGCAAATCTTTTTCCAACGTAGTGTAAATCGATTGAGAAGGCACCGTTTCCGCTGACGCCAGACGGGTGAGCAGCAAATTGTCCGGGGTCACCACATACAGGTCAGCGCTGGGACGTCCAGAAAGCATCTCCTGGCCCCATGCCTCCACCCCACTGCGCCCGATCTGAGCGCCCACCGGATACCCCTTCTCCGCCCAAAACTCCACTTCCTCCGCCGGAATCGGCCCTACCCAGCCCACAGAGTGCGAACCAGCTTCGTTGATATAAGACAGGTGCGTGGTAAAGACCTCGGCCCCAAGTGCATTGTAATGGTTGGAAAGCCGCCCCTCACTCTCTTCAAACTGGCTGAAGGGGATCTCGATCAAGGGAATTACATACGGGTTGTCTTCCTTCTCAATCTGATACCTCCAATAGGGCGCGTTGATCTCCGTGGCCTCTTGCAGGGCGCTGATCAAAGACCCAAACTGCTCTTCCTCCACCGCACTCGGCACGAGAAACAACGCCACCGCCCGGGTATCGGCCGCCAGGGTGGCGCCGTTTTTGTCGTAGATGATCCCGCGGGTCGGCCAGAGGGTTTCCATGCTCAGCCGGTTGCCGTTCGCCAGTTCCGGCATGATCAGTGTATCATCCCAAACCACTTTCCACTCGTTGTTCTCGATGCTCATACCCATCTGGGTTTGCACCTCAATGTTGCCTACAATCCCAGACTTCAGCGTGGTTTTATACGCCACCTGGGCATAGGTCGGCGATACCAGGTCTTGCAAAATTTCAAAATCCACCCCGGTCATCACGATCTGCTGCTCCACGTTCAAATAACGGTTTGTAAAGTCCTCAAACGAGATCGCATCCTGACTAAGTGTGGTCAGCTGGTTGTACATTGCCTGGTAATCGAACTCATTCCATGCCGAGAGATACTTCTGGGCGGCCTCACTCGGATCAGGTACCGGGATGACTGTTTGTCCAGGCAAAGGAAATTCCCCGCCGGCCGTGGTTGGTCGCGCCTCAGCATTGGTCGCCGCCGGGGGATTATTTGCCGGACGCAGGCTGCAGCCACCCAACACGCTCACCAGGACAGAAAGCATCACCAGGAGAAGCGCAGATAATTTCTGGACGCTGAATTTCATAAGACTCCTTTTTGCACCTGGTTGAACACAGTGCAATCATATCCTAAAGCAGACTGGCAGGCTGCCGGCAGGTCATCCGCAGCGGTCAGCCCAAATTGGGCAACAGCACGCGCCAGATGGCAGAGCGGCAGCCCAACCACATTGGCATAACAGCCGCTTAGCTGCCCTGCCGGTCGGAACTCAGCATGCTGGATGGCATAGCTGCCGGCCTTGTCGAACGGGTCTCCGGTGGCAATGTAAGCCTCGATCTCTTCAGCGGAATAATCCCGCATGGGTACATCGGTCGCGGCCAGTTCCCGCACCAATCGGTCCTCCGCCGGGTCATAGACCGCCAGGGCGGTATACACCTGATGCACCCGTCCCCGCAGGCGGGTCAGCATGGTGCGTGCTTCCCCTGCATCTTGCGGCTTGCCCAATATCTCGGTCCCGTCGGCAACGGTGGTATCTGCTGCCACAATGATCTCACCCGCTTCCGCCTGGGGAGCCACCGCCCGCGCTTTAACCTCTGCCAGCCGCAGCACGTACTGGTCTGCCGGCTCCCCCGCCAGCACAGACTCATCCACATCAGCCGGCATCACCCGAAACGGCCACCCGCCAAGTTGGATCAGCTCTTTGCGCCGGGGTGAGTTGGAGGCCAGGAGTATTCGGGATAACTTAGATCGCTTCATAATACAAATCAGCAGCCTGGTACAGGCTGCCAATCGCCTTCCAGACCGTTTGGTGATTCTAACATATCACTCACCCTTCGCAAGCGCCCCAAAACCGGCAGATTCTGGCAATAACAGAGATCAGGCACCTGGCCAACCAGGCTGCAGGGATTGGATCCTTAGGCATTGAGATCCTTAGGATACTTTAAACCAGGAGACTACTGCCATTGACTGAAAAGGAGATTATCCTCACTGCCTAATTCCCAGGTACCTCGTCACCGGTTTTCAACCATCAAACGAATGACTATTTCCACCCCAAAGTCTGTTTAAAGAATAAGCACCTGAGTTGAGGGGGGCAACCCAAGCGCTTATAGCATATTTATAATCTAATTCTTTGGTTTTGTCAAATACTTTTAAGGTTTTTTAGCCCAATTTTCCTAATTCTTATCCAACACTTATGCCAATGTATCCACAACCGCCGTTTTACGGCTTTTAGATAAGCATTTCTCATCTTCTTACCCCTGGCTGGAGGAAAAACCCGGCAGTTCAATCATCTCACCCTCAGCCGCCACCCGATGATACGGCATCCAGGCTATCCCGAAGATCTCCACCAAAATATCCTTCTTATACGGGCGCACAGCAATCTCTTCGATCTGCGAGGCAGTTCTGGCCCATTTTTCCTCCAGTTCATCAATCGCCTCTTCCATCTCTGCAGACAGCAGGTCAACATCGCCCTCGATCTCCTCGATCATATCCTCAGATTCTTCGATCTCAGCTTTTGCCCGTTGGGTCAAACGCCGCTTGGTAATCGAGGAAGTCACCCGCCGCCGGCCGTAGGCATGCCCGCCGAATAGATTCTCAAACAGGGTGCTGAATTCCTCCATCCTGCGCTGGGCGTGTTCATCCCGGTCCTCTTCCAGCTCCCGGCGCTCGTGGGCCAGCTTCTTTTTCAGGGCCTCAAACCTCTTCTGGAACTTATCCTTCAACTCGTCTGCCTCTTCATCCAATGACTTGCGGGCTGCTTCCGATATCATTTTTCGGAACTGGCCCTTGCTCATTTCCGGGCCGGCGTACAGCTTGAGCGCCTCGTTGCCAAATACGGTTGCCGACGAACGGCGGTAAACCCACTCCACAAAATCGGCCTCCAGCGGCTTGATCGCGCCCGCATTCGTGAAAGGCGCCTCCAACAGCGCATAACGGGCATTCACCGGCTCGGTGCGGCTCAACGCATCGAAATCAATCGCTTCAACCTGATGATCCTCCCAGCGCACCATCCCCCGTGGATCCAGGTCAGCCACCAGGGCAGTCCGCTTCTCCGCATGATCAAGGTCGTACTTGCGCTCGTAGTAACGCAGTTCTGCCTGCACCAGCAGCACCGGCCTATACAGCAGCCCCATACCCATCCCGTGTGCCGGCTGCGTTTTCCCCGCCGCCTTGAAAGCCTCGCTGATCGTCAGGTTATTGGGCAGAAAATATTCCGTTATGCCAGCAGGAAGGGTCGGTCTGGTTTGGGTGCCCACAGGTTCAATTTCTGATTCCCCCACCCCTAGTGCGGCAATTGGCTGAGCCTCGTCCAGCGGCAGCACAGGCAGGTCTGCCGGCATTACCGGGGCAGATTTGGCACCCGCAAGTTGATTCAGTGCCGGGATCTGGGCGCGTGTCAGCGGGCCGGCCAGATAATTCATCACCCAGCGGGTCTGGAACAGCACCGGCGTTTCGCCATGCACATTATGCAGCAAAAATTCCCGCTTCCCCAGGTCAGCGATCATCTGGTCATACATCTGCCGGTCCAATCTGCTGCCCGCGGCTCCCTGCAGGCCGTCCAGCAGACGCAGTTTGTCATTCTCGGTTTGCAGCTTGCCGATGAACCAGGTCCCCGCATTGGATAAGCCTTTGTAATCCAGGTCCACCGGGTTCTGGGTCACCAGAATCTGCCCCACGCCGAAAGCCCGCGCCTGCTTGAGCATGCGCAGCAGCAGGGCTTTGGTCGGCGGGTTGCTGACCGGGGGCGCGTAGCCGAAAATCTCATCAAAATAGACCAGGGCGCGCAGCGAAGTTGCCCCCGGCTGGGTGCGCATCCAGCTCTCAATCGCGCTGTACAGCAGCGTGATGAAGAACATCCGCTCCGACTCACTGAGATGTGCCAGATAAAACACGCTGTGCCTCGGGCGGTCATCCTCCCCCCACAGCAGCGATTCAATATCCAAGGCCTGTCCGTCAATCCAGGTCTGGAAAGCCGGCGCCGCCAGAATATTGTTCAGCAGCATTGCCAGCGAGAAACGCTCTTTCTCCGGAAAGAAGGTCTCCAGGTCCATCACCCCAAGTTGATCGAACGGGGGGGTTTGCGTCTGGAGGATCAATTCGCCCAGGTCCAGATCCTCACCAGCAGACCAGGCGCGCTCAAAGATATTGGCCAGCAGGATATGCTCGCGCGAGCGCACCGGGTCAATATCTTTGACCCCCACCAGTCCCAGGACCGCCGTCACCGTCCCGGAGATCTTCTCCCGCAATAATTCCTGGTTCCCCTCCCACGCGATCTGCGGCGCTTGCAGTGAGGCCAGAATACTGACCGGGATCCCCGCATCCGAGCCGGGAGTGTAAACCGCAAAGTGGGCGGCCTTCTTCAACGCCAGGATCCGCTCCGGTCCGATCTCCCATCGCTGCAACCCCTCCCGCCATGTCTTGGCTGCCTCCTCCGCCGCCTGAGTCACACTGAGCCCATCCCGCCGGGCTTGATCGGGATTCACCCAGGGCATAAAATCTTCCGGCAGCATATCAGGGAAATGCAGCAGCGCATTGGTGATATCCCCTTTGGGATCGATCATGATCGCCGGGATATTCAGCAAAGCGGCCTCTTCAAGCAGTCCGATACACAGTCCGGTCTTGCCAGAGCCGGTCATCCCCACCACCACACCATGGGTAGTAAGATCATCAGAGTCATACAGCAGCGGCTCGCCAGTCAATTTCTTTCTGCCGAGATAGCATTTTCCGTTCGTTTCAATCATCGGGGTCACTCCAGAAGACATACAAGCCGGACAAGAGTTCTGGATCTAGTTTATACCAGAACCTTGTTTTTGCCCTGCTGGGAATCCATTTCTTTTTTAACCAGGCTGGGAACCCAATTACCCACTAAACAAAAGTTTTTTCACGATCACAAAACTTTTTGTTTGTCGCGGAGGGATTATCAGATGCAGGCTACTCAGACAGCATCATCTTACCATCAGCCGCAGATTCAAACTGAACCCAACCCTGCGGCACAATCCGGTCGATCACCAAATCGCCGGCATCCATTGCCTCCCAGATCAATTGGAAAGGGCGCTTATCCGGCTGCCATTTCTCGGTGATCACGATCCCGTGCCCGGGGAGGATGGTGAAGGCCAGCAGGCGGGGGTCCTCAGGGTTTTGCAGGCTCTCCGCCCGGCTGAAAGCGGCTTTGATCGCCCGCGCCTGGGCTTCCGTGGCGCAGGAAACCAGATAGTTGTAGAACGGCGCGTCCAGCGGGGCAAATTCAACCTTTACCGGGTTGTATGCGGCCACCCCGCGGTGCCCGTGCAGCTTCGAACGCACCACCGGCAGGTCACCTGGCAGCCCGTCCACCTGCACCCTTGGCAGCACCAGGTCCATATCCATCATTTCCACTGCCTCTGAGGAGGGGGAAATGTTCTCGCCGCCCTCCACATGGCGCACCTGCGCTCCCAACCCATCCGGGCGGATGCCCACAATGGCTGCCAGGTCTCTGGCGCTGATATTGCCCTTATCCACCGGACGGGCGCTGCCGGTGATCGTAGCGATCAGCGCCGGGACGTATGGGTCCCAGGTAGCAAAGCAGCCTTCGCTGTACTGGTCGGCAATCGCATCGTTCAGCCCGGGGATGTGCACCAGGTCATTGATCCGCAGCATATCGGTGAAGAACCGGCGCGCCCCCATCTCCTGCCCCGCCTGCTGCATGGCTTCGATCGAACCCAATTCAGCCCAGGTCTCCGCCGGGATCAGCTCTTCCACAACTTGATGCTTGGTCACCTCGTAGGTGGATTCGTAGGTAGCGGTGCGCAGCACGATATCAGTATAAAAGGCTTCCTCGCCAATCGAATATTCGGTGGCGGGATGCGCCCCGACCAGGTCGATATGATAAACACGCTTGATCTCATCCTCCCCCACCAGCAGCAGCATGCGGATGCACTTAAGCTGGGCCTGCAGTAGCCGGATCAGCGAGAGCATTGGCCCGCCGCGCCGCCCTTGCTCCACCAGCACTTCGGGGGATTTCTCGGCCAGCCCCTCGAATTCAAACTCCTGGCGGACGAAAGGTTCCTTTGCCAGAGCCTGCTCAAAGTGAGCGAGGATATCTTCCATCTCCTGAGCGGTGATCTGCACCAGGGTGATCGCCCGCGGCACATGATCCAGCTTGAACTTCATCCGCCCGGTGAACATCAACGCCTTGCGCCAGCTGAGCAACTCGCCAAAGCGGGCTGTGGTCAGCAGGGCATCGGTCTTCGCATTTGCCTCCTGCTGGATGGTGTGCCCGTGGGCTGCAAAGGCAGCCAGCAGCTTGCCGGCGGTCTCTTCCAGCAAAGGGGTAAGCGTGCCAGGATGATAATGAAGATGGATCGGGCGGAGCCAGGTATGAGTCTGTTTGTGCATGTCTAGTTCTCCTGATCAAGATTCAGGTGATCGCGGAAGGGTTAAGCATTACGGCCATGAATGTGTACATCGATGTTTGACCTTCGTTCAAACTCCCAAATCAAACTTCTTTTTCATCCAAACAGAAGTTTGATCGATCTTGCATGTATAATAACAAAATCCTGTCGTTCTGGTTATGGCCAGAGGGATTTTAATTCAAAAAAATACAAATTGGAACGGGACGATTATGCATATTCTGCTAACAAATGATGACGGCGTGCAGGCCCCAGGCCTGCTGGCGCTGGCGCAGGAGATGCGCCAACTTGGCAAGGTAACCGTGCTGGCCCCAAGCCACAACTGGTCAGCTTCGGGGCATAACAAGACAATGCACAAACCGCTGTGGGTCAGAGAAACCACCCTGGCAGATGGGTCGGAAGCCTTAATGTCCGATGGCGCCCCCTCCGACTGCGTGGCGCTCGCCTTGCTCGGTCTGGTGCCAGACGTGGACCTGGTGATGTCCGGGATCAACCCGCACGCCAATATTGGCGATGATGTCACCTACTCGGGGACCGTCACCGCTGCCCTGGAAGCCGTGATCGGCGGGGTGCCGGGGATCGCCGTCTCGGTGCACACCACCAGCGCCCATCAGGGAGCGCGCGATTACCGTTCTGCTGCCCTGGCCGGCCGCCGCGTGGCAGAACTGGTGTTGAAAAAAGGCCTGCCGCCCCGCACCGGACTGAGCGTCAATGTCCCCCACCTGCCCTACGACCAGATCAAAGGCTACCGGGTCACTCATCAAGGCGTGCGTATCTACAGAGACCAGCTATTGACCAATATCAACCCCAAAGGACAGCCCTACTACTGGATCGGTGGGGAATATCCCACCGCCCACATGGACGAAGGCAGCGACTACCACGCTATCGAGAACGACTATGTATCCGTCACTCCCCTCAAGCTGGACCTGACAGATTATAATTTCCTGCCCGAGATGAAAGCATGGGAATGGGAATAAGCTAAATGCTGGAATACCTGCTTCTTGGAGGTGGTTTTGCCTTTGCCGCCGCGATCCAGCCTGGCCCGTTGCAGGCTTTCCTGCTCGCCAGCGTAACCCGCCTTGGCTGGCAGCGCACCCTGCCAGCTGCCCTGGCGCCGGTTGTCAGCGACGGTCCCATCATTCTGGGAGTCATCTTCCTGCTCCGTTGGCTGCCGGAAGGCTGGACAGGCTGGCTGCGGGCTGCCGGTGGGGTCTTCCTGCTCTACCTGGCCCTTATCAGTTTCCGTCAGTGGCAGCGTCCCCCCGAAGATGATCGGGAAGACCAAAAGCCGCCCCGCACCCTTTTGCAGGCGGTGGTGGTCAACTTGCTCAACCCCGCGCCCTATCTGGGATGGAGCCTGGTACTCGGCCCGGCGTTGATCGAAGCCTGGGCGCAGTCCCCCGCTTTTGGGGTTGCGCTGCTGGCGGCTTTCTACGGCATCCTCACCCTGGGCAACGCCTTGGTGATCCTCCTCTTCGGCACCACCCGGTTCCTCAATCCAAAAACCCGGCACAATCTCATCCTGCTCTCGGCCATCTTTCTGGCCGGGCTGGGGGTCTTCCAGATCGGAAAGAGTATGGCTGGGGTGTAAGGAGGGGTAAGGTTGGACCTCGAATTTAGCATTATTTACGGATGTTTTGCGATTCTCAGCGCAGCAGCCACGGTGACCACATTCGTGACCGGCATCCTGTTCTTCTACGCCGGCGACCAGTTTGGCAAGCTAAATGATATCGCCAGCATCTTCCAGGTGATCTTGATGCTCCCTCTGACGATCCTCTTTGTGCAGTTGCTTCCCGACTGGTTTGCTGTCTGGGCGGTCCTCGCTGCCCTGGTCGGAGCCGCCGGCATGCTGATCTCGGCCTATGGACAGGGCCTGCTCGTATTTGAGCGCATCAACTTCAACCGCTCGCAGCAGTTCTTCCCGTCCGGTGCAGCCATCGGCCTCTGGCTGTTGACGGTCAATGCCCTGGCGCTGGCCAGCAGCTTATTGACACCAGTGCTGGCCTGGATCGGGGTCGCAGCTGGCCTCGGATACATCCTCACCGTGATCGGTTTCCTGCGCAGCGGGCAGAGCAGCCCGCTCTTCTCCATCGGCGCCCTGCTGCTGGGAATCGCCTATCCCGCCTGGGCGGTCTGGCTGGGGATGATTCTCCATTAGTTTAGAAAACCAAAACGCCCTCTGAAAGTCTTACCATTCAATATTTTTACCCAAACCTTAAGTTTTGGGGATCACACTGTACGTGGACTGGAACATCAGGGGGGCAGGGGGTTGGGGTTATGATTATCATCACCAACCATTCCTTCCCTTTTCCAATCCCAATATTCAATCCCCGTCTTCCACAAAGCCATCCTGCCGTTTGTCAACCCGCTTGAAACTTTAAAGAAAAAATCCAAAAATGTGTCACATTTTGTCGCATTTTGTCGCATTTTCAAAACTTGGCATCGTTACCAGGGTATTTAGGCTCTGTTTTTCAAGCTAAAAATACAAAAAACTCACTGGAAATCTGAACTGCACCCCAGTGAGTTTTATTTCCCCAATCATTAAGTTTGGGGGGTGTCATGTTCGACAATCCAGACAATCCTTTACGGCAAAAAGCTGTCATCCACCGAGTCGGCATAACTTGGTTCGTCGCTGATCAGCCCCTTCTCCATCGCCCAGGCAATCGCATCCTCCCACAGAGCCTCACCCGGCACCGAGGCGGTCACGTAGGGCGGCAGGCTGTATCCTTCCAGCAGCGGGGGCGGCACCAGGCCCATCTCGGCCAGCAGGTTGTTAAATCCAGCCGGGTCGGCGTTGAGATCAACCACCGCCTGCTCGATGGCTGCCAGGAAGCCTTTGATCGCTTCCGGCTTGTTTTCCACCGCCTCCTTGCTGAAGGTGATCACGCTGGTGCCCACCTCCGGCAGGGTGCGGTCGTCGATGATCAGGGTGCAGCCCTGCAGGATCGCCAGACTGGTCGCCGGGTCGGGGAGCGTGGCGGCAGCCAGTTCGCCGGACTGCAGCAAAGCCAGCCGGTCGGGGATCCGGGGGATCGCCACCGTGTTGATCTGATCAGGAGACAAGCCTGCTTTCTGCAGCACGCGGTCGGTCATGTAATCGATCACGGTCGCCTCCGAAATGCCAATCTCCACACCCGCCAAATCCTTCACCGTCTCGATGCCGGAGCCGGGGGCGGCCACGATGCTGAACACCGCCGAATCCCTTGTCGCCGCGCGGGCAAAACGCACAGCCACCACTTCGGTCTCCTGCTGGTTGTAGAAGATCACCGAGACAATCTCGTTGATCATCCCATCCACCTGGCCGGCCTGCATCAGCTGGTCGCGCTCTGGCCCGGAATTGACCGGCACCAGTTCCACCTCCAGGTTTTGCGCGCCAAAGTAGCCCTTTTCCAGGGCCACGTGCATCGGCAGCGCATCCAGGATCGGCAGCACCGCGATGCGCAGGGATTGCGGTTCAGCCGGCGCCCCGCCGCAGCCAGCAAGCAAAATTGCCGCTAAAACAGTGACCAACATCACGCCTTTCTTCATATTCATTGCTCCTGATTCAGTCTTGGGTGGCAGAGATTGTAACGGTCAGCTATGGGGATGTAAAGGGGAGTTGGCACCA
>JAFGDK010000040.1 GCA_016932165.1 Anaerolineales bacterium
CTTGGGTCGTTGGGGCATCTTCACCTTCCACGGCATCCAGGAAGGCCACCTGCCGGTTGGGGATACGGATTTTATTGAGCTTTTGGAATTACCTGGAAGGGCAGGGGGCCCGGCTGTGGGTCGCGCCGGTGGCTGAGGTGGCTAGCTATATTGCAGATCGGGTGGGGTATTGCCAACAAGGATGATTTTAAAAGCAGAAGAATGGCACCCCGACCATCGAAAAGTGCTTAAGTGTGCATTAGGATGAAAATTGCAATCATTGAAAGGATCTCACCATGAAAATTGTCTTGATCGGCGCGGGAAGTGCCATGTTTACCGTTGGAGTTGTATCAGACCTGATCAAAGCCGGGCTGGCGACCGAACTAGCGCTGGTGGATATTGATCCCAGCGCGCTTGAAACTGCTCAAAAATTAACCGCTAAAATGATCCAGGCCCGCAATGCCCCGATCCAGTTGCACGCCAGTACCGACCGGCGACAGGTATTGAAGGGAGCCGAAGTGGTCATTACCACCATTGGGGTTGGCGGACGCCGTGCCTGGGAGCAAGACGTGTACATCCCCCGAAAGTATGGTATCTCGATGCCGGTTGGCGACACGGCTGGACCGGGTGGTACCTCCCGTGCCCTGCGAATGATCCCCGCCATGGTGGAGATCGCCCGGGATGTGCTAGACCTGGCACCGGACAGCCTGTTCTTCAACTATGCCAACCCCATGGCACCGGTGTGCACCGCGGTCCACAAAGCGACCGGAGCTCCCATGGTGGGGCTGTGCATCGGCACCTGGGAGACGGTCCACTACCTGGCGGAGGCTCTGGAGGTCGACCAGGACGACCTGGCTTGCAATGTGGGCGGCATCAACCACCTGACCTGGATTTCCGAAGTTTATCACCAGGGGCAGGATGCCATGCCAAAATTAAAGGAACATGCCCGTAGGGCGGTTGGGGAAGCCCAACGTGCTGTCGAGCAGGCGGCAAAGGGGGATGCTGCCATCCCGCACTGCGGCAGCCCGTTCGAATCATCCTTTGACCATCCCTTTAGCTGGCAGTGCCTGTTGTGGTTCGATGCCTTCCCCGCCCCACTTGACCGCCATGTCACTGAATTCTTCCCCCAGTTTTTCCGGGATGGGCGTTATTATGGCAAAACCTTGGGCGTGGATGAGTTCAGCTTCGAGGGCACCATCCAGGTTGGGGACCAGGTTTATGCAGAAATGCGGGCTGACGCCTTGAGCCCTGACCCGCTGACGGAGGCTTATTTTGGCAGGCATGGCGGCGAGCAGGAGCAGGTGGTGGACATCATTCGGGCTATCCTGAATAACCAGCAGAAAGTGTACTACGCCAACCTGCCCAATACTGGCCAGGTATCCAATCTGCCGAGGGGTGTGGTCATCGAAACGCCGGCGGTTACGGATTGTCGGGGTATCCATGCAGTCCAGCAAAAACCATTGCCAGGTGCTGCGGCAGGCGCGCTGGCTTCCCGCTTTGCCTGGGTGGAAACAGTGGTCGAGGCCGCTTTAGAGGGCAGCCGGGATAAATTCATCCAGGCCCTGATCCTGGATGGTGCCGTGGGTTCACTGGATGCAGTCGTGAAACTGGCTGATGAATTAATGGTAGCTCACAAAGTGTATTTGCCCTCTTTTCGCTAAAAACCAGCCTCCAAGCCTGGATGTGTCCATCCAGCCTTGGAATATCATGCTCATCCGGTGGCACAAATAACAAGAAGGAACAAGAGAAATATACGGCAGGTCACCCTGATCTGAAGCGACCAGGATAACCAGGTTATCACCCACATCAGTTTCGGTGGGCAACTCGGAAAGCAGGGTGGTCCCATCCCCGTTGTCACTCAGTTCCAGCCAAACAGGCGGGGTGGAGGCGGTGACGGTGGAACGTGGCAGCGCAGCAGCGGTGCGGGATGCTGTCCGCCTTGCCGTGGAGACCTTGGGGCCGCGGGGTTTCATCCTTTCCCCGGTGGATAACCTGACCATCGATGCACCCCAAACCTGGCGTAATATCGATACCTTCATCCAAGCGTGGATAGGATTCAGATAAGCTAGAAGTAGTCAGGCTTCTTGTAGCAGTTTCTGTATGGGGGTTGAACCGTTCTGGCGTCAGGGCGGAATGTGACCGTGCATAGAGTGTTGGTGCGTTGGTCAGCGCTGATTTCATCCACATCCACACTATGATGGATTTCATGCGTAAAACTGGGCTGGTCACCCATCCCGCATGCTGTCGACTTGTTGATCTGCAGACAGGTATGCCACCGCCAGGCCCACCGCATCATCCATCGCCAGGTCCAGGTGGTATCCTGAACGGTAATCAGCAATCGCGATCAGGCGCACTGCCTTGCAGGTGGCTTCTCCACACCGCACCCAATCGGTTAAGCGGTTGGGTGTATCGTAGAAAAAATCGCGCTGGAAAGTTACATCAGTCTCATCCAGGTTAACCGCCAGGGGGAAGATTTGCGCCTCCATTAAATCCTGGAAGAAATGGGTGCCAAGTGAAGGCTCTGGCGCCACCCCCATCCCTTTGCCAGAAATCTCTACCAGCGCCCCTGTGTTGTAGATATCTGAGTAGCAAATGTAAACCCCCAGATCAGTATTCAAAGATCCCCACCGTCCCGGGCCGACACAAATGAAGGATTTTTCCGGTAAGGCAGTATTTATCTGGCTGATCACGCTGCTCAAATTTTTACGGGCCTGCACTGTTTCGAGCGTATAATACGCCTCTGGTGGCACAAACAGCACATACCGGATGTTGGCAACCAGTCCTCTTGGCACCATAAAGCGCGTCGAAAATATAATATCTTCGCTTTCTAAATGCGCCGGTATTTTGCCTGGAGTTGTTTCTTTGAGCAAACTTTGCGGGCGGCATTGCAGCAGTGTGATCTGCACTTGCGGTGGCAGCGCGAATGGATTTGGGATGTGTACCGTGAATTCCATATCTACTGCGCTGTGATAGTTCTCTTCCAGCAGGCGCAGCATCTTTGAGAGTGTTGCTGCAAAGGGTGTACAGCAGAGCAGCTCATCAAAGGTGATCACCAACTCACTGACTTCATCCGCCCAGACACGGCTGCGGGGGGTAGCCAGATAGCCTCCCCGGTCGATTTGGGCAATGAAGCGCAGCACAGGGTAGCTTGGACGCAAGACTTCCTTTACGGGTAAGGATTTGAAACTATTTTCCTGAAGGTCAATTAAATCAACATATTGCTGCGAGTAATACCGGATTGTCGCAGCACTATCGTTGGGCAGCAGCGTCGGATGGCTGAGCGCTACGGGGCGCGGGTAATCGTTGCCGACCCGCTCGACTGCACGGGTGCCCAGACCCCATACCAGCCGGACAAAGCCATCCTCTTGTCGAATTTGTGGGTTCCAACGGTACAGGTTGTGGCTGAAGGCTACCCCTGCTCCGTGGGGCAGGTAGTACCGCCCGTACGGGTCTCCCTGAACAACCTGGATTAAAATGGCCATGCGCTCATCGTAATCCTGAAGGCCTCTGCTGCGGCGGTACAAAAGCGCTTCGGGTTTGAGGGTGCTTCCAAATGTGCGCGCGATAGCGAGTGTCAGCGCGTTCAGATTCTCTTCCAGCGTGCCCTGGTTCGGGCAAAAATGACTGTCATACTTGCCGGCAAAAGCCGTGCCGAAGCTATCTTCCAGCTGGCTGGAGGAACGCACAATCAGTGGTTTGTTGCCAACGCTCTCCAGCAAGCCCCTCAACTCGACCAGGATTTCGGGTGGGAACTTACCCGCCTCAAATTCTGCTTTGAGGCGGGGGTATTCATCCCAAATTTGTTCTTCAGGTTTGTATTTTTGATCGGTCCAATACTGCAGCCCATTCATCGCCAGGAAAATATACATCACATCTGAGCCAAGGAAGAATGACTCGGGAATGCTAAAAGTGGCGCGTAAAGCATCATCACCCCTCTCGTTCAGGATTCTGGCCGCCAGCATCATCCCGGCAGCTTTCCCGCCGATCCTGCCAAGACCAATCTTGCGCCGATGAATTTCTGCCAGATCGCGCACCTGGAACCATCTTTTGGCGATATTGATATAGGCCAGCTGGTCGCTGATGATCCGCCGGATCAGGATCACTTTCAACTCGGTGAGGTGGTGTTCCAACGCCCCCCGTTCTTGAGGGGGAATACTTTCTATCGAGAGAGCATGTTCCAGCAGCCTGCCTTCGGGGATCAATTCTGGGTCAAAGGCCTCGGGCAAGATCACCCGCAGTGGTTCGGGCGATACCTCGGTTGGGGTAGTTGCAGGCTGATCGGTTCGCTGCCAGACAGGCATCGAACGAATGCTGGCATTCCGCACCAGCACGCCCAGGCCGCGCGCCTGCTCAACTTCGCGGTCCGAAACAAAGCGGACATCCAGGGCAAAGCATTTAGCACTGGCCGAAGCGCAGCCGATTTCAACCTGGCTGTTCTTTAGGGCCACCTCCAAAGCCTCGATCAGGGCGCTGAGTGCAGCGCTCTTCCGCTCAACCCACACCACTAGGTTGATCCCCACGTGAGGCTCCCTTTTCTCAACGGGCGGCTTTTCGGTTTCTTCCATCGGCTCATAGTGGTACACGGCTTTGACCATGCGGTCCACCTGTCCCAAGTACTCACCGAGGCGGCGGGCCATGTTTTGGGCCACACATTGACAATGTTCGCAGTGCGATTGGAGCAGCGATTGGCGCATCCGCAGCGTATCGCCTGCGAAGATCATGCCAGCGCATTCTACGATCGCCTTTTCGATCATCGTATCCGTTAGTGCTTGGTCTACCTGTATTCCTAACATCTCGCGACCCCATAGCATACGGTGTCAATGACATGCACTGGCATGCCATTGACACCTTCTGAAATTAACCTGGTCCAATTTTCCCTTTGTATGAGTAAAAACGCAGGCATGTGGTTTTGGAAACCGGAGATCAAACAACGCCATAAGCCAGCATGGCGTTAGCGACCTTGATGAAACCGGCGATATTGGCGCCCATTAGGTAATCGCCCTGCTGGCCGTAGGTTGCGGCTGCGTCCAGGCAGGATTTGTGGATGTTCTTCATGATACCGTGCAAGCGCTGATCCACCTCTTCCCTTGACCAAGAAAGGCGCATGCTGTTCTGCGACATCTCCAAACCCGAAGTGGCCACCCCACCCGCGTTAGCGGCTTTAGCCGGTCCATAGAGAACGTTGTTTTCCTGGTAGATATGAATAGCATCTAAGGTAGAGGGCATGTTAGCACCCTCTGAGACGCAGTAGCAGCCGTTCTTGACCAACGCTGCAGCATTCACACCATCGATCTCGTTTTCGTGTGCAGATGGGAAAGCCATGTCTACCTTCAAACTTTGCTCGCGGATAACATCCCACACGCTCTTGTTAGGATAATACGGCACATTGTAGCGCTCTGCATACTCGCTGATTCTGCCGCGCCGCAGGTTCTTCAGTTCCAGCACATACGCCAGCTTATCTGCATCAATCCCTTGTTCGTCAACAATCGTGCCATTTGAGTCAGAAAGCGTAATCACCTTACCACCCAGATGCAGCAGCTTCTCAATCGTGTACTGGGCTACGTTGCCCGAGGCACTCACGGCTGAGACGGTTCCCTGGATGCTCAAACCTCGCGTAGCCAGCATTTCCGCCGCAAAGTACACCGCTCCGTAACCGGTTGCCTCCGGGCGGATAAGGCTGCCGCCATATTCCAGTCCTTTGCCAGTCAGCACGCAATCGTGACGATTGACAATCTTCTTATAATATCCATACAGGTAGCCAATCTCACGGCCGCCCACCCCGATATCCCCGGCTGGTACATCAACATCCGGTCCAACGTGGCGATACAGCTCTCTCATGAACGCCTGGCAGAACCGCATCACTTCCATATCCGATTTGCCCTTCGGGTCAAAGTCAGAGCCGCCCTTGCCGCCGCCCATGGGTAGCGTGGTCAGCGAGTTTTTGAAGATTTGCTCAAAGCCCAGGAATTTGATGATGCCCAGGTTGACGGATGGGTGGAAGCGCAAGCCGCCCTTGTACGGCCCAATGGCATTGTTGAATTGGACCCGAAAACCGCGATTTACCTGTACATCACCGCTGTCATCAACCCAGGGAACCCGAAACAAGATGACCCGGTCAGGGATAACGATCCGCTCGTAGATCTTGGCTTTCACAAATTCTGGGTGCCTGTCAACCGTGGGCTCCAGTGTGGCAAGAACCTCTTTGACTGCCTGATGAAACTCGGGTTGTCCGGCATCCTTTTCCTCCACCATGGCAATGGTATCTTGGATTACTGACATTTTTATCTCCTTTTTGAATTTGTGCCTATGCTGATACTTGTACTATAACCAAAGCATATGGAGAACTCATAAAATTTACCCATCAGTGTATTAAAAAGTTATAAAAATGGACCAAGTGCACAGAGTGCTCTAGCTGAGGCGCGTTTTGTCGCTATAATTAAGCCTATGAGCCAGTGGTTCTTTGTTTCAGATTTACACGGGTTTGCCTCAAGGTATCAGAAGCTGTTTCAGGTCATCCTAAAGGAGATGCCAGCGGTTGTCCTGATGGGGGGTGACCTGCTGCCTCACGGAATTTCTAGCCACGGCAAGAAAAACAGGCGGGATTTCATTCATGCGGTTCTGGTGGACGGTTTTGAGCGCTTGAAGGCACAGCTTTCCCAAGATTATCCACAGGTCTTCTTGATCCTGGGAAATGATGATCCCCGTGCTGAGGAGGCTAGGCTGACTCAAGCAGAGACGCAGGGCTTGTGGGAATACCTCCATGCTCGCGCGGTAAGGTGTGGCGCATTCACCGTATATGGTTATGCCTGCATCCCCCCTACACCCTTTTTGCTGAAGGATTGGGAGCGCTATGATGTCTCGCGTTTCGTAGATCCGGGCTGCATCTCGCCAGAAGAAGGCTGGCGCTCCGTTTCTGTGCCTGCCCATGTGATCCGCCATGCAACCATACAGGCCGATCTGGAGAATCTGGTGCAGGGCGCTGATCTTTCTCGAGCGGTCTTCTTATTCCACTCTCCCCCTTACCAAACAACCCTAGACCGGGCGGCTTTGGATGGCAGAACCATCGATGGCGTTCCCCTGGATGTGCACGTCGGTAGTATTGCCATCCGTCGTTTCATCCTGGAACGACAGCCCAGGATCACGCTGCATGGGCATATCCATGAATCCGCCCGCCTGACCGGCTCGTGGC
>JAFGDK010000041.1 GCA_016932165.1 Anaerolineales bacterium
CAGGACAAACCCCAGGTTGCCAGCTATATCCTCTACTTCCTCACCTACGTGAACGAAGAGATCGAGGAGGTTGGCTACTTCCCGGCCAGTGCAAACGACCTGGCAGGCGGTTTGAACGCCTGGATCAAGGCGATGAACAACCAATAAGATTTCTGCTCACGCAACAGATTTGACCTATAAGTTGTGACTTTACCTCACTCTTCCCCCCAGCAAAGGTGTTTCACTAAAATGGGGGGAAGAGTTTTCTAAAGACTGGCTTAATTATCTTTTATAATGTGTCCACCAAGTATATTGTGAGGAGATCATTATGACCGAAACGTCCGACCAAATCCAAATCACCAAAAAGGATATGCGGAGAAAACCGCGCATCGCTGAAACGATCATCCAAACATTTCTCTTTGCGTGTGGCGCATTATCCATTCTCATTACCTTTGGCATCGTCTACGAATTAGGAAAAGAAGCACTTCTATTTTTCACCCTCACCCAATGGGAACAGCCGAACAAAGAAACCCAGACGGATGTATTGCGCACCGATGATCGAATTCTGATCTCGACCAGCGGCACTGAAATCCTCCCAGAAACCGTCATCCGGATCGAAGATGAACAGATGCTGGTCACTGCAGTTCAGGGTGCCTCGCTGAGTGTGATCCGGGGCTACAACGAGACCATCCCTGCCGACCACCCTGAAGGGAAAGAGTTGATGACTGCACGCAAAGTTTCCATTGTGGAGTTTTTCACCAAGACAGAATGGAATCCGCAGATCGGCAAATTTGGCATCTGGGCCCTCGTCAATGCCACATTGATGACCTCGGTGATCGCCATGTTGGTTGCCCTTCCGATCGGGTTGAGTATTGCCATCTACCTGAGTGAATACGCCAGCGACAAGCTACGCGATACCCTCAAACCCACACTGGAGATCCTGGCGGGTGTCCCCACCGTTGTGTATGGCTATTTTGCTCTTACCTTTATGACCCCTCTCCTGCGATCCATCTTTGGGCAGGATGTCATCCAGATCTACAATACTGCCTCCGCCGGGATCGTGATTGGTATCCTGATTATCCCACTGGTCAGTTCGATGAGTGAGGATGCCCTCCACGCGGTTCCCCTGGCTCTGCGTGAAGCAGCCTACGGTCTGGGCGCGACCAAACTTGAAACAGCCTTCCAGGTAGTGCTGCCAGCAGCCATTTCCGGGATCGCAGCCGCCTTCATTGTGGCAATCTCCCGAGCATTCGGAGAAACCATGATCGTTGCAATTGCTGCCGGGGCTGGCCCTAAATTCACCTTCAACCCGTTTGAATCTGCTGAAACCATGACCGGCCACATCGTGCGGATCAGTGGCGGCGACCTGAGTTACAACTCGATCGACTACAACAGCCTGTTTGCTATCGGGCTGCTATTGTTTGTCATGACCCTCGGCCTGAACATCTTCAGCCAGATGATCGTCCGGCGCTTCCGAGAGGTGTACGAATGAGCACATCAAAATCATCCAAACAAAACCCCAGGCTGAAAGCCCGTCACCGCACCGGATCTGTTTGGCAGACCATCTTCATGATTTCCACGCTTGTCGGCATTGTGGCCTTGCTTGCTTTACTTTACAACATCGGAGACAGCGCCTTTGGATATGTAGTTGTGGAATATCAGGTCCTCCCAGAATCTCTTGAACGGGATGGAGTTGCCCTTGAAGACCAGACCGTTGACCAATTACTCCTCACATTCCAGGAGAATGTTTCCAAAGGTCTATACCGCCGCTTTGAAGCTGAGGGCGCTTTCGAAAACCCGACTGAGGTAGATCTGGAAAACCTGATTGTTGAATGGGTTCTCGAAGCAAGGGTGGTAGAAGGTTGGGGCTTTTGGGAATCTCTGCGAAACCGGGCCGAAATCCAAGCCCAGGCTGCAAAAGAATTCCCCAACGGCCAACTGGAAATGCGCAGCTGGCTAAACCCGAACTTTCTAGTTTCCCGCCAGTCTGAAACAGCCATGAAAGCTGGGGTGCGCACCGCTATTCTAGGTTCCTTGTGGACAATTTTCATCGCGATCACATTCGCCTTTCCAATCGGTGTTGGCGCGGCAATCTACCTGGAAGAATATGCTACTGATACCTTCATAAATCGGATCATCCAGACCAACATCAACAACCTCGCCGGAGTACCATCTATCATCTATGGTATGTTGGGGTTGGCAATCTTTGTCCGTGCACTGGAAAAGATAACCAGCGGCGCTGCTTTTGGTGTCCTGGAAGACCCAACGACCGCCAACGGGCGCACCGTTCTTTCTGCCGGGCTGACCCTGGGCTTGCTGGTCCTCCCTCTGATCATCATCAACTCACAGGAAGCCATCCGGGCGGTTCCTCAATCTCTGCGACAGGCCAGCTATGGTTTGGGCGCCACCAAATGGCAGACGGTCTGGTACCATGTACTGCCAAATGCCATATCCGGTGTACTAACCGGGACGATTCTATCGATCTCGCGCGCGATTGGTGAAACAGCACCTCTCGTGGTGGTAGGCGCATCCACCTTCATTCGGGAAGACCCCTCAGGGCCATTCTCGAAATTTACCACTCTGCCCATCCAGATCTATCAATGGACAGCCCGTCCCCAAGATGTCTTCAGGAACATCGCAGCCGCGGCAATCTTGGTGCTGTTGATCTTATTGCTATCGCTGAATGCAACCGCTATTTTCCTGAGAAATCGTTACGCGAGGAGATTATAACCATGTCCACACTTACCACTCACAAACAAGATGTCTCGATGGTCGCCCGCAACCTGAATATTTACTATGGCGACTTCCAAGCAGTTAAAGATGTCAACCTGGAAATTAAGAAAAACAAGATCACGGCCATCATCGGCCCCTCTGGCTGTGGAAAGAGCACTGTACTGCGCTCCTTCAACCGCATGAATGAGCTCGTCCCCACCGCCCGTACTGAAGGCGAGATCATCTTCGAAGGCATTGACATTTATGCCCCCGAAATTGACGCCGTGGAAGTCCGCAGCCGCATTGGCATGGTCTTTCAAAAACCGAACCCCTTCCCCAAAAGCATCTATGAAAACGTTGCCTGGGGTGCCAAAATCAACGGCTTTAAAGGTGACATGAATGAGCTGGTAGAGAACTCACTGCGCCGTGCAGCCCTATGGGACGAAGTCAAAGACAAACTCGACCAATCCGGCCTGTCGCTATCTGGCGGCCAGCAGCAGCGCCTTTGCATTGCCCGTGCCATTGCCGTAAAACCGGATCTGATCCTCATGGATGAGCCTGCTTCAGCCCTCGATCCTGTCGCCACACTCAAGATCGAAGATTTGATGCGCGAATTAAGTAAAAACTATACAATTATCATTGTCACCCACAATATGCAGCAGGCTGGTCGCGCCTCAGACTATACAGCCTTTTTCAATATGAACCCTGATCGGGCTGGCTATCTTGTAGAATATGACGAGACTGCCAAACTGTTCACCAACCCAAAAGAAAAGCTAACTGAAGAATATATCACTGGCCGTTTTGGGTAGTTTGGAATCACAGGAGAAATGAAATGACACGCGAATATATGGATAATTTGCTCAATCAATTGAAAGACGATGTTCTCATCCTTGAGAGCATGGTGCGCGAAGCCGTTCTGAATGGCGTTAAAGCCTTGATGACCGGTGACAAAAAACTATCCAAACAAGTGATTCGGGGTGATCAGGAAATCAATGATAAACGCTTCCAAATCGAGAATGAGTGCCTGATCACGATTGCAACTCAGCAGCCTATGGCTGGCGACCTGCGCACCCTCGCTTCGGTATTGGAAATCATCACCGAGCTGGAACGCATCGGCGACTATGCCAAAGGGATCGCTAAAATCACAAAACTGACCAGGAATCAGGAAATCCTACCTCCCCTTGAAAACCTGGTCCCGATGGCGGAGATCTCCGTAGATATGCTTCAGAAATCAGTAAAAGCTTTTGTGGACGGCGATGTAGAAGCTGCGCGCGTCATCCCTGATCGGGATGACCAGGTGGACGATTACTTCAACAAGATTTACAAAGGTCTGGTTAAATATATGGTTGAAGACCCAGATAAGATTAAGCTGGCAAACCACCTTCAGTGGGCTGCACACAATATTGAACGTATGGCTGACCGGGTGACCAATATCTGCGAACGCACCCTATTTATTCAAACCGGTTCCATATACCAGATCGAAGATTTCAAAGACCTCGATTTGGATGATGATGAAGTCGAGATTCACGATATCAATTAGCAAAATCGAGGTTATCAAGAAAAAACCTCATAGTAATATGGGGTTTTTTGTTTAAATAATTGTAAAATGACATAACATACTCTGCTTATCTGGGAACGCTAATGGAATTCCACCCACCTGATGAGAAAAGAATAGCTAAAATGGCCTATTGGCTCCTCCGGGATATTAATAAGGCCGTCTATCACTATAAGATGATCCAGCCTGGAGATAAGATAGCAGTCGGTTTTTCCGGCGGGAAAGATAGTTTTTCTCTCCTCAAATTGCTGGACATGCGCAGAAGAACAGTACCAGAAAACTATGAAATCTTGGCTGTCCATATCAGCGGTGACACCAACGGACCGGTCAACCCTGCCTACCCGTCCATGATTGATTGGCTGAAAACATCTGGGATAAGCTATCAAACCGCACCCCTCGAAATCACCTATGCGGACACCCTCCCTCTGACCTGCCAACGCTGCACCAGGAACCGCAAGCGCCAGATATTTCAGATCGCTGAGAAGCACGGGTGCAATGTCATCGCATTTGGACACCACGCAGATGACCTAGCCCAAACCACGCTGATGAATCTCCTTTTCCATGGGCGGTTTGAAACCATGCTGCCGTCAAGTGAATACTTTGGGGGGAAATTTCGCCTCATTCGCCCATTATGCTACACACCAGAGAAGAAATTAAAAAGTTTTGCAAAAGCAAACCAGTTCCCTCTAACTCCAAACCGCTGTCCTCAAGAGACGGGGTCTCAACGCCAGATTGCCAAAGATTTCCTCTCAAGCCTGGAAAAAGATTTCCCCAACGTCCGGCTCAATCTGATCAATGCCGGGTTGAAAAACCAGTTCAACAAAGAATGATCCTCTCCAACAAAACAGCCTTATTCATCCTGCTTTCATTGCAAGGTAACACACCCAAGGGTAAAATATCACCCACATCCACCATGAAATGAGTGGATCTAATTCCGATTCTAACCGGAGGCTGAAATCAATGAGCATTAGCAGGCTGGCCAGTACGATCAAAGAATCACCAACCCTATCCCTCAACGAGGAAGCCCGTCGACTGCGGACGATGGGGCACCCCGTGATCCATCTGGGGATTGGTGAACCCAAGAATCCCGCACCAATCACAGCATTGTTGGGATCATCATCCAAATTAAAAGCCGGTG
Source organism: Anaerolineales bacterium (assembly GCA_016932165.1). Lineage (GTDB taxonomy): Bacteria > Chloroflexota > Anaerolineae > Anaerolineales > UBA11579 > UBA11579. The sequence continues at coordinate 5,385 of JAFGDK010000041.1, forward strand.
ACATCAAATATGTACCCACCGATGGCACCCCGTCACTCAAGAAATCAATTATCCGCTACACTGAGGAGAATTATGGGCGGCTTGTCGAACCGGAGAATATCATTGTCTCCAACGGGGCAAAGCAGTCGTTATATAACATCCTTTATACCATTCTCAACCCACAAGACGAGGTGATCGTTCTTGCCCCCCACTGGGTCAGCTATCCAGAGATGATCAAGATGCTTTATGGCATTCCTGTGGTAGTTATTCCTGAAGACGGCACCTTCGTCCCAAGGATGCAGGATATCGAGGAAGCCACTTCCTCTTACACCAAAGCGATCATCGTCAATTCTCCCAACAACCCCTCCGGGGCAGTTTACCCGGAAGAGCTGATCGCCAAGATTATTGAATATTGTGAGCGCAAGGGCATCTACCTCATAATGGATGACATCTACCATAAATTGGTGTTTGATAACAATATCGCCCCATCTGTCTATAACTTCACCAAAGAGGACGTGAATAACTCCAAGGTAATTGTGGTGAATGGCATTGCTAAGCTCTACGGCATGACCGGATACCGTATTGGATGGACAATTGCCCCCAAAAAGATGGTAGAGGTGATGATCAATGTTCAGAGCAATGTCACCTCCTGCCCCCCGGTTGTCTCCCAATTTGCCGCTGAAGGAGCACTAAATGGGATGCAGAGCGTAGTGGAAAACCTGAGATTGACCATTCAAAACAATCGGGACATCCTCATGCAAGAGTTGCGTTCATTCTCAGATGTGGTTACCATCAAACCACAAGGGACTTTCTATGCCCTGCCAGATTTCAGGGCTTATGAAACCAAATCGATCAAGCTGGCCCGTTTCATCCTCGAAAAAGCCATGGTCGTAACTGTTCCCGGCAGCGAATTTGGGATGGAAGGACATCTCCGCCTCAGCTATGCCGGTTCGGTCAAGGACATCATCGAAGGAATTGATCGCATCAAGTGGGCCTTAGATCCCAACTCACCCAACGAAATCTATATCGGCGACCGCAAACTCATCCGGGATTGGCTATAATGAACAACAACTTACTGAATATAAAAACACCCGCTGAACAGGAAGCAACCACCCTAAAAAGCGACTTCGACCTTAAAAATCATGGCATTACCAATCTGCGCATGGCTTATTGGAATTTGCCTACTGAATCGCTATACGAAGAGGCGATATTCCGGGGAGAAGCCAAAATCACCAAAATGGGCGCTCTATTGGTCGATTCGGGCATCCACACTGCACGTGCAGCCCAGGACAAATTTGTGGTGCGAGAGGCATCCACGGAAGATAAGATTTGGTGGGGAGAATATAACCGCCCGATCAGCCCGGAGAAATTCGAAGGACTTTACACCAGACTGCTTGGTTATCTCCAAGGCCGAGATCTGTTTGTCCAGGATTGTTACGCCGGCGCAGATGCAGACTACCAGATGCCTGTGCGCATCATCACTGAATATGCCTGGCACAGCCATTTTGCCCGCAACATGTTCATCACCCCTTCCAACCGGGAAGAATACCGCCAGCATGTCCCCGATTTTACTGTAATCGCCGCGCCATCCTTTTATGCCTTTGAACCCATCGATGGTACCCGCACGGGTACTTTTATCATCCTCAACTTTGAACATAATATTGCCATCATCGGAGGTTCTGCCTATGGCGGAGAGATCAAAAAATCGATCTTTACCGTGATGAATTTCCTCCTCCCGTTCAAGGGTGTTGTCACCATGCACTGCTCCGCCAATACCGGAGACAAGGATGACACGGCCTTGTTCTTTGGACTTTCCGGAACTGGTAAGACTACTCTCTCCGCTGACCCAAACCGGAAATTAATTGGAGATGATGAACATGGTTGGAGCGAGAAAGGTGTTTTCAACTTTGAAGGCGGCTGTTATGCCAAAGTAATCCAGCTTTCTCCCACCGCAGAGCCGGAAATCTATAAAACTACGCAGACCTTTGGCACCATCCTTGAAAACGTGATCTATGATCCAGTCACCCGCAAGATTGATCTGGACGACGAGATGCTCACCGAGAATACGCGCGCCTCTTATCCATTGAGCTACATCAGTAACGCCATCCCTGAGAAAATGGGAGGGCACCCCAGAAATATCATCCTGCTCACCTGTGATGCACAGGGCGTCCTGCCGCCAATCGCCCGCCTGACACCTGAACAGACCATGTACCACTTCATCTCAGGATACACCTCCAAGGTCGGCGGTACTGAAGTGGGTCTGGGTGAGGAACCAGAGATCACCTTCAGCGCCTGCTTCGGCGCTCCTTTCATGGTCCATCCACCGATCTTATATGCAGATATGCTCGCCAGAAAGATGGAACGCCACGGTGTAACCAGCTGGCTGCTGAACACCGGCTGGGTTGGTGGGCCTTACGGCATTGGAAAACGCATCAGCATCCGCCATACGCGCAACATGCTCACCGCAGCCCTGGATGGCAGTCTGGCTGAGGTGGAATACTACCAAGATCCGGTTTTCGGTTTCCATGTACCCAAAACCTGTCCAAATGTGCCCGAGAATGTGATGTATCCGGCAAAATCCTGGCCATCGAAGGAAGAATATAACCACAAATATGAACAGCTAGCTGCACGCTTCATCGATAACTTCAAAAAATTTGCTCCCGAATGCCCACCAGAAGTTGTAGCAGCCGGCCCAAAAATCTGATTTCCAACTCCCCTCCATCCAAAAAGGTGAGCCGCTCAGCTCACCTTTTTACTTTCATTATTTATTTATCCCACTAATCTCGAATGATCTGCACCTGAACATGCAGAGCACCAAACGAAAGTACACTCCCACTGGGCACTTCAATCGCCTGCCCAGCCTCCAGCCGCCGGCCTCGCAGATAGGTCCCATTGGAACTTTGCAAATCCACCACATACAATTTATTGCCGCTCACCTTGAACTCCGCGTGGCGGCGGGATACACCTTTCACCTCCGGCCCAAATTGGGTCAGATCTATATCTACATTTTTGCTGCCGTCATCTCGCCCGACCACCGCCTGGTTGATGATGCGGTAACCGCGGTTCAGCGATGCGGTCTTAGACCCTACCATCAAAATTTTCAAGGAGTCTCCATTGGTATCTTCTGCTCCCGCTGGCACTGGCTCAAAACTAGCCAGATTTTCTGCGCCAACCATGGGAAATTTGATATCCGGTGCCCGTCTGGAGCTCGGCTTCAATTGAGTTGTGCTCTGCTTGTAAAGCTGCACTGCCAGGAATTGAACCAGGTCCATCAACTCAAACTTCGAGCGGGTCTCCAGCCAATCCCGGCTGAGCAAAGTCTGCTCCAGATTGCGCAGGTACAAGCTGATCCCAGCATCCTGGGAGAATGACTCTTGATTGTTATTTTTTTCTGTCATCGTTCATCCTGTCTCTAACATCACGGTTACTAAGGGCGGGTACAGCCATTATCAAAACTAAATGTTGCAGTATATGTTCCAAAGTCTTGATCAACTTTGAAATCTAAGACAACTTCCTTGCTCGCACCTGGATCAAAAGTCCGATCAGTAAGATGAGCCTCTCTAAAAATGAACTCATAATAAGTAGGATCAAAATTAGGGTTACCAACAATTTGTCCATCAATAAAAATACTATCCCACCGCCCGTTTTCAGATGGCCAGGTTAGGGTCATCGAGGTCAGTACTATC
>JAFGDK010000042.1 GCA_016932165.1 Anaerolineales bacterium
GATTGCAGGATGACGCGGCTAATTTCATACACTGTCTGCAATTCTCGGTGTTTCAAGTTTTCTAATGGGATTGGCTTCAGTGACATAGTACCCTGCGTAACTTTCTCTCCATGACGATTGAATGATCCTAGATTATGGTTTCCATTCACCAATACCAGGCGAGGCCCTCAACCTGCCTCTCTCATGACCAGGGATCAGGATTCCAGGTCTTCATCAGGCACAGCATAAAGCAGCGAAAACTCAAAAGTAGCGCCTTCTCCCAGGCTAGATTTTACCCTGATCTCGGACCCATGCGCTGCGACAATTTGATGAGCCATTGCCAATCCGAGACCCGTACCACCATAACGCCGCCTGGCAGAACCATCTAGCTGGTGAAAAGTCTGGAAGATCTCGTCAAACCTTTCTGGTGCAATTCCGATGCCGGAATCGTACACAGACAGTATAACTCTTTTTAAGCCCGGGATAATCTTCAAACCAACTTCGCCACCCATGGGCGTAAATTTAATGGCATTATCGAATAGCTGGTCCAGCACCCAATTGATTTTTTTCTGATCCGCTCGAACCTTCAGCACACTGGTTGGCGGTTGGTAGGAAAATGAAAGCGATTTCTTTTTGCACTTCTTAACGGCTTGCGCGGTTACCTCAGCCAGCACCTCACCCAGGTCAAAGACCTCGATCCGTAAATCTAAATCGCCGCGCGCCAGTAAGGAAAACTGGATCAGGTCTTCAATTAACCTTTCCAGCCGTTCTTCTGAGGCATTCATGACATCCAAAGCAGATGCCTGTTGCGGGGTGAGAGGCCCAAGCTCCCGTTCGAGTAATAATTCTACATACCCTTTGATGTGTGTGAGAGGGGTACGCAGTTCATGGGAAATATTGGCAATGAAGTTGGATTTAAGCTGGTTCAGCTCGGTCAGGCGGTTCAGTGCGTTTTCAAGTTCCGCTGTGCGTTCCCGGACTCGTTCTTCCAGTTCAACATTCACCTGCTGTAGGGCAGATTGTAGCTGCAGTATCTGCTCGGTAATAGCCTGGTCGAGCTGCTCTTTTTTCACCAAATCTAAGTCTAACAAGGTCTGCCCAATCAGGCGCGATTCCCCCTGTTCGGATAATTTTTGCTGGTATTCTAAGGCTTTTTGTAAATCGCTGGCATGCAGGATGCCCTTTTCTTGTAGATATTCACCCAGCCGAGGCACCAGAATCTCGGGAGCAATGGGGAGTTGGCTACCCCCAAATGGAACAGACAGGTCACCTTTGGCTAATAAAGCTGCCAATGCCAGGCTTTCGCCACAAAATTCACAAAACCAGGTTTGGGAATCAATCGATTGACCGCAGTGGGGGCAGGGGATCAGTTCGGATTTCATGAAGCGGTTCTCAGAGATTGGCAATCAATTGGCGCAGGTGGGATCCTATTGGGATGTCCTATATCTTTTTAACTATTGTAGATCTCAGGATGATATAAACCTTTATAAATCGAATCACCTTATCATATCCTTAGTTAGCCGAAGTTGCAAGTGGTGTTTGATATTATGCACGCACAACCCGTCAGAAATGGTCAAAACATGATCACTGAGCGGTAAGCGATCATCTGGCAGCCTCTAAATAGCGTTCTTTGACTGGGTGGTCTCATTCGATCCCTTCAAACCGTAATCTGTGAATCTGGCCCTCTCCATCCCCTGCTATCCATGTAACACCATCAGGTGCTACCGCACAAGCTGTTAAAGCATGGTCAGCAGTGTAAGCCGCTACCCGTTCGCCCGCCTCGATATCCCACAATACCAGGGAACCGTTATGGGTCGTGCAGCCTACCAAACGGCTATCTGAACATACCACAAGGTCCAAGATATATTCATTGCAAATCAGTTTTTTCTCGGGCTCCGGCTGTTGAAAGGGCAGGCTTGCCATCTGCCTCACATCCCATACCAGCAGGGTTCCGTCCACCGAACCGGAGACCAGGTAACGTCCATCCGGAGTGACAACCACGGCCCAAACAGCATCCTTGTGACCGGATAGGGATCCCACTTGCACCCCCCGCGAAAGGTTCCACACCTTCACCGTCTTGTCTTTCGATCCCGAGAAAACCAGCCGGCCGTCAGGTGACACCGCCACAGCTAGCACCCAATCTTTATGCCCGTAGCATGTGGCCAATTCATTTCCCCAATCCAGGTCCCAGATTTTCATGGTCCCATCTTTGGAACCTGAGACACAGATGCGCCCGTCTGGAGTCAACCCCACCCCCCAGACCGAATCCGAATGACCAACCAGCTCAAGGATTTCGTCGCCATCGCGATCCCAAACCTTTACGATCCTATCATGGGATCCGGTCACCAAACGGCGACCATTCTTTGTAGCGGCCAGGTCTAGAATTCCACTGCGGTGGCCGACCCACTTTTTGATTTCTTTCCCATTGGATAAGTTCCAAATTTTCAGGCAGCGATCCAGGGAGGCGGAGATAAGAAAGCGTCCATCTGCGGTCACGACTAAGGCGGTCACTGTTTCTGCATGTTCCGGGGTGGAGAGGCCCATGATCTGGGATTGAGAGCTGGCATGCATCAGATTCCAGACCTTTACGGTATGGTCTGCCGAGGTGGATATCGCTGATCGGCCGTCTGGTGTTACCGACACAGCCCAAACTGGTAGGGAATGACCTTTCAGTGTGGCTAAGGCTTCACCCTGGTTCAAGTCCCACACTTTCAAGGTACAATCCAGGGATGCTGAAATGATCCGGTGGCCAGCAGGAAAGGCTGCCAAACCGACTACAGCCTGGGTATGACCCCTTAATGTACTCAGGAGTTCTCCCTGGGAGAGATCCCATACCTCGATCATTCCCCCTTCAAATCCAATCACAACCCGGGTTCCATCGGGGGTGACTGCCAGGGAATGGATGCCACCCCGCCGGCTGGCAAATCTTCGGTGCTCAGCACCGCTCTCAAAATCCCATAACCGGACTGTACCATCTGCAGAAGCGGAGATCACCTGGGCAGAGTCTGGCATCATGACAACACAGGTCACCACATCGGCATGACCCCGCAAGGTGTAAATTTCCCTACCTTGTTCCAAGTCCCATATTTTGAGGCTGCGGTCTAGAGAAGCTGAGATAGCCTGCGAGCCGTCCGAGGTTAGAGCCACCGCCCGTATCCCCTGGCTGTGCCCGCGCAGAGTCCGGGTGGGCACGCCACCCTCCACATTCCACACCATGAGGGTGTGATCTAGCGAAGCGGAAATAACTTGATTGCCATCGGGGGTCAGGCAGACGGACGAAACCCCGGCTGTATGCCCGGTCAGGGTCCGTAGTTCCACGCCCCGCTGCAGGTCCCAAATTCTCAGGGTGTGGTCTGCCGCGCCCGAAACTGCCAGGCGCCCATCCAGTGAAACGGCCACTGCGCCGACCGATTGTGTGTGACCGGTCAGGGTGCGTAGCAGAGCCCATTCCGGCGAATTTAGACAGGGGTTCAGCGGCCGCAGCCAGGGTTCATCCCGCCACTGAACGGCTTGAGCGACCAGAGCCCGGATGGCAAGTGATTCGTTAGCTCCCAAGCGGCCTACCAACTGACCAGACAGTTGGGTTGGGTTTTTTGCCAGTACGTGTGCCGAGAGCCGCAAGGCACCCCGGATAATTCCCAGGTCCGCGGCGCGTCTCTGCCAATGTATCGTCCTGTTGTCCTCCGCCATCAAAGATTGTGGTTAAATCTCATTTTTTCCAGACCGCAGCCATACGTGCAGCGCTCTTCTGGCTGCCGAACACTTCAAACTGGTCCTCACCAAAGCGTGCCACGTTCTCATTATAGATCGAAGAACTGCCATCGTCCCAGAACTGCTCATATTGGATTTCGAGAACCTGACGGACGGGCATGCTGGTGATCAAAAAAGCGTGTTTTACATCGGTTATGCCTTTACAAGAACGGATGAAATTCTCGGTTTGCCGAACCATTATAGCGGCATAATCCGCGGTATCTTCGAGAGTTCCTGAAAACATGAGCGGGTGGGGTGGAGATGTGAAGTTGATGATCTGCTGGCGGGCTTTGGAAATCACCTCTTTCTGAATAACCGTTAAGCCTGGCAGCACGGATTTCAATTCGAGCTTGATGGGATCTTCATCAGCGACGACTCCCTCTTGCTTGCTGGTTTTTCCATCCTTTGTTTTATCTTTATCCGTTCCCACTTGATCCTTGATCTTTTTCAGGACTTCTGCAGCGGCTTTTCGTACCTCATCGTCTTTGTCTTCTAGGGTAATTTCCAGCGCTTCTAATGCCGGCGCACCGATTTTCACCAAGGCATGCGCACTCTGTTCCCGCACCTTCGGATGAGGATCTTTTAAGACACCGATTAGAGGTTCTACAGCGCCTGGGTCTCCGATTTCGCCCAGCGCTTCGGCTGCAGCCATACGGGTGGGCGCGTCTGCATCTACTAAAGTACGGATAAGTGGTTCCACTGATTGCAAGTCGCCAATCTTTCCCAATGCTGATGCTGCAAAGTAACGGGTAACTGGGTCCTGGCGTTCGAGCGAATTTATCAAGACCTGCACAGATGGTGGACCAATCTTTACCATGGCTGCAGATGCAGCGGCCCGCATGTCTGGTGTTTTTCCATACCACAGGATGGTCTGTAGGCTAAACCTGCTTGCAGAATCTTCGAATTTTCCCAGAGCTTCAATTTCCGCACAGCGGACGGCTGGGTCTGGTTCCTCATTGGAGACAGTGTAGAGCCGGGTAGATGATCCTGGATCGCCGATCTCCCCCAGTAGCTTTGCCACGGCCAATCGCACATCTCGCTCTTTGTACTTCAGTGCTGCTTCGAGTGGCTTGACCGCGGATTTCCCCATCTTCCTCAGAGAATCCGCCGCAGAATGTTGGATTCCAGCGTCTTTTTTATACCCCAATGCTTTGATCAACCCGACGATATCGTTCTGAGTTTTTAGTTTCTCGATATCAGGCGGGCCAAACAATTTCTGGAACGGCATCACGCACCTCCTTATTAGAAATGAAAACTGATCCCATCTTGATAGACCAAATAGAAACAGCCCAATAAGGTATATCGACCGTGTTAATTTAAGCTCGCCCGAGCCGGGTGGCGATCATCCCCAGCTCATCCATGCACTTCTCCA
>JAFGDK010000005.1 GCA_016932165.1 Anaerolineales bacterium
ACATCTTTAAGGGAGGGGTGCGATCAGATTTCCTTCCCTGCCCCACATCAACCGGGACCGCATTTGCCTGCCTGTGGCGGGAGATGGGGCTAAAAATCTTGGCCATCAGTCTATTTCTTCAATAGTTGATCACACCCTGAGGGAGGATAGCTGCACAAGTATCTATCGTGGATGCTGCAAGACAGCCTGCCAGCCAATTTCAGCAGGTATAATATCCCTCTATGACCAATCACTTTCAATACACCCTCGAGGGTCAGGACGGCAGGGCTCGCGCCGGGCGCTTCACTACCCCGCACGGAGACTTGCTGACCCCGGTCTTTGCCCCGGTGGGGACAGCCGCGACTGTCAAGGCAGTCACCCCAGCTCAACTCGCCGACCTGGGCGCCTCGCTGGTGCTTGCCAATACCTACCATCTTTACCTGCGCCCTGGCGATCAACTCGTCGCCGAAATGGGCGGCCTGCATGAGTTCATGCGCTGGGACGGTCCCCTGCTCACTGATTCCGGCGGATTCCAGGTCTTTTCGCTTGGAGAGAACAGCAAGGTCAGCGATGATGGGGTGATCTTCAAGTCCCATATCGACGGCTCGACCCACCATTTCACCCCGGAGCGCGCCATTCAGATCCAGGAAAACCTTGGCGCTGATATCATTATGGCCTTTGATCAATGTGCTGACCCTTATGATCATGCTTACAGCCAGCGTGCTGCCCAGCGCACGCATGCTTGGCTGCGGCGCTGTGTGGATGCCAAAACCCGCTCCGACCAGGCCCTGTTCGGGATCGTGCAGGGAGGCATCCATGAAGACCTGCGCCAGCAATCTGCTGAATTTGTGGCTGGGATGGATACTCCGGGGATTGCCATCGGTGGACTTTCCGTGGGCGAAACCAAAGAAGAGATGCATGCTATCCTGGATGTGGTCGATCCCATCCTGCCGCAGGACAAGCCGCGCTATCTGATGGGGGTTGGCACGGTGGAAGACCTGGTCAACGGGGTCGCCCGCGGGATCGATGTCTTTGACTGTGTGCTCCCCACCCGCATGGGCCGCAACCATGCCGCTATGCTGCGCAGTGGCGGTCGTCTTAATATCAAGAATGCCCCCTTTGCTAAGGACGAATCCCCGATTGACCCAGGGTGCGGCTGTTATACCTGCCGCACCTTTTCCCGGGCGTACATCCGCCATCTGATCGCAGCCCGGGAGATGCTTTCAGCGACTTTGCTTTCAATCCACAACCTGTTCACCCTGGTCAACCTGGCCAAAGAGATGCGCACCTCCATCCTGGCAGGCACGTTTGCCGACGATTTCAGCGACTTGCTGGCGTAGTCATTTTACGTTCACGTATCTGCCCAATATTTGATAAACTATAGCCTATGACACCATTCCAGGCCTTTATCATGGGGATCGTGCAGGGGATCACTGAATTCCTGCCGATCTCAAGCTCCGGTCACCTTGTACTGACCCCCTACCTGCTTGGCTGGCACATCCCAGAGGAGCAAGTGTTTGTCTTTGATGTCCTCGTCCAGATCGGCACGCTGGTGGCGGTGATCATTTATTTCTGGCGCGATTTGTGGGCCATCCTGACCGGGTTCCTGTCCTCTTTTTGGAAGAAGGAAGCCTACCAGCGAGTGGATGTCCGTATGGGTTTGTATCTGATCATCGCCACCTTACCGGCAGTTATCTTCGGCTTGCTGGTCAAGGATAGCGTCGAAGCGGCTTTCTCGAGCCCAAATTTCACCGTGCTGGCTCTGATCTTCACCGCGGTGCTGATGATTGGCGCAGAGCAAATTGGCAAGCTTCAAAACGATCTCTCCAGGATCAATTGGTTGGACGCCCTGGTGGTTGGCCTGTTCCAGATGCTGGCCCTCTTTCCCGGTGTTTCACGCTCCGGAAGCACGATCAGCGGGGGATTGTTCCGGAAACTGGACCGCCCATCAGCCGCCCGTTTCTCTTTCTTGATGGCTGTCCCGGCTATGCTGGGGGCGGGTGCGCTGGCGGTATTTGATCTTTTGGAGGTCCCTAATCTAAGTGATTTTCTCGTCCCAATGGCGATTGGTTTTGTAACAGCCGCGATTGTAGGCTATCTCTCTATCCGCTGGCTGCTCCGCTATCTGACTACCAACCCGCTCTCGCATTTCTCTATTTATCTGATCGCACTGAGTGCCCTGATCCTGGTTCTGAAATGAAACGCCTCAGTCTGATCCTGTGGATAGTGGTTGCTTTGGCCAGTTTTCTGACAGCCTGCCAGCCATCCCCGCCGGAAATTTCCCCGCAGCTTGACCCTCTCCTGGTGCAGATCACACCAGCCTCCCGTCCGGTGATCCCGGCAGTACAGGCCTGTGGAAAATTGCTGCCGAATGTGGACCTGCGCCTGATGGAAAGGTTTGCCGCTCAGGCAGAACCTGGTTTGCTGATCCGCCTTGGAGAACCAGATGCGGATGGTGGGTTTCTGGCGCAGATTGCCAGTGAAGAGATTGCGGTAGTCTTCCACCAGGAAAATCCGGCCGGTTCTCTAACAGTTGACCAGATCCGGGAACTGTTCACCGGGCAAACCACCTCCTGGGGGGAAGCTGGCGAAGGAGCTTCTCCGGTATCTGTGTGGGCTTTATATCCCGGTGATGAAGCCCAGCAGGCTTTCGAAGCGCAGCTGCTCGCCGGGGTGCCGCTGGTATCATCGGCTGATCTGGCCCCAGACCCGGAGGCGCTGCGTGAGGCAGTTGCTGCTGACCCCGCCGCAATCGGTTTGCTGCCGTCTGCCTGGGTGGCGGAGGGCTTGAAGTCAACCCTGGTCGGGATCCGGCTGCCAGTGCTGATCGCTTCCAGCCAGCCGCTTGATGGCCCGGCCGCTGAACTGGCCGCCTGCCTCCAGGGAGAGACCGGGCAAGCGATCCTCAGCGCCATTTACCCATGATCCAGATACTGACCGACAAATCTCAGATAGCCGCCTATCTATGGAAATCACCAGAGATCAATCTCTACCACCTGGGAGATTTGGATGCATTCTTCTGGCCCCACACCCGCTGGGTGGCAAGCCTGGAAAAGGATCAGATTACCGCTTTAGCGCTGATCTACACCGGCGAACATCCGCCGGTGCTGCTGGCAATTCTGAACGAAAACGAAATGGCAATGCGCACCCTGCTGGCAGAACTTATCCCTGACCTGCCAAAGAACGTTTACGCCCATCTCAGCCCTGGCCTGGAGACCTGTTTTGAAGCCAGCTTCGCCATGGATCACCATGGGCAGCACGACAAGATGGTGCTGGCAGAGACCAGTAAAGTGGCGCAGGTCAATACGCATCAGGTGGTCCCTCTCGCCAAGATTGACCTGCCCCGTATCAAAGCCCTTTACCAGGCAGCCTACCCGGAAAGCTGGTTTAACCCGCGCATGATCGAGACCGGGCAGTATATCGGCATTGAAAATCAGGCGGGGCAGTTGATCGCAGTGGCTGGGGTGCATGTTTACTCGCCGGAATTCGGGGTGGCCGCCCTGGGGAACATCACCACCCTGCCTGCACAGCGCGGCCGTGGACTGGCGAAAATTATCACAGCCGGGTGCTGCCAGCGGCTTTTAGAGACGGTTGATCTCATCGGCCTGAACGTGCGAAGCGACAATTTACCGGCTGTTCGGGTATACCAAAGCATCGGGTTCGAAAAAGTTGGCATCTATCACGAATGGATGCTGACCCGGTTGTGAGCGGCTCACCTTCCATATTCCTTTATTCTCTGATAAACTGGTAATTTGTCAAAGCAGAAAGTTGTATTTGGAAGAAGAAAAGCAGTTGATAAATAATCCAATTTTAAAACGCCCGCATCCAGCCTTTGACAAAGCAGTAAGTGTTCTGTTAATCCATCTATTCAAAAGACCTTTGACAGAACACTAGCCCAGCCAAAAAACCGAGAATCAGGCTGGCTCCGACAACTTGTCGGAGTCTTTTTTGTGAGGAACTAGTATGACCATAACCAGAACAGATTTACGCAATATCGCCATCATCGCTCACGTGGACCACGGCAAGACCACCCTGGTGGACGGGATGCTCCGCCAGGCCCAGGTGTTCCGCGAGAACCAGAAGGTTGCTGAGCGGGTGCTGGATTCCAACGACCTGGAACGCGAGCGCGGCATTACCATCCTGGCAAAGAACACGGCCATCCACATCCTGGACCCCAAGACCCAGCAGCGGGTCAAGATCAACATTGTGGATACACCTGGCCATGCCGACTTCGGTGGTGAGGTGGAACGCGTGCTGAACATGGTCGATGGCGTACTGCTGCTGGTAGATGCGGCTGAAGGCCCCCGCCCTCAGACGCGTTTCGTGCTGCGCAAAGCGCTGGAACTCGGTCACCGGGCGATTGTGGTGATCAACAAGGTGGACCGCAAGGATGCGGATGCCACCCGTGTGCTCAATGAGACTTTCGACCTGTTCATCGAACTTGGCGCCACTGATCGGCAGGCTGATTTCCCAGTGGTGTATGCCGTGGCCACTGACCACAAAGCGGGCCTGAGTGAAAACATCGGCCCCAATCTTCAGCCTCTGTTTGAGACCATTCTGCGTGAAATCCCTGCCCCGGTAGTGGATCCGGATGCCCCGCTGCAAATGCTGGTTACCACTTTGGATTACAACAGCTACCGCGGTCTGACCGCCATCGGGCGCGTGTTTGCCGGCCAGATCGCCGTTGGCCAGCCGGTCACCCGCATCACCCTGGATGGGAACCAACAGCCGGAAATGATCCGCTATTTGTATGAACAGGACGGCCTGACCCGTAATGAGATCGAACACGCCTCAGCCGGGGATATTGTTGCCGTGGCCGGGCTGGAGGCAGTCCAGATCGGAGAAACCCTGGCAGACCCAGAATACCCCAACCCGCTGCCGATTATCCGGGTGGAAGAACCCACCGTGAGGATGGCCTTTGGGGTTAATACCTCCCCATTCGCCGGAAAAGAAGGCCGCTGGGGCACCTCCCGGCGCATCCGTGAGCGGTTATTCAATGAATTGAAAAGCAACGTGGCCTTGCGAGTGGAAGAAACCGATAGCGCCGACACGTTCCTCGTTTCAGGGCGCGGCGAGCTGCACCTGGCAATCTTGATCGAGACCATGCGCCGCGAAGGCTTTGAATTCCAGGTCTCTCGTCCGGAAGTGATCATGCGCCCCGGCCCGGACGGCAAGCTGGAAGAGCCGTACGAAGAAGTGTACATCGAGACCAGTCCTGAGACGGTGGGCGCTGTGGTGGAGATGCTGGGCAAACGCCGCGGCGAGATGACCAACATGGTAGATTCTTCCTCCGGCTCCACCCTGCTGACCTTTATTGTCCCCACCCGGGGTATGCTCGGCTTCCGCTACCAATTCCTGACCGCCACCCGCGGCCTGGGCGTGATGAACACGCTCTTCCACGGGTACGAACCGGCCAGCGGGGCGATCTCTTCTCGCAGCCGTGGTTCGCTGATCGCCTGGGAGCCGGGAGCGGCGACTACCTTTGGCCTGAAGAACGCCGAGGAGCGTGGTACGCTGTTCATCCATCCGGGCACAGAAGTCTACGGCGGGATGGTGGTGGGTGAACACCAACGCCCCGGCGATCTCGAAGTGAATGTGTGCAAGACCAAGCATCTGACCAACATGCGTAATTCGATCCGGGATATCGAAGTCCGCCTGACCCCGCCCAGGCAGATGAGCCTGGACGAGTGCATCGAATATCTGGTGGATGACGAACTGCTGGAAGTCACCCCGGAAAGCCTGCGCATCCGCAAGCGAATTTTGGACCACAATACCCGCGGCAAGAAGGTCAAGCAAGAGAAAGAAAGAACAAGCTAACAACTCAACCGGCACCTTTAAGATTCCGCGATTGTTTTTCTCTCATCTGCATTGACTGATCTGGTTTTGTTCCTTATAATCCTATAATCTTTACCTAATTTATAATATAAAAACGAATGGCGGTAGTTGTGATGGCAATTAATCTGAGGAATCCAGTCAGTTTAGACCCTGAAAATGTAGAAGACTTCCGAGATCTGGCACATTTGATGGTGGATGACATCGTGGATTATATCGCCGGACTGAGTGACAGACCTGTCTGGCAGCCCATCACCGATCAGGAAAAAAACTCCTTTAATCAGCCAATCCCTCTTCAACCACAAGGAGAAGCTTCGGCCTATCAGGACTTCAAAGACAACGTCTTTTACCAGCCGATGGGGAACCTGCATCCCCGCTTTTGGGGTTGGGTGATGGGCAATGGCGTTCCACTGGCTGCCTTTGCAGACCTATTTGCCTCGATCATGAATCCCAACCTGGGCGGCGGAGACCATGTGGCCAATTACGTCGAGCGTCAGGTGGTCGACTGGTGCAAGCAGATTGTGGGTTTTCCATCCGATGCCAGCGGGCTGCTGGTCAGCGGAGGGTCAATGGCCAATTTCATTGGCCTTGCAGTCGCCCGGAATACGATGGCGGGATTTGATGTGCGGAACAAAGGGATTGCTGCTGCGCCTGCAAAACTGACTGTGTATGCCTCCTCAGAGACCCACAGCTCTAATTACAAGACCGTTGAGCAGCTTGGGATCGGAAAAGATTGGATGCGCTTCATCCCTGTGGATCGAAATTTCAGCATGAATATCGATTTGTTGGAAGAGGCGATTGCCGCAGATAAAGCTGCCGGATATCAACCGGTTTGCATTATTGGCAACGCTGGCACGACCAATACTGGCGCCTTTGACAACCTGAACGATATCGCCGATATCGCTGAACGCGAAAATGTCTGGTTCCATGTTGATGGCGCTTTTGGCGCTTTGGCCCGTCTTTCCCCCAAATATGGTCACATCACTGCCGGAATGGAAAGAGCTGATTCGCTGGCTTTTGACCTGCATAAATGGATGTATTTGCCCATGGGGGTAGCCTGTATCCTGATCAGAAACTTTGAGGATCATATCAATACCTTTGCCGTCTCACCTGATTATCTCTCTCATATGCCAAGGGGATTGGCTGGAGGAGATCATGCCTGGTATGGAGACCTGGGGATAGAACTGAGCCGCAGCTTCAGGGCTTTAAAAGTCTGGCTGACATTCAAAGCCTATGGGATTGATCATTTTGCCCGGCAGATTGAGCAGGATATCGACCATGCAAAATACCTGGCCCTGCTGGTCGAGCAGCAACCAAATCTAGAGCTGCTTGATTCTGTGCCTTTAAATATTGTTTGCTTCAGGTATCTTCCTGAGGAGGGGTTTGAGGGGGAGATCAATGAACTCAACCGGGAAATCATGCTGCGCCTGCACGAGCGCGGTTTGGCCGTCCCCAGCTATACCCGCCTGAATAGCAATTTTGCGCTGCGAGTGTCGATCACCAACCATCGCAGCAAGCCCGCAGATTTTGAGTATCTGGTGGAGAAAGTAATTGAGATCGGAGAGGAAATTCTCGGCGCGTAACTTTCTTTCCAACAAGTAGGTAGTTTCACTTCTTCCAATTCATCAGCATGAGATCAATTACATAGATGGTGTTAGAGTTAAATCCCGATATCCGCTTGCCAAGGTAGAAATAATCACTTGATATAGGAAAAATCACCGTCGTCGGTGGATTTCTTATTTTGGTATTTACCCCAAGTTGATGCCTGTTTGATTAATAACCCAAGTTGCCACCTTGTTTTGAGTAAGGTGAAATAGTGACTAAAGTAGCAACTTAGGCTAATTATATTTCTCCTCGTGCCGATGCTCTGAGTCAGCACCAGATTTTGGATTATTTTATCTTTAGGAGGCAACTTGGGTTATTTGTTTTCTAGATATACTCTTCTAGTTGTTCCTTCAACTTACGGATATCATTTTGGCAAGTAGTCCAAACCAACTCGATGTCCACTTCCCCATAATCATGCACCAAGCGGTTCCTCATTCCTCGGATCAAAAACCAGGGGATTTCCGGGTTCTGCTCTTTATATTCATCGGAGAGATTGTTACTCGCTTCTCCAATGATCTCAATCCGACGAATCACCGCATCCTGGCGCATGATATCCATCTCAAACTGTTTAAAAGTAACACCTTCTATGAATTTCAGGATCAATTCACATGCATCATGGATATCGAAAATCAGGCTCTTATCCCGAGTCATATAATTCTCGCGTATTCTTTAGAATGTTATTTCGTTTATATGGATTAGGACTTCGCTCAATTGTCTCGCGCACAATGAAATCCACCTCTCGATCAAAAATGATTTCAAGTTCTTCCTGCATTTGAATTTGATCAGTCAGAGTTCGCGAAAAATCCTCATCAAACTGTACAAGCAGATCAATATCACTGGATGGCGAAAGGTTATCATCCAAGGCAGAGCCAAATAGCTCCAGACGTTTAATTTTCCAACGCTGGCAAAACTCTGTAACCTCTTCAAGTGGAAATTTCTGTACTGCATTCATAAAATCATTATAGCAGGGATTAGAAAACCCTGAATACCTGAAACTTATGCTTCTATGAAGTCGATGGTCAACACCCTCACTTCTTCCAATTCATCAGCAGGAGGCCAGCAATGGTCACCAACACCCCAATCATGTTGGTGCGCGAAAGCTGCTCCTTGAAGGCCAGCAGACCTACCGGCAGCAGCAGCACGGAGACAGTCGCATTGGAGGCTAATCCAGCCAGGCTGATGTCCCAGCCAGCGCGGTAAGCCAGCAGGAATCCGAGTTCCAATCCCACTAGGGTGAAAGCCAGGCCAATTGTCGCCCAGTTCAATTGCTTCACAGACTGGCGCACGCCCTCCTCCAAAGGAAAGAAAACCAGCAGTCCCAAACAAACCAATCCAGCCGCCAGATAGCTGACTGCCAAGGCCAGCACCGGGTTGGCTTCCTGTGGGGTGATCTTCTGGAAGATATGGTAGAAAACATTTGAGACAATCGTCAAGACAATTGCGAACCAGAACATGGTTGGCCTCCGGGGGGATTTTTTTGAGGATGCAGGCGCACCTGCATTCCAAACCATTTTATATCATCTGGAAAAATTCATCCGCCCACAAGAAGCGGATATTGGCGTTCTCTGCTGCCAGCTGGTCTGATTCTTTGTCACCGACGAAGACCGCTTCGTGGGGTGCGAGGCCAAAATCTGCCAGTGCCTGGTTGAGCATCCCGGGGTTCGGTTTGCGGCAGTCGTCTTCTTTGGCAAATTGGTGGTTTGTCTCTGGCCCGCGCGCTTTGGCGTGGTAAGGGCAAATGTAGATCTTTACATCCGGGATACCGCACAATTCTGCCGCTTCGCGTGCAATCGCTTGTGCTTCTTCGAGAGTGTTATAGCCGAAGGCGACTCCGCCGCGGTTGGTGGCTAAAGCCATTTGAATCCCCCGGGCCTGAAGATCGGCCAGACCTTCCACCACACCGGCGATCGGCTGCTGCTCTCCAAGGTGATTAGGCGTCACCAGCCGCGGCTTTACGGCCCGGATTTCGGGCTTGATCTCGGTCAGGGTGCCATCGATATCGAAGATTGCCAGTCGAATATTGTGGAGCAGGTTTTCAGACATTATCCAAAGCAGCGTTTGTAAAGGTCGGTCTGGAGGATATTGGCCGGGTCTGCCTGTGCTTTCAGCTGCTTGAACCTGGCGATGGTTTCATCGCCCAGGAATTGGGCCACCACATCCGGGGTCAGGGCGCTGTCCTTGGCGAAGTAGAATCGGCCGTTGCCATTCAGCACGATCTGGTTGAGGGCATCGGTCAGCTGAGCCAGTTTTTCCCGTCGGCGGACTTTGAAATCCAAGGCCAGCGAAAAACCGTCCACTGCGTGGCTGAAGATGAAATCATCAGGCTTATGGCGTTTCATCACACCCAGGTAGGAAGGTAAACCGTGCATCTGAGAAACTCTGAGAATCTCCTCAAAAGACTCCTCAGCGGTATCGGTGGGTAAAAAGCTCTGGTACTGGATCAATCCCTGTTTGCCGTAAGAATATTCCCAATTGGGCACATAATCCAACAGGAAGGTAAAAGCCACAAGCGACTGGAGGTAGGTCTTGTGATTTCCCAGGGTGCGGTTGAGCAGGTATTTAGCGGAATTGCCAGCCCATGCACCGGGGTTGTTGATCCCCAGCTTAAGGAACCGCCAGACAAGCGACTTGGGCACCAGCCCCATAATTGTATCGGGGAGATCCTGGTTTCCCGGGTTGAGGGTCATCGCCGGATAAGGATCTTCGCCCTCTTCCAGGTAACGTGCGCTGTGCATCTGCCCGCGCCCCAGGCCGCGCCCGCGGGCAGTGCTGTCCACCCAGCCGACGATGTAGTCATGTTCCCTGCCCTCATCGGTGGCGTGCAGCATGGATCTGAGGTCCGGTTCGGCCCAGGCATTCACTTCCAGATTGCCGGAGTAAATCTTCTTCATCTGCATGGTGATCGAGGTGAACACGCCCAGCAGGCCCATCCCGCTGATGATGCTGTGGAAGAGTTGCTTGTTGCGGTTTGGGGTGCAGGTCACCTTTTTGCCGTTTGGCAGCAATGCGTCAAATGAAAGCACATGGTCACCCATGGTGCCTTGCTTCCAGTTGTTTTTGCCGTGTACATTCGCTCCCAAACAGCCGCCGATGGTCGGCCTCATCGTGCCGGGCATCACTGGCGACCACCAGCCGTCTTCCATGATGTAGCGCCACAGCCGTTCGATGGTCACACCGGGTTCCACTGTGATCACGCCGGTCTCCGGATTCCAGTCCAACACCCGGTTCATCCGCTGCAGATCGAGAACAATCCCGCCGCTGGCCAGGGCTGCGTCTCCATAGCTGCGGCCGGCCCCCCGCAGGGCAATATGGACCTCGTTTTCAGTTGCCAGGTTGAAAATCTGCTCCACCTGCTCTGCGTGGGTGGGGCGGTAAAGGTAAACCGGCCGTTCGATCGAATGACCGAAATTTTCCAGCTTGAACAGCCTCTGGCTGGGGAGCACGCTAGACGTAGACACTAGAACGACATCCTTCTGAAGATAAAAGAAGGGATATGGGTGATCACAAGAAGGAGATAGCGCCACCACCAGGGGGTGTACAATACTTGCCTGCCGCGCCGGATGGCGGAATAGATCGCCTCTGCAGTGCTTTCTGGGGTGGCTACCGGGAAGGGCATCTGGGAGGAAGGCAGCAGGTCAGTCTGCACATAGCCGGGTTTCACGGTCAGCACATGTACCCCCTTTTTGGCCAGACGGTTGCGCAGTGCTTCGAGGTAAGTGCTCATCCCCGACTTGGCAGCGTGATAGGGGGGATTGCCCACCCGGCCGCGGTCTCCAGCCACTGAAGAAACCCCTACCAGGTGGCCTTTCCCCAACCGGTCGAAGAGGGTGGCTGCTTCTCCCAGCCAGGCGATCCCGCCCAACAGGTTGACCTCTAAGGTGGCCAGGTCCTTTTTAAAATCATATTCAGAGAGGCCAATCGGATACATCACGCCTGAGTTGTAGACAAACAGATCAATCGTCTGCATCTGCTGCAGGATTTTTCGGAAGAGTGCCGGGACAGCCTCATAATCAGTCACATCATGCTGGTAAGCGGTCGCCCGCACCTCGCCGGCTGCCTGGTTGATCTCGGCGCAAATTTTGTCCAGCCGATCCTGCCGCCTGGCCAGCAGCGCCAGTTGGTAGCCTTCCTTTGCTAATTTTCGGGCCAGCGCTTCTCCGATCCCGCTGGAAGCGCCGACCACCACCGCCCTGGGACGGAGATTGAGTGGGTTTTCTACCTGTTTCCCGGTGAGTTCTGACATGCGGGTGCTCCGATCTTGATCTTATTGTGATTTTTTACACAACCAAGCCAAAATTATACTGCATTATCCAGTATATGGCCCTACTATCATACCCCGTTCAGCTGACAAAAACTATCACACTTTCATTTTATTTACAGGTGAATGTGAACGACATCGTGTTGCTTTTGTTCCCTTTGTGATCAAAAATTGTGGCTTCGAGGGTGACCACTTGCTGCCCCTCACACCACAGGTAGATCTTGATGGCTCCATTTGTCCAGGTGCCGGAATCCAGTTTTGGATTGGCATCCGTGCCGCCGCCAAAATTGGTCGCCGAAACCACATTATAGACCACGTGAGAGATGTCTCCATCCGGGTCTGTGAAATACAGCAAGCCGATGATGGTGGATTTGTTGCCGGGAATCTCTTTGGGGAAATTGATCCCTGTGATCACTGGCGGTTTGGGCGCGAGTTCTGTTTGCCACCATTGTGTGCTATTAAACGAACTGGTGGCGGCATAGGCTGTTACACTGGCAGCAAATTGAGACGACCTGGCATTGGCAGTCACTTGTTGAGCCGCGGCGGTCTGCTCGTTATAATTTCGGGCTTCTTCCGTGTATGTCTGTGCCCATTCGGTATCTTGTGCAAAATTGGTATTTGTTTGGTCAATATGGATTTGTTCACTAAGTAATGCTCCCAAAGTGCAGTTCACCCCGAAGAGGAACACCACCACTCCAGATACCAGGAAAAGCACCACAGACCTTTTTGCTCTATCCTCTGTAACCATATCATTCCTCCTTCTATGAGCCACTGGCAGCGCAAGGGGTAGTGAAAATCACTGTCAGCCTTAGTTCCAGTATATCGGTTTCAGAACCACGATTCAAGCATAAAAAAACAGCGCCAGACATCTGCTTGTCCTGGCGCTGTCGACCAAATTATTGGGTACAGCTATTTAACCTAAGTTGCTAGCTTAGTCATTACAATTTCGATCCAGGCTGACCGCCACCCCAACCCCCCGGCCCCCTTCCCCAGCAACAAGGTAGTTAATGCGATCATGGTCTGATCAGGCCGTGGAAGGGGGTGGTTCGCTGGGAGTGGGGTTGCATAAATTCCTTATTCGATCTCACTATCTTATTCACTATTTCACCTTACTCAAAACCAGGTGGCAACTTGGGTTATTTATTCAGATGGGACTTAATAACCCTGACCAGTTCATCAACCTCAACATACATCGTGCGGTTGGGGTTATCGGGCGCACCGTAGTCCTTGATCCATACGATTTTCCCGGTTTGATCCACCAGCACAAAAGTATGGCTCGGTTCCCCATTTTCGATCGCCCATTGGAGCACATCATACTCAGCCGAAACTTCTAAATTGGGATCTGATAGAACCGGCACATCTGTGATCCCCAAAGCCGCTGCTTCCGGCGCCATCTCTTGGACCGAATCACGCGCAATACTGATCACCTGTACCCCCAGAGCTTGAAAGTCTTGGCTGTTCTGCAAATCAACGATTTGCTGCATACAGGGCGGTCAACCAGAGGCCATATGAAAAAACAGGATTACCGGTGTTCCGGCAAAATCAGAGAGGGAGGTCTCGCCGCCCTCGGTATTGGCCAATCTGAAATCGGGGGCTGTTGTGCCGATCAGCGGACTGGCAGCCTCAGGTGGGGAAGAACAGGCTGCCATTCCGAGGAGTATGCTGATAGACAATATCATCCAGGCAGTTTTTTTAATCATTGTTCTCCTTAGGTGATAAGCGGATAAATATTATCTAAATTATACTATATTTTACCCGGGTTTATCGGTTCCCTGCTTGCTTAAAAATACAATGCCTGGATGAAAATCCAGGCAAGTATTCATTTTAAGAATCTCAAAAATTGGTATTCGTTTTTAAATACTGATAAACCAAATCAAATCATCAGGCTTGGTTTAGTCATCGTCATGATCATGATCATGATCGAAATGAACGTGCCCGTGCTCGATCTCGGCTTGCTCTGCCTCACGCAGTCCCACCACACTGACCTCAAAGAACAAAGTCTGCCCGGCCAGGGGGTGATTGGTGTCCAGAAGCACATTCTCTTCGCCCACTTCCATGATCGTGGCAAACATCATGTCCCCTTCATCGTCAGTGATCTCCAGTTCAATCCCGGGCTCGAGGGGAACATCATCCGGGAATTCGGTGCGAGGGACTTCCAATACAGCTTCCGGATCTACTTCGCCATAGCCCTCTTCTGGAGAGACTTCAACCTTCTTGCTCTCACCGATCTTCATGCCGGTCAGCTCTTTTTCCAAACCATAGATGATGTTGGAATGTCCGTGAAGATATTCGAGCGGACCATCATCCGAAGAATCGATCATCTCCCCATCCACGGTGAGTTTATACTCGATGGCAACCACCAGGTCGCTGGCAACCTCAGTTAATTCTTTCTTGTCTGTCATTGTTTCTCCTATCCCTACATAGGGTTTTTTCTGAAGGATTGATGCGGTGTGAAAGCCAAATCATTCCCCCCTCCACCAGATTGGGCATCACGCCATGGATTATAACATGCGGCTGCAGCGCCCGGTTTGCAGTTTTGTAGGCGTAAGATCTTCGTGACAATCGGTGTAATCAAATATTGAAGAAATACACTGATGGCAAAGCCGTTTTAGCCCCCTGACACGCTAAGCCCGCCCCGTAGAGGCTGGTGTAGATTTGTGGTATTTGATGGAAAAGATCCAACCCATATCGATGGTGACTGGATTGTTCAGAATTAGATTGCACCCGTAACAATTTGCAGACAACCCGCTCAGCAGAATCAGTTATAATCTTCCTCTATGAAAGTGACCAAATTACTCCGGATAATGGTCTTGGTCTTGGGTTTTGGTTTGCTGCTCACCTCAAAACACGACACGGCCGCATCCCGCCTGGACCTGATCTCATCCAATGACCCGCTTTGCCTGCCAGGGCTGCCTGATACGCAAACCGGTTGCCAGCTAAGCGGTCCGGCGGCCTATCTTACCAACCAGGCCGAAAATGGGATCATTCTCCCGCGCAACCCCTTGCCGGGCACTCAATTGGATCCAGCTTATTCCGCCTTAGCTTTCAATTACGTCCGGCTGCACAGGGAGGAAACGCCAATCTTCCGGTCATTTGAAGAGGCTGCTGCCAACCAGAACCCATATCAGGTCATCCCCGCCGGGTTTGGGTTCGTTTCCTACGTGGATTACGCCCAGGGAAGTGGCCAGGGAAAATACTACATGGTTGAACCTGGCATGTGGATCCGCGGTGGTCACACCAGTGGCGGAGTCTCCCCGTCCGCTTTCAACGGTATCCTCTTCAACGGCACCCCAGAGCAAAAATTTGGCTGGGTGGTCTATCCCGCCGATATCTACCAGGCTCCCGGCGGTGATGAACAGTATAAAACCGGGCAGGCTTTGGCTAAATTTGATGTCATCCAGGTCTACCAGGAAATTGAACACCGCGGCCAGACTTGGCTGATGATCGGCCCGGATGAGTGGGTGGACAAAGCCGTCACCGGACTGGTTTACCCGGCAGATTCACCGCCCAAAGGGGTCGACAACGGCCGCTGGATCGAGGTCAACCTGCTGGAGCAGACGATCTCAGTATATCAGGAGGGGCGGCTGGTTTTTGCTACACTCGCCTCGACTGGGATAGCCGGATGGTGGACGCGCCCCGGCCTGTTCCAGATCACTGAGAAGCTGGATTCTACCCGGATGTCGGGTGCTTTTGAGGCTGACCGCTCGGATTATTACTATCTTGAAGATGTCCCCTGGACGATGTACTTTGATGAAGCCCGCGCCCTGCACGGGGCCTACTGGCATAATTATTTCGGCTTCGAACAATCACACGGGTGCGTCAACCTTTCTTCTGGCGACTCCCACTGGTTGTTCCTTTGGGCTTCTGTGGGTGATTATGTCTATGTATGGGACCCCTCCGGCCAGACCCCGACAGACCCCGGCCTATATACAGCTGGGGGAGCATAACTGATAGCATGAGGCAGCGATGAAGAAATCACTCACCACCCGGTTGTCAATTTTCCTTCTTATCCTAATTCTGGCAAGTTTTGCCTGCCAGACCGTGACCAACAGCTTCAGCCGGGTGACCTCCACCTCTAGCCTGGGGCCGGTCTCCACCCAAACAGCTACATCTACTCCTGAAGCTGTAGAGACCCAACTGCCAGTCCAGATCGATCAGCCCCAACCAACCCCCACCTTGATGGCATTGGACCTCGATTTCCAGATGGAGATTTTCGAGGAGTTGTGGACAACCGTCAATCAAGAATACCTCTATCCAGACTTCAACGGCGTGGATTGGGATGAGGTGTACCAGCGCTACAAGGCGATAGTCGAATCTGGATTGGATACCGAGACCTTTTACATCACCATGGATGAGATGATCTGGGAATTGAACGACGAGCACTCCGCCTACCTCAATCCGCAAAGGGTGGCTGAAGAAGAAGCCGAATACGCCGGCAACAACGATTATGTCGGCATCGGCATCTGGGTGCAGTTTGATCCGGATAAGGACCAGGCAGTTGTGCTGCTAACCTTCCCGGGCAGTCCGGCGGAAGCTGCCGGGGTTAAATCCCATGATGTGATCCTCTCGGTGGAGGGTGTCGGTTTTGACGATGAGGAAGGCGCCGCCCTGGATCTGATGTTGGGCCAGCCTGGTACACAGGTCACTTTCGTGATCCAGACACCGGGCGAATCGCCCCGCGAGATGACTGTAACACGCGCCCGGATCACCAGTTCGATCCCAGTGCCCTATGAAGCATTAACAACCCCTGGCGGCAGAAGGGTCGGCTACATTCTGATCCCAACCTTCTCGGACTCTACGATAGATACACAGGTGGGCGAAGCTTTGGCTGCCCTGACTGCAGACCAACCTCTGGATGGGATCATCCTGGATAACCGGATCAATGGCGGAGGCTGGGAGAATGTGGCTGCCAACACTTTGGGGTACTTCACCAGCGGTGTGGTTGGTCATTTCTCCAACCGGGCGGGTTCCGAGCCGTTCAAGGTGCCGCGTAAGAATGTGGGCGGCTCAGCAGATCTGCCGCTGGTTGTTTTGGTGGGACCCGATACGGTCAGCTTTGGCGAGATCGTCTCCGGTGTGCTCAAGGACCAGGGCCGGGCTGTCGTTATCGGCGAGACCACCCACGGCAATGTTGAGGTGCTGTGGGGGTACAACTTCAGAGACGGTTCGCTGGCCTGGATCGCACATGACCGCTTCATCCCCGCCAATAACCCCGATGCCGATTGGGAGCACCACGGCATCAGCGTGGATATTGAAGCTCCCGGTGCCTGGGATGAATTCACCCTGGCGACCGACCCGGCGGTGGAAGCCGCCCTGGGCTATTTCGATAGCAACTGATCCTTTCCAACAGGGACGGCGTGAAAGCACCGTCCCTGTTTTGGGTTGCCTGCCAGTCTCTAGGGATATGTACAGTACGCCGGCCCCCCGGTAAGCGGCTGATACCACAGGCAATAGGCAGCTTCACAGGATTGCTGAGTTGTGTAGGAACGCGGATTCTCACATGTCGGGATTGGCGTTGGTCGTTCCTGGGTGGGCTGAGGTGGGCATTCCGGAACATACACTGTCAGGTCAAAGCAGGTATTCCCAATCTGGATCGGGATACAGCTGTTGGTGATCGGGTCGTAATAGGTGAGCCGCGGGCAGGTGATATTGGTCTTCTCAGGGACGCAGCAATCCAGCTCATTATCATACATGTATCCCTCAGGGCAATCTGAAAGCCTGCGCAGCGGCATACATACCCGGCACCCATCAAAATCTGTCATCGGGAAGGTGCCCGGCGCACAGCGGAAGATTAAATCCCCTTGCTGGCAGTCGTCTGGGGTCGGATCCCAATTCGGATCGAACTCCAGCGGTGGATAGGGATTTCCGGGCCAGGATTCAAGGGGCACCAGTAACGCCGGGTTGATCTGGAATGGTTCGGGCTCTTCACCATCCCCCATTGTTGCTTGCAAAGTCCCAATAAGAGATTGGACACCAGGCGGCAAATCCTCAGGGTTGATCGGTGTGAGCTGTGGAACCGGCACCAGACATCTGATGCCTTCCAGGATACAGCCGCAGCCATCTGTATGGTAATATCCCGGATCACACAATCCGGCGATGGGGATCGGCTCCATATCCCCCTCACCGCCGACCAACGGCATACAAGTTCCATCACCGGCATCATAATATGTTCCGGGCGGGCAGTCCGGGCAGATTGTGATCGTCACATTCGTATCCGGCTGGATCGGCGGCCCGTAACAGACGATCATGTCTCCAACAGGATTGCAGGTGACCGGCCCATCCGGGCTAGAAAATTCAAACTGGCTCAGGTCGGTACCACTTGGAGATGAAAGTACCACCCCAGCAGACTTTGTTCCCCGCCGCCACTCGCAATAACCCTCACCGGTGATCACCGGTTGACCAGGATCTCGTTCCGCAGGCGGCAGCTCACTGACGCTGGGAGGCAGCTGGCATAGATTTGGCGGCACATCCTCACCACAGCTCCATGCACAGCGGAAACCCAGGTCTGGTTGGGCTTCATCCGGTCTGAACGAATCACGCAGATAGGAAAACACGCCCTCATTGGAGGAATTGTATCCGCCCCCACGCCACACCCGCAGTTCACCGGTATCTGGGCCAGGCGGGTTGGCAGACGGCGAGTTCTGGTAATAATCTGCCCCATACCAGTCATGGACCCACTCATTCACATTCCCGGCCATATCCAGCATCTCAAACCGGCTGATCCCCTTGGTCAGGTACCCGGCAATCACTGGCTGCGGATCTTCCGGGTCCAGACAGCCAAGATAGTTGGCGTATTCGCAGTCCGGCTCATCTATCCCCCATGGAAAGGGATCACTGTCCACCCCGCGGGCGGCCAGCTCCCACTCCGCCTCTGTCGGCAGACGCGTCCCGATCCACTCGCAGTAGGCATCCGCCTGCTCCCAGGTGACCCCCACCACCGGATTGTCCAGCCGGTCAGCCAGCGCAAACCAATAGGGCACGTCCGGATACTGCTGCGGCGGGTCACAAATTCCGGCAGCCACACAATTAGAATACTGCCGGTTGGTAACCTCCGTTTCGTGCATCCAGAAAGCTCCCAGACTGATTGGGTGAGAAGGCTCGAAGTCAAACTCTCCCGCCAGCAGATCAAACCCCATCTGGTAGCTGCTTTGGGGTATGAAGATGAAAGTGCTCAGGTCAAACCAGGTGACCCGGGTTCCCCCAGGTAAATCACAATAGTCCACCGAAACATCTTCAGCTTCTTCAGCTTTTTCATCCCCTTGACCGCCATTTTGAGCATCCTGGTCAGGTGGTTCCGATCCTCCACCCCCTTCCACGGGGAATGTGCAGGATGTACCGAAAAAAATTAACAACAGACAACAAACTAGTAACAACATTTTCCTCATTTTTATTTCCTCCTTTGCTATGTATCTATTTTATGGGGAAATAAGATCAAATACAATCACCAATCAGTGAGTCTTATCATAAGGGTATAATTGGCCTGGTCATCAAATCTATGTCCTCACAGAAGGAAACAGAAATGAGCAAGCCGATTGTGTTTGTGACCCGTATGCTGCCACAACCAGCCTTATCCCGCCTGTTAGAGGCTGTGGATGCCGAGGTCTGGCCGGCAGAACTCCCCCCCGATCCGGATACCCTGCGATTGAAAACGGCCGGACGGGATGGCCTGCTTTGCCTGCTGACTGACCGGATTGACGACAGTTTGATGGAGGCAGCCGGCTTGCAATTGCGCGTGATCTCCAACTGTGCGGTGGGGGTGGATAACGTTGATCTGGCCGCGGCTACCCGGCGCGGCATCCCGGTGGGGAATACCCCCGGCATCCTGACCGAAACAACTGCTGATTTTGCTTTCGCCCTGCTGATGGCAGCCGCCCGTCGTGTGGTCGAGGCGGATGCCTACGTGCGGGACGGGAAATGGCACACCTGGGGGCTGACCACCCTGCTTGGACAGGATGTATACGGCGCCACCTTGGGGATCATTGGATTCGGGCGCATTGGCCAGGCTGTGGCCCGCCGTGCGGCCGGGTTTGGGATGCGCGTGTTGGTTTACAGCCCCAGTACCACCCAGGAAGACAACACCATCACCCAGACGGATTTGCACACCCTGCTGGCAGAGTCTGATTTTATCAGCCTGCACATCCCCCTCAACAAACACACCCATCACCTGATCGGGCCGGATGAATTTTCCCGGATGAAGCCCGGCACAATCCTGATCAACACTGCCCGAGGTCCGGTGGTGGACCCTGAAGCGCTCTACACCGCACTAAAAACCGGCCAGATTGCCCGCGCCGCGCTGGATGTGACTGCCCCAGAACCACTCCCGGCTGACCATCCGCTGCTCACTTTGGACAATTTGATCATCGCCCCGCATATTGCCAGCGCCAGCCAGGCCACCAGAGGCAAGATGGCAGAGATGGCCGTTGATAACCTGCTGGCTGGCCTGGCGGGGGAACGTCTGCCCTATTGCGCCAATCCGGCTGTGTACCACTGAAGGGGGATTCTCCCAAGAAAACCTTCAAATAATCACACCATCTTCACAAATTATTCATAACTTGCCGCTATCCTTTAGGTCAATAAAATCCTAAGGAGTTAGCAATGGTTAAAAAAATTATTATTGGTATCCTTGCCCTGACGGTAATCACCTCGACAGCTGCGGCGGTAGCTTACAATGTTGGGAAAAGTCAAGCCGCACCCCTGATTGCTGAGGAACCTTACATTGCAGAAGATATCCCGGCCAGCAATCCGGTGAGGGATAACAATATCCCACATGAGGCCAGCCCTCTGGTTGAAGCTGAGGGGATTATGGGTGAACCCTTCACAGCACTGGCACAAATTCGTGGATTTGATACCACCGGTATGAATGTTGTCTTCGAAACAGGAGAAACTGCTTATATCGAACTGGGTCCTGAAGAATACTGGCGCTCGCAGAGCGTAGAACTTCGCGAGACTGACATTGTGACCATTGAGGGGTATGCCAACGAAGAGATGTACCATGCAGTCAGCGTGACCACTGCCGATGGCGAACAAATCGTCCTGCGCTCCGAGAGCGGTCAGCCCTTGTGGAGTGGAAACGACGGTCAAAGCCCTGGCGGTGGCAGCCAGGATGGTACCCATACGTCTGGTAGTCAAGGCGGGCAAAACAGCATCCAGATCCCGGCAGAAGATTGGGTCACTTACACTGGCACGCTTTCAGCAATCGCCAACGGTAGAATGACGATCAGGTTAGAGGACGGCACCTCGATCAGCTTTAGGACCGGGCAGCCGCGCTTCTTCCGCAGCCAGGGAGTGGAATTCTCCATCGGCGATCAGGTTGAAGTCGTGGGTTTCTACAATAACGGCTCCTTCAGCGCCGGCGATGTCGTTCAACTCAGCACCGGCATCCGGGTGATGCTGCTTGATCCCAACGGCAGGCCGCTGTGGGCCGGACCGGGCAACAGCACCGGCAGTCCGCTCCCTACTTCAATTCCTGCCCCCTGATCTAAGTTCACGGACCCAAAACAGATCTATCCGGAGAAGACCAATGTCTGAAACACAAGGCGAGAGCTCTAAATCCCTGGTTGAGCAGGTAAAAACATCCATTCAGCGCATGCCCCTATTTCCTGCGGGTGAGCGCGACCGGCTGCGGGCTACAGTCAGTAACTTGATCCTGCACATCCACCCGCCTAAAGTGGAACAGCGGGCACTGCGTTTCAGCTATACTTTTGGTCTGGGAGGCCTGCTGATCGTGCTGGCTACTGTACTGGCGATTACTGGCGTGCTGCTCTTATTTATCTATACCCCCTCGCCAGAGGCTGCTTACGATAGCATGATTGCCCTGCAAACCGAAATCCGCTTTGGCAATCTGATCCGCAACCTGCATCACTGGTCTGGAAATGCAATGGTTGTGGTAGGCGTGCTGCACCTGTTGCGAGTGTTCTTCACCAGCGCCTATGCCCCGCCGCGTGAATTTAATTGGATTATGGGTGTCTCGATGATGTTGTTGATCATTGCCGCAAATTTTACCGGTTACCTGCTCCCCTGGGACCAGCTGGCTTATTGGGCGATCACCGTCGGCACCAGCCTGTTGAACTATATCCCGCTGATTGGCGAACCTGTCACGCGCTTGCTGCTGGGCGGGCCAGAGGTGGGTGCCGCCACACTTACAAATTTCTACGGCTTGCACATTGCCGTCATCCCGCTGACAATCTTCGGGATTGCCTCTTTCCATATCTGGCGGGTGCGTAAGGATACATTTTCGGTCCCGCGCAATCTCAACGAAGATCCTGTCTCGCGGAAAGACCGGGTGACCACCATCCCCCACCTGGTTAATATTGAGTTTGTCTTTGCCCTGGTGATGCTGGCGCTGCTGATTGGTTGGGCGGTTTTTGTCAATGCACCCCTGGAAGAAGCTGCCAATCCAGCCCACAGCCCGAATCCGGCCAAGGCTGCCTGGTATTTTATGGGCTTTCAGGAACTGCTGCTGCACTTCCACCCGGTATTCGGCGCCATCTTCATCCCCGGTCTGGGTTTGGCCGGCTTGTTTGCCCTGCCCTACCTGGAGCGAGACCAAGATGTTGTCGGCATCTGGTTCCAGTCAACTGCCGGGCGGCTGCTGACAATCTTCAACGCCCTGGCGGGTATTGGGGTTACGATCCTGCTCGTCCTGCTGGATGAATACTGGCTGGACCTGCCAGGCTGGCTTCCCTTCCTGCCCAGCAGCATCAGCAACGGGTGGGTGCCGACTGCAGCCATCCTGCTGGCATTGATCCTGTATGCAGACTTCCTCAAAACACTTAAGTTTAAGAAAACAGAAATCTATCAGGCCATCTTCACCTATCTGTTCTTTGCCTTTGTCACCCTCACGGTGATCGGCATCTTCTTCAGGGGCGAGGGTATGGCTCTGGTTCTACCGTGGAATTGATCATGACACAAGAACAAGAAAAAACACTCAATCGACGCGACGCGCTAAAAGTGCTCTGGACAGCCGCAGGTGCTTTGGCAGTTGGTGAGCTCGCCTTTGTTGGTTACAAATTCCTCTCGCCGCGAAAAACGGATGGCGAGTTTGGCGGTATCTTCAATCTGGGACAAATCACAGATTACCCTAACGGCAGTGTCACCCCAATAGAAGCTGGCCGGTTTTATCTCGTCCGGTTGGAAGATGGCGGCCTGCTGGCCTTGTATCGCAAATGCACCCACCTTGGATGTGCTGTTCCCTATGAGCCAACCTTGGGCCAATTCGTCTGTCCCTGTCACGGCTCTGCCTTTGATCTGGATGGTGATGTGCAGAATGCCCCCGCCCCGCGTGCATTGGATTTGTTTGAACTCACCATTCAGGATGGAAATATTCTGGTGAATACAGGCAAGGTGATTGAAAGACAACAAACCAGCCCGGCAAATATTGTGAATATTTAGGAGTTTGCGATGACACTGTCTATGAAAATCACAGGCTTTGTTGCCACCCTGGTTATCTTGATCATCATTCCTGTTTATTTCCTGCAGGAATCTGGCAACCAGGCTGCTATCCAGCAGGCGTATATAGACAGGTCGGTGGAAAATGCCACCGATTTATACGCAGAAAATTGTGTCGTTTGTCACGGGGCATCTGGAGAAGGCATTTCCACCATCCCGGCTCTGGATACCGAAGCACTGCGCACAATGCCGGAAGAAACGTTGTATAAAATCATCTCGCGCGGCGTGGATGGTACCCAGATGGCTGCCTGGGATCTGGAAGAAGGCGGAATCCTCACCCGGGCCCAGATCCAGGAACTCACCACACTGATTCTCAACCCCAGTTGGAAACAAGTTGAATTGCGGGTCGCAGACCTGGGGCTGACCCCGCCGACACCAGCCGAGATGGAAGTGACCAATGAAATGGTTAGCGCCCTGCAAACTCTGGAAGGCAGCGAAGATCTGATCCTCGGCCTGACTGTATACGCTGAGAACTGCGCCGCCTGCCATGCCGCCAACGGCGAGGGCACCTCGATTGCCCCTGCGCTCAACACCGAAGAAGTGCGCCAAAAGGCATTGGACGATCTGATCGCAATTGTCCAGAATGGCGTCTCAGGCACTCTGATGGCCTCATGGAAAGATATCCTCACCCCAGAGAAAATTGATGCCTCGCTGACATTTATTCTCCGGTGGCCAGAGATAGAAAATTCAGGAGTCGAATTTCCTGAAATCGAAGTGCCGGTATTTGAATCCACTCCGGAGATGATCGCTGCCGGGGACCGGTTATTCCATATCGCCTGCAAATCCTGCCACGGCACAGATGCTTACGGCACCCCGATGGCTCCCTCACTCAACAATCCCACCTTTTTAGGCGAGACTCCTGACGCAGCCATCTACCAGATCATCGCCGGGGGTGTGCCGGATACGCTGATGCCCGCCTGGGGAGCGCGTCTCTCCGAGCAAGATCTAAACTCGCTGGTGGCTTTCATCCGCAGCCTGGAAGAAAACACCCAACCTATACTGCAGCCGTAGCTAGCTGAAGGATCATTTCCATCCACTCTCAGCCTGCCATCGCAGGTTGGGAAATTCGAATCTTCGTCTCGATTGTTGAAGTCCGCCTGTGGGCGGACTTTGCGCATTTTTGCCCAAAGATTAGGTTTGGAGTGTGTCATGTTTTTTTTGCAACCCAACTCAGGTATTTTCGTATTTGGGTATAATCAAACAAATCAATTCAGGAGGAACGAAATGGATTCAGAAAAGAAATCATCCCGCCAAAAGGGACCGGGACCGTTTGGCTTCATCCTCATCCTGCTGGGGTTCATCCTGCTCGCCCAGCAGATTGGAGGCTTCAGCTTTGAAAACTGGTGGGCTTTATTCATCCTCATCCCGGCGATGAGCGCTTTTGGCACCGCCATCGGCATGTGGCAGAAAGACGGCCGCTTCCACTTCGGCATCTGGTCCACATTCTATGGCGGGTTGTTCCCCCTGCTGGTGGCGGTGATGTTCCTCTTCAACATCGATTGGGGGGTCTACTGGCCGTTGTTCGTCATCCTGGGTGGTTTTGGAACCTTCCTCAGTGGGTTCTCCTTCTACCGCCCTGATAATATCAAAGTCCCAGATATGCTCCTGCGCCACCGTCCCTGGCCGCTGTTTATTGGATTAGCAGCCACCTTGCTGGGTTTGACTTTCCTGGGGCGCAACCTGGGATGGATTGATGTCACCGCTCTGATCCCGTTTGAAAACTGGTGGGGTGTCTTCATTCTGATCGCCTCGCTGGGTGGGTTTGGTACCGCCCTGATGCTGTATCTCAACCGCCATCCCAATTTTATTGTCGTGCTCAACCTGATCGCCGGGGCAGCTGCCGCCCTCCCGGCAGTCATTGCGATCCTTAACCTGGACTGGCGTTACATGAACCTGGTTACTCCGGTCATCCTGATTCTGGCCGGCCTCGGTCTGCTGCTGGGCTTGGGCCGCAGGAAAGAAATCTGATCTGATCTTCGTCTAAATTCCGACCATATCTGGTGCAAATTCACTGGAAGGAATTTTTATGCCAACCAAAGTCACCCTGCCCGAAATGGGCGAAGGGGTCACGGATGCCACTATCACCGCCTGGATGAAACAGGAAGGTGAACAGGTGCGCCAATACGAGCCCCTGGTGGAAGTCAATACCGATAAGGTTGATACAGAGATTCCCAGCCCGGTGGATGGGACGGTCTTGAAGATTCTCCACCCTGCTGACACGGTCGTGGCTGTGGATGAGATATTATGCTGGATCGGAGAACCTGGCGAGGAAATTCCCGATGCAGATCTATTGCCAGTCCCCGAAAAGGAAATACCAGCACCCAAACCTGATGCTTCCTTACCAATTCCTGCCCCCAAACCGGCGCCAAAACCCCAAATAGAAGCTCCCTTGCCCGAAAACAGGGGCGACTACCTGGCGGGTGCCGTAAGCCCGGTGGCGGCCAGGACTGCCGCTCAGCTGGGCGTTGACCTGTCAACAATCACCGGTAGCGGGTTGGGCGGCATGGTCACCAAAACCGATGTGCTGGCTCACTTCCAACCAGGCGCACCGCTGAACAGGCCTGTTGTCGGGAAGACAATCGACCCTCGTTCCACTTTCATATCACCGGTGGTCTCCAGGCTGGCAGTTGAACACGGCATCGACCTTGCCGCGGTCAAGGGAACCGGGCTGTACGGGCAGATCACCAAATACGACATCTTACGGGAAATTGAAGGCGGGCAAACCGCTGGTTCCAGCAAGGTTCGCCCGCACCCTGCATATTCCGGGCATCAACCTGGCACTCTGCTGAAACACACCCCGGTACGCCGTTCGATCGCCAGGAACATGCTGGAAAGTAAACAGACCTCGCCGCATGTCAGCACCTTCATCGAAGCTGACCTGAGCGCAGTCTCAACTCACCGTGAGGCGAATAAAGCTGCCTATGCCGGCCAGGGCGCAAAGTTGACCTTCACGGCTTATTTTGTGCTGGCAGCGGCTGCGGCCTTGAAGGCTTACCCGATCGTGAATTCCTCCTGGTCAGATGAGGGCATCCTCCTCCATCCGGAGATCAATATCGGCATGGCCGTTTCGCTGGATGCAGATGGGCTGATCGTCCCGGTGATCCAAAATGCAGGCGAGCTCTCCCTGTTCCAGGCCGCCCAGGCGGTCAACGACCTGGCAGCCAGAGCCAGGAATAAGCAGCTTTCCCCGGAAGAGGTGCGCGGCGGCACCTTCACGATCACCAACCACGGCACTTCGGGGTCGCTGTTCGCCACCCCAATCATCAACCAGCCGCAATGTGCCATCCTCGGGACCGGCGCGATCCAAAAGCGTGCCGTTGTGATCAATGATGCCATCACCATCCGGCCGATGGTTTATCTGAACCTCACATTCGATCACCGCATCTTGGACGGTGCGGTGGCCGATTATTTCCTCAACGCTGTTCGGGAAGGGTTGGAGAAAGCTGCCTTCTAGGCTAAAATAGCTTGTGGCTGGAGCAATTATTTTATTTATAGAAAGAGGTAACTTATGAGCAACTATGATGTTCTGGTAATTGGAGCCGGTCCTGCCGGCTATGTAGCTGCCATCCGGGCTGCGCAATTGGGGCAGACTGTGGGGATCATCGAGAAGGAATTTCTGGGTGGCGTATGCCTGAATATCGGCTGTGTCCCCTCCAAGAGCCTGCTGAGAAATGCCGAGGTGGCCCACACGCTGCGCGAGCGGGGCAAGGAATTTGGCTTCTCGTTCGACAACCTGACCCTGGATTATGGCGTTGCCCTCAAACGCAGCCGCCAGGTTTCCGACCGCCTGACCAAGGGGGTGGGTTTCCTGATGAAGAAGAACAAGATCGAAGTCCACATGGGCACAGCCAAATTCACGGCGTCCAACACCCTTGAGGTCACCGATGCGGACGGCAGCACCCAAACGCATACCGCCAGGAATATCATCGTGGCCACCGGAGCGCACCCCTTCGTGATCCCTGGGATCGAGGTGGATGGCAAACAGGTGGTCACCTATATTGAAGCCATCTTGCAAGACACCCTGCCCAAATCAGTGGTGATCATCGGCGCCGGGGCGATCGGGATGGAATTTGCCACCATCTGGCACAGCTACGGCGTGGATGTGACCATCGTTGAAATGCTCGACCGCCTGGTGCCCAATGAAGACCCCGAGATCAGCAAGGAGATCAAAAAAGCCTTCGATAAGAAGAAGATCACCACAATCACAGGCGGTAAGGTGACCGGCGTGGAAAAGCTCAAAACCAAGGTCAAGGTGAATGTGGAAACCGCCGCCGGCAGCCAGATGTTGGAGGCCGAACAAGTGTTGATGGCTGCCAGCTTCCTGCCCAACAGCAAGGGGCTCGGGCTGGAAGAGATCGGTGTAAAGGTCAGCGAACGGGGTTTCATTGAGATCGACGACCGCATGGCCACCAATGTGCCCGGCGTATGGGCAATTGGAGATGTAACCGGCAAGCTGATGCTGGCCCATGTGGGGATGGCTCAAGGCATCGTATGTGCCGAGAACATCGCCGGCGAACCAACCATTGCACTCAATTATCAGAGTATGCCCAAAGCGACCTACTGCCAGCCGCAGATCGCCTCCTTCGGGATGACCGAGGATCAGGCCAAAGAGGCTGGCTATGAGGTCAAAGTCGGCCGGTTCAATTTCCAGGCCAATGGTAAAGCCCTCGGTTTGGGCGATTATGCCGGGTTTGCCAAACTGATCACCGATGCCAAATATGGCGAGATCCTCGGCGCCCATCTGATCGGCCCTGAAGTGACCGAACTGCTGCCCGAACTGACCCTGGCGCAGTTGATGGAGATCACCCCCGCTGAGATCGCCCGCAATGTGCATGCTCACCCCACCCTCAGTGAGGTGCTGCTCGAGATCGCTGAAGATGCCATTGGACATGCGATCCACCAGTAAAGACAGGCACTTGCTGGTTGGCGACTAGGGATTGGGAAAATCAATCCAAAAAGATTTGAGCGCACTGTGATCTAGTGCGCTCTTTTTTTGTTTAAGGATTATCATCCTCATCAAGGATGGGTTGATCTGGCGGCTCAGGCGGTTCAGGGGCCGCCGCGGCAGTGTAATCCAGCATTTCCATTCGCTCGTAGAACGGATAGGCAATCCCAAGATCGCCGCCGCCCATCCCCGATTCCTCTTCAGTCTTCTCTGGCTTTGGCCCTGTTGAGCGCATATTCACCAGTTGTTTAAGCAGATCGAACCAGATCTGCGCCCCGAAAGAGGCCGCCGTGGCGGTCAATAGAATCCCGCCAACCTTGGAGAGGGAACTCTCAAAGGTGGCAAATGCATTCGAAAATTGCTGTTGATAGGGGTCTTCCTGGCCTTTATCGGCTTTCCAGAAGATTGGCAGGTTGGTTGATTCCATCTCGGTGAGGGTCAGGCCGACTTCCTGCAGGGCGCGGTAAGCCAGCTCGCCGGGCGAATCGCCGTCCCCTTCTTCCAGCTCAAATCCTAGCGACTCGGTGGTCTGGACAAACTCGGTCGCCGCAGATGCCACGGTAACACGCAGTTCCTGGTTTTCCCACAGCGCGCGGGAGATGGCGATCGTGTCGATATTGCAAATCACTGCCAGGAAGATGGCGCAGAACAGCCCGTACCACCAGATCATGCGCTTGTAATAGCCCTCAGCCCGGTCCATCACCGAGTCGTACCAGTTCTCGATCTCCATCCG
This sequence comes from Anaerolineales bacterium, assembly GCA_016932165.1. Classification (GTDB taxonomy): domain Bacteria; phylum Chloroflexota; class Anaerolineae; order Anaerolineales; family UBA11579; genus UBA11579. The sequence continues at coordinate 28,801 of JAFGDK010000005.1, forward strand.
GGCCAGCACCATCTTATCCACCTGCTCGCCGGCTTTGGCGGCGGCTTCGCTCATGATCGTCAGGATTGGCTGCTTCAATTTTTCTGGAATCTCGGTGTTATCCCGCAGATAGCGCTTGAAATCGGCAAAGCTGTGCTGCACCTGGCCAAGCTCAGCCTTGATCGACAGTTCAAACAGGGCAGTGACAAAGTCGGCCGCAGAGATGAACGACGGCCCATCCCGGTCTGCCAGCCAGCCTTTCTCCCTTTTCTTGTACAGCGCACCGATCACATTGCCCTGATACAGGTCTTCGACAAACCCGGCCGCCTTGCCGCTGTCAATCCAGTCTCGCAGATATTCCTTAAGGTGCATCGAGCGTAATTTGAGCACCTGTGCCCAGAACTCAGTGAACCAAGAGGTGGCCATGCTGAGCAGTAAAAAGATGAATACGACGCCGATCATGACATCCAGTATATTGGAATTAAACATTTCATCCTCCAAGTGATCACAAAAATTTGGACGGGCTGCCTTGTAATCTGGTCTGGTATGGTGAGCGGGAATCTTCTTCTAGTGTAGCGAGTAAAAAACAGCTTGTCAATTATCTGCGCTGATCGTTGCTAATCAGGCTGCGCAATAATTTATCTAGATCAGCTGCCACTCTGGGCCGGTTGAAGTGGGCTTCCAGATAGCGGCGGGCGTTGAGTCCCATCTGCTTGACATATTCGGGCTGGGAGGCCAACGACCGGATTTCTTCTGCCAGTGCGTCCGGATCGCCGGGAGGGACAAACACCCCTGCCTCTCCTGCCTCGATCACCTCGCGGATCACCCCGTCAATCGCCAGGATCGTGGCGCGCCCGGCAGCCATATAGTCGAAGACCTTATTGGGGTAAACCGTCTTGTACATCTCCACCGGCTTGAGGATTGCCAGGCAGGCATCACCAATCGCCAGGGCGCGGCGCATTTCCGCTTTGGGCAGCGGCGGCAGGAAAAGCAGGTTCTCCAGCCTCATGGCTTCAGCCTGGACGATCAGGTTGGCCTTCTCCTTGCCGTCACCTAGCAGCACGATGCGGATCTCCGGCTGATCGGCCAGCCTGGCAGCCGCTTGCAAGACAATCTCCAGGTGGTTGGACATCCCATGCGCCCCGGCGTACAGCACCACGAACTTCCCCGCCAGTCCATGCGCCAGGCGCAGATCAGCGCCGACATCCTCAGGAGAGAACATACTGGCTTCGGCGCCGTTGGGGATCAGGGCGATGTCCGTCCCGCCGCGAGCGCTGAGGTGATCAATAAAACCCGGCGAGTTGACCACCAACTGGTCTGCCCGGCGGTAGAGGAAGCGCTCCAGCCGCTCCGACATGCCGATCAGCACTGGATTGGTTAGCACCCCCACCGCCACAGCAAATTCTGGCCACAGGTCGCGGATCTCAAACAGGAAGCGCGCCCCTTTGAGCCGCGCCAGCATCCAGGCGGTCAAACCCTGGAAGATCGGCGGAGAAGTGCCCCATACCACGTCCACATTTTTTACTCCCAGTCCGATCAAGAAACTGGAGAACATGAAGCTGAAAAAGCTCAGCAGGCGGTGGAAGAAGCTCTTGTGCAGGGCATTGTAGGTGTACGCCCGCAGGATCGTGATCCCCTCACCCCCATCCTGCTCCTGTTTCCACGGCACCCGCCCGCTGACCGCGCTGCCGGTCAGGTAGGTCAGCGCGCTGGCAATCACCGTGACTGTATGGCCGTGGGTCACCAGGTGACGGGCCAGCTCGTGGTGGCGGGTTCCGCCGGGTTCATCCAGGGCGGCAAACGCCTGGTGGACAATCAGGATATGCATAGGGGATATTATACCGTTAGTAGCTGGTTGCCAGTAGGCAGCCGCTAGTGGCCAGCAGCTCTTATCGGTAAATGGCAACAGATACTGGATACTGACTACTACCAACTTCGAACTGTCCGGTATAATTTTGTTATGGAAACTGAAAGAAACAAACAAAGACACCGGGAAGAACGCCGGAAAAAACGCCAGCGCACTTTTCGGAATTTTAAACGCAGCCTGACCACAACCTGGCAGGCATTTACCGGCTTCGTTAAGAATATTTCCCTCGGGCTGCTGATGGTGATCGGTGTTGGTATGGTGGCTGGGGCGATCCTTCTGGCCAACGCCCTCACTGATCAGAGCACGGCTGTGCTGGTGGCCGCCGTTGGGTCTGTGCTGGGGACCGCCGTGTTTGCCTTCACCCTGCCGGCGGTGATCCGGACCAAGTCGAAAGAAGCAGTGTATCGTACTGAACAGCAAATGGAAGAAAAGCTGGCTCTCAATGAGGAGATAAAATCTCTACGCCAGGTTGAAGAAGACCAGTTGGAAGAGATCATCACACTTGAGAAGGAGAAGGGGAGATTACAGGCAGAACTTGAGAAACAAAAGCGGATGCACATTGAGATTGACAATATCCAGCCAGTAGAGCGGGTCTCGTTCCTTGAAGTCCATTCGATAGTCACCGATGTGCTGCTCAAAGAACTGGACAGCATTCCGCCGGATGGGGTTCGCAAGGGGGTTGAACAGGAATTCCTCGGCGTGCTGGATGCCAGGTTCAAAGCCAATCTGGGTGTGGATATGAAGAAAGTTGGCCTCAGGATCAATGACAGCGGCCAGATCGTGATCAGCGGCATCCGCTCCGAGTTCCAGGGTTTTTATGTCGAGAATGAGGACTGGAAACTGTACGAGATCAGGGAAAAGAAGTGGGGCGGTCTTCTCGGTCAGGGACCGAGTAAACGCATCATTCAAGGTGATGAGCGTCTGGCAGAATTGACGATTGAGCAGCGCAGCTCCCTGATGGACCGCATTTCAATGGGGGTCGATTTTTCCTATCTGGATGAGAGCATCCGCAAGCTGACGATGGAATATCTTGCTGTGCTGCTTTCTCCGCTCAACCGGGAGATCCTCTTCATTGAGGATCAGCAGCAGCCCACTCTGCAGTTGGGTGACTTTCTGGGTATGCACAATGCCCAGGTGGATGAGCAAATGGCGCAGCTGCAGGCCCGGTTATCTGAAGTGGAGCAGCGCTTGTTAGAAGGAGGGGAGGAGTTCAATGACAGTTGATCCGATCAGCTTCAAACCGATTGGTATCATCTACACACAATTTAAGGAAGTGTCTGGGATGCCGATCCAGCCTGCCGGCGCGCTGGGCGTACCGGGCACGGTTGAGGTATTCCCGTCATACGAGCCAGGGCTGGCTGATCTGGATGGCTTCTCACATATCCTCCTGATCTATCTTTTTCACCAGGTAAACAACTTTCAATTAACGGTGACGCCATTCTTAGATTCTGAACCACGCGGTGTGTTTGCTACGCGTGCGCCCAAGCGCCCCAACCCGATTGGGATCTCGGTGGTCAAATTGTTGGCAGTCGAAGGCAGGTTTCTCAAGATCGAGAATGTGGATATCCTCGACGGCACCCCGCTGTTAGATATCAAGCCTTTCATCCCGGATTTCGACCAATTCGAGGTAGAAAAACTGGGCTGGTATAACCGTCATCAGCGCAAAGTGGGGGAGATGCGCTCTGACCAACGCTTCAAGGAGTAACTCATGGGCAGTTTTCTCAATCAAAATTCTTTTTTGCTGCTGGTGCTAATTCTATGGCTGACCGCAGCCGGCGTATTGCTGCGCAGAGATCGAAACCGGCGGCAAATCATCCTGCTGGGTGCGGTGACTGTGGTATTGGCGGCTGGTTTTTCCCTGCTGCGGCCAGCGCCGGTATCAGACGTCACTGCAGCAGCTATCAAGGCACAGATCGGCGCCGGCAAACCGGTTTTGCTGCAATTCCGATCCCAGAATTGACTGGCCTGCGTGGCAGCCGAACCCATCGTGAATGGGTTGGAAACAGAACTAGCCGGGGAACTGGAGATCCTCCAGGTGGATGTGTACACCCCTAGCGGGCGCGAGTTAAGCAAAATCTATAACAACATTGGCACGCCGACTTTTATCTTCTTTGACCCAAATGGGGATGAGGTTTGGCGTTCGTTTGGTTCAATTGACCCGGACAAGGTGCGGGAGTCTTTGCCCTAAGGAGACGCAGTGCCTGAACTCAAAGTTGATCAGATCATTCAACTGCTGCAACTTGAACCGCTCACTGGTGAAGGCGGGTTATTCCGTCAGAGCTACCGCTCCAGCGATAGCTTGCCGGCTGCCGGCCTCCCGGCGCGTTATTCGCACCCCAAACCGGCAGGCACAGCTATCTACTATCTGCTCACGGATGATATTGATTCCTTCTCGGCGCTGCACCGCCTTCCAACCGATGAAATTTACCACTTTTACCTCGGAGACCCGGTATTGCTGACCTTGCTGCTTCCAGATGGAGACAGCAGGCAGGTACTTCTCGGTCAGGATCTCCTGGCTGGCCAGCATGTCCAGTATGTTGTGCCAGCAGGGGTTTGGCAGGGATCCCGGCTGCTTCCAGGTGGGGCGTTTGCGTTACTCGGTACCACTATGGCGCCCGGCTATACCGATGAAGATTATCAGGCCGGTAACCAGGCGGCATTGCTGAGGGCTTATCCCGGTCAGGCCGAGGTGATCTACCAACTGACCAGAGTGGAGAAGAAAGATGGAGGAATTCAGCCAAACTCCCCAGTATAATTTCAAGGGCAAAGTTGCCCTGGTTACCGGCGGGGGCAGCGGATTGGGCACAACCCTCTCCCAGTCCTTTGCATACGCCGGGGCTAAGGTGGCGGTCAATTACCGCAGCAGCGCTGTGTCGGCGGATCAATTGGCGGCGGAGATCAATCAGTCAGGGTATCGTGCGGTTGCCTTCCAGGCAGATGTAACTGATGAAGTCCAGGTCAATGATATGGTCTCCCGGATCGTAGAACAATTTGGCCGGCTGGATATTCTGGTCAACAATGCCGGTATCTACCCGCTGGCACCCTTTTTGGAGATTTCTCCAGAGCAATGGGATCAGGTATTGAATGCCAATCTGCGCAGCACCTTTCTTGTTACCCAGGCTGTATCCCGGCAGATGGTTGCCCAGGGGACGGGGGGAGCAGTGGTCAATATTGCTTCGATTGAGGGAATACACCCGGCTCCAGGCCACAGTCATTACATTGCTGCTAAAGGCGGGGTGATCATGCTGACCAAATCGCTGGCCGCTGAACTCGGCCCGCACGGCATCCGGGTGAACGCTGTCTCACCGGGCTTGATCTGGCGGGAAGGGCTTGATCAGGACTGGCCGGATGGTGTACACCGTTATCAGCAGGCGGCCCCGCTGAAAAGGCTGGGCTATCCGGAAGATATCGCCGGTGCCTGCCTTTTCCTGGCATCTTCGGCGGCAAGCTGGATCACCGGCATCAACCTGGTGGTAGATGGCGGTGTGCTCACCAATCAAATCTACTAGGAGTGTGAAATGGATTTCCAAGCTGTAAACAGCCCGTATCTCGTCCCTTATCAGGGCGGCCAGACCGTCTCAGATTTATCCACCATCCCGCCGGATGGGCAGGGGGGCAAAAAGAAGAACAAATCGGTTCGAAAAGATCTGGTCTCAGAACTCTATGAGCTTCAGCGCGTGCTGTATGCGGATGACCGCTACAGTGTGTTGCTGATTTTCCAGGCAATGGATGCGGGCGGCAAGGACAGCACCATCCGCAGTGTGCTCACCGGGGTCAATCCAGCGGGATTCCAGGTTTATTCTTTTAAGGTGCCCAGCGCTGAAGAGCTGGACCACGATTTTCTTTGGCGCACAAGCAAACGTCTGCCGGAACGCGGCCGCATTGGAGTCTTCAACCGCAGCTATTACGAAGAGGTGCTGGTGGTGCGCGTCCATACCGGGATTTTGGATGGGCAGAAGCTGCCTTCCGTACCAGACGATCTGACCGGGTTCTGGCAGGAACGCTATAATTCCATCCTCGATCACGAAGAGCATCTGGCCAAGAACGGGACGATTATCCTCAAGTTTTGGCTCAACGTTTCCAAACAGGAACAGAAGAACAGGTTTCTCTCCCGGTTGGATAAGCCGGAGAAGCATTGGAAATTCTCGGTCGGCGATGTTAAGGAGCGCATGTATTGGGACAGCTATATGCATGCCTATCAGGAGATGATCAACGCCACCTCGCGTCCCTGGGCGCCGTGGTACGCCATCCCGGCCGATGACAAGCCTTACATGCGCAAGACCGTGGCAGAGCTGATCGTGCAGAATCTGCGCGCCCTGGACATCGCTTACCCCACCGTTGATCCCGAGGAAAAAGCCCGTTTCGATGAGATGCGCCAGCTCCTGACCGGCGAATAAACAATCACCAAAGATTAAATGGAGAATACCATGCCCAAGATGGTCCCCAAGGTCATTTTGGAGGGCACCCGCCTGACCCACAAAACAGACCTGGCCTTTCAATTAAATGAGCACCCCCGGATTGTAGGACCGAGGAAATATCGATACCATTCCCCCCTGATCTCTGGCGAGTGGTGCGCCTTTTCCAACTTCCCCTGGGGGCATGGGCTGATTAACTTCACGCCCGAACAGGAAGCGCTGGCGATGGAAACTTACCATACCTGGGCTCGGCTGTTCGAGCTCCAACGCTACTACTCCTGGATTGTGGACCGCTTCCATATCTCCACCCGCTTATATCAGCAGATGGCCCACGGCAAGGACTATGATTTCACCTGGCTGGAGCAGCGGCTTAAGCCTTTGGGATTTCGGATTGTGCTTTGCACCCGTGAAGAAGCAACCTTTGAGGCTGCCAAAGCCGAACGGCTGAAGGTGTCTGGTAATCCCTCCCAGTATGATCACCTGAGCATCTTCATCAAAGAACAGGAGAACATCCGCCGCCTGGTAGCCGAATCAATCCTGCCGGTATTTGAGGTCGATGTCAGCGATGACGATGTCGGCCGCGCCGCCGGCGATGTGGCAGATTGGTTGGAGCAGACCGGCGGCTTGTATATCGAGGAGTGAACATGAGTTGACCTTGATTTGGTGTATAATCCAGTCAAGCTATTCAACAAATGATTTTAAAAAGGAGAAGATGCGATGGATTGGTGGTTAGTATTACTTATTTTTATCCTTCTCGTCCTGCTCGTTTGGTGGCTGCTCTCTCGCCAAACTGAAGAGAAGGCCCCGACTGAAAAGGCACAAACATCCGAAGCGGATGACCTCACCAAGATCGAAGGGATCGGCCCCAAAGTGCAGGGACTCCTGAATGAGGCCGGGATTTTCACCTTTGCCCAGCTTGCTGGTAAGACCCATGAAGAACTGGATGCCATCCTCGACGCAGCTGGTTCGATCTACAAAGCGATGGACGAAACTTCCTGGCCTAGGCAGGCCAAGCTGGCGGCAGATGGTAAATGGGAAGAGCTAGATAAGCTGCAGGATGAATTGGTCGGCGGACGATAGCCATACCGTAAATGCGTCACAGCCCCTGTGTTATGGCAGGGGCTGTTTGTTTTTAGATTGACTTTACAAGCTAAGCAACCCCCTTCACCAGGATTCTTGATTTTTACTCATCCCCGGCGCCGAACATATCCAGCCATTCATCCACTTCATCTTCGCTGATCGGTGGGCTCTCTCTGTTTTTATCAACCGCGGGGCCGGCGGCCAGCTCGCGGCTGAATTCTTCAGATTCGATCACTCTAGCCCGGGCGCGTTTGGCTGCATTCTGAACCTGCCGGTCGGAGCTGACCACCGTCCAGTTGGCAGCAGCATTTCCCAAACGTTTGAGGTGCCGGGAAATGGCTTGATCAGCAGTTTCACCGGAGCGTACGAACCGGGCGGTAACACGTCCATGCACGCTGGCTCTGGCATGTCCGGTAGCAGAGCGGTCGAAGTAGATTTCGGCATCCTTTCCTGTTTGCTGGCAGTAGATCAGGAGTCTCTCGATCAGCTCGCGTTCATCGTCCACGTCGTCCAGTTGCAAGCCTGGGATCTTCCCAATCAGGTTATGTCCATCAATCAAGTACGGCATGTTTGAATTCTAGTCAACTTTGAGGTGCTGTCAACAAAGTTGTCTGCTGGATGTCAGTTTCCCCAGTTTATGATATATTGAATTATCAAGCTAAATGTATTCACCTGGAACCCAAGCATGCAAAATTTTCGAAGGATTGTTTACTTTTTACTTCTCAATGTGCTGGTCTCGGCGGTGACAGTGTGGGTGGTGGTGACGATCATCTTCCGCAACCAGGCGGTCCAGCCCGCAGCCACATTGCCCGCCCTGGCCTCTCTGCCGGAGGAACAAACCGGGGAAATCCTGGTCACCGAGCCGTCCACATTCCAGGATTCATCAGATAACGATGTCCTTGATGTCATCCCCGATCTTTTAGAGATCGAGAGTATATTGGGAAGCGGTGAACTGGAGACAGAGCGCGTCTTGATCAAGCATATTGGCGAGACAGAAGTATCCCTGGTGGGCTGGCAGCTGCAGGACGAAGATGGAAACGCTTACAGTTTCCCGGCCCTGACCATGTTCCAGGGAGGTGCAGTCACCCTCTATACCCGCAGGGGAACCAGTACGGTGGTGGAACTCTACTGGGGGCAGGATCAGCCAGTCTGGCAGTCTGGCGAACGGGCTTACCTGCTTGATCCGGATGCCGAAATCCAGGCAGTATATACGGTACCCTAGGGTTGTGTATGGCCAATTTTGACCGCGCAATCGAAACAATCATCCAAAATGCCATTGCCCGCGGCGAGTTTGATAACCTCCCTGGAAAAGGAAAACCGCTCAATCTGCAGGAGAACCGGTTTGTCGATCAGGACTGGCGGCTGGCATTCTCTCTCCTGGAGCAGCATGGCTTTGCACTCCCCTGGATGGAAGACCGCAAACATATTGAAGAAACCCTCACCCGTGCAAAGGAAAACCTGCAGCGCACCTGGCGCTGGCGGAGTTCAATTCCAGAGGGAGATAAGTTGGCAGAGGATGAGTGGCAGCAAGCCGTCTTGAAATTCAAAGGGACTGTTGCAGCCCTCAACAAACAGATCGATGCCTACCACCTGGCGATCCCGGCAGATGTCTTCTACCGGCCGCGCATTAATCTTGAAAGAGAACTCGATGGGGTCAAAAGCGAGAAAGACTAGCACATCCCTCCATCATCTGCTTTTCTTGCCAAGACCATCACCCTCTGATAGACTTATCTTAAATCCCCAGTCAATGAAGAATATCAATAAATTGGGGCAGATCAACTGTCAACTGACTAAGACCTACTGGTAACCTAAATATGTCTCAAGCCTTCTATCGAAAATGGCGTCCCCAAAAGTGGGACCAGGTTGTCGGGCAGCAGCATATTGTCCAGCCGCTGCGCAATGCAATCACTTCAGGCAAGCAGGGCCACGCCTATCTGTTTGCCGGTCCGCGCGGCACCGGCAAGACCACTGTCGCCCGGCTTTTGGCAAAAGCAGTAAATTGTCTGGCGGAAGACCTGGCAGCCCGGCCCTGTGATCAATGCGCCCACTGCAAAGCGCTGGCAGCCGGCACATTCCTTGATCTGATCGAGATCGATGCGGCTTCCAACACCAGTGTGGAGGATGTGCGCGATCTGCGCGATAAGATTAACTTCTCCCCCAACCTGGGGCGTTACAAAGTCTATCTGATTGATGAAGTTCACATGCTTTCCACGGCGGCTTTCAATGCCTTGCTCAAGACACTTGAAGAACCGCCCCCGCACGCCATTTTCATCCTCGCCACCACTGAGATCCATAAAATTCCAGCCACGGTGCTTTCCCGCTGCCAGCGGTATGAGTTCCGCCGGATACCGGTGGTAGAGATTGTCTCCCACCTGCGGGAGATGGCAGAAAGGGAGGGGTTGACGGTCAGCGCTGAGGTGTTGCAGTTGGTCGCCCGCCAAGCAACCGGCAGCCTGCGGGACGCGGTCTCGCTGCTGGATCAGCTCTCTGCCCTGGGCAGCGAGATTGAACTGGAAGCGGCTCAGGCAGTCCTGGGGACGGCCACCAGCCAGGCCGTGATTGACCTGACTGAGGCAGTGCTGGAAAGAGATGCTTCCCGCGGGCTGGATATCGTGCATGCCAGCCTGGATGCCGGCTCTGATCCGCGGCAGTTTGCCCGTCAGATTGTAGAGTATCTACGCGGGGTGATGCTGGTGCGCAGCGGGAATGCCGAGTTGGTTGATGCAGTTGCCGAGACACGCCAGCACATGGCGCGGCATGCTCAAGGGTTCCGCCGGGGCGATGATTTGCTGCATGTGGTCCGTTCATTTAACGATGCCGCCACAGAACGGCGCGGCAACTGGCAGCCCTCCCTGCCGCTGGAACTGGCGCTCCTGGAGGCCATGTCTGCCCCGCAAACCGCTGTATCTTCCGGGCCGGCGCCGCTGCAAAGCAGCCCTGCCTCCGGGAAGCCGATGGAGCGAAAGCAACCGCCGCCTTCCGCAAAGCCTGAAACCAGCCCGGCGAAATCAGACGCACCGGAGACCGGAAGCGAGGTGATCAGCGCTCATTGGAGCCAGATCGTGCGCCTGGTGAAGGAGCACAGCCCGAATACCACCGGTCTGCTCAACCCCCGCACCTGCCAGTACACCTGGGAGAATGGCGTGCTAAAACTTTACTTCAGCTCCCCGTTATTAAAGGACAAAATGGAGCAAGAAAACCACATGAATGCACTCAAACATGCCGCCAAACAAGTGCTGAAAGAAATCGTGGATGTAGAGTGTTTCGTTTCGGGCAGCGGGGGAGGGCTTCCTCCTGAGATCGACAGCGGCGGGCGTGTGGCTGCTGCCATGCGGCTGGGCGGGCAGATCGTGGATATCAATGAACTTGCCGGCCGGGATGCCGACCAAACCGAAAAGGGGAATAGTTAATGCTCATCCCCGAACCGGTACAAAGTTTAATCGATGCCTTTTCCCGCCTGCCGGGAGTGGGTCCCAAAACCGCCTCTCGCCTCACTTTCTATCTGCTGCGCGGCGACGAAACTCTCTCTGTAGAACTGGCCAATGCGCTGGCCGGTCTTAAAGAAAATACCGGATACTGCCAGCAGTGCTGGAACATTACCACTGCAGACCGAACCCTGTGCGAAATCTGCAGCCACCCCCAGCGAGACCCAGCGCAGATCTGCGTGGTGGAAGAGCCGCTGGATGTGCTTGCCCTGGAACGCACCGGGGGATTCCAGGGACATTATCATGTGCTGCATGGGGCGCTCTCTCCGATTGAGGGGGTCGGCCCAGAGGATCTTAAGATCGCCGAACTGGTGGCCCGGTTGAAGGTTGGCGCGGTCAAAGAAATCATCATCGCCACCAACCCCAGCATGGAAGGGGACGCCACTGCCATGTACCTGCAGCAGCAGCTTGCCAATCGCGGCGTGCGGGTCACGCGCCTGGCGCGCGGTCTGCCTGTCGGCGGTGATCTGGAATACGCTGACCAGAACACCCTGCTGCGCGCCCTGGCCGGCCGCCAGGAGATGGATCAGGAATAGTTGCCGCTAAAAAGCTGTCAAAACAGGAACCTTCCTGCTTCGCACCGGTATTTACCACCCGCCTGCCGCCATCCGAAAATTGATTGTAAAACTCGTAAATTTAACCCCTTGACGGAAACCTTGTTCGCGGTATACTTAACAGGCTAGAACGATCTCGCACAACATACCCTGCAGATCTCTAACAATCGAGCTTGGAAGAACACCAAAACCCGATGTCCAGCGAAAGATCGAGGCATCGGATTTTATTCTCTCCAATCCCTTGACAGGGGTAGGGGAGACTGGTAGAATTCTGCCCGCTGTTTTCAACCAGAACAGCACATACAAGAAGCTCGCAGCACCTTAACAATTGAAAAGTGACAGCAAAGTCAATTCTAGATCTTGTGCTAATCGCCGTAGTTTCAAAAAACTTACACATCTTCGGATGTGCGAAATTTTTTCTACGGAGAGTTTGATCCTGGCTCAGGATGAACGTTGGCGGCGTGCTTAATACATGCAAGTCGAACGAGGAACTATGTACTCGTATATGGTTTCCTAGTGGCGAACGGGTGAGTAACGCGTTGGTGACCTGCCCCGAAGAGGGGGATAACAATTCGAAAGAATTGCTAATACCCCATAATATCA
>JAFGDK010000043.1 GCA_016932165.1 Anaerolineales bacterium
GGTAAAACTTTTCCACCCGGTTTATAATTTAATCACCCAATCTGATTGATTAAGCCGTGAAACTTGGATAAGATAAGCAAGGAACAGAGAACTCCAGATTCAGCTTTCAATCTGATCTGGTCTTTGGGTTAGCATATCGGCAGAGGGATGCATGGACGAGATCAACAAAGTGTTGCATGCGCAGATACCCGCGGATCAATTATCTGCCTTGCTGAAGGTTAGCAACGCCCTGTCATCCTCGCTTGAACCCGCCGAAGTATTACAGACCGCAATCCGAAGCGTGATCGAATTGCTCGAGATTGAAACCGGAGCAATCTATACCCTGGAGGGAGAGCAGCTGTATCTAGGCGCCACATCCCCCCCACTCCCCGAAGATTTCCCTGACGAGCTCAGACTGGCCAACCTCAATGCTCACCCCCATCTGAAAGCCGCCATCCAACAGAAGAAACACACCTACCTGCGGGATGCCAAAAGAGAGACCCTCACCCCTGAAGAACAAATCGTCGTCGATTCGCGTTCGCTGGTATCCGTGCTCTACTTTCCCTTATTGCTGAAGAAGCAGGCAATTGGGGCTTTTATCGTAGGTACAACCAGTCAGGTTCGTGAATTCAATTCAAGCGAGATAGACCTCTGTAATATCCTTTCCAGTCAGGCCGCTTTTGCTATCGCCAACGCAAAATTGTATACAGAAACACAACAAGCATTACTAGCCCTCTCAAGGGCATACGAGGAGACCCTGCAGGGATGGTCGCAAATGATCGATCTGCGCGATCAGATTACAGATGAGCATACCCGGCGAGTAGTGGACCTCACGGTTCATCTAGCCAGGAGGATGAATTTTCCCGAGAATGAAATTGCTCATATACGCAGAGGTGCTTTACTCCACGATATTGGTAAGATCGGCATTCCCGATGCCATTTTACAGAAGCCGGATAAGCTCACAGAAAATGAATGGGTGGTGATGCGGACACATCCAGAGATCGCCTATCAGGTGCTTTCGCAGATCGAATATCTGAAACCGGCCCTGGATATCCCTTACTGTCATCATGAAAAATGGAATGGGATCGGATACCCCCGTAAGCTAAAAGGTGAAGAAATTCCACTGTCTGCTCGGATATTTGCCGTGGTAGATGTTTTTGATGCGCTTACCTCAGATCGCCCATACCGGAAAGCCTGGAGCAAGGAGAAGGCATTGAACTATCTTAAAGACCAATCCGGGAAGCATTTTTATCCAGATGCAGTCGAGGCATTTCTTGAGATGCTGCAAGATTTAAATATCCTGAAATAATCGCAAGATCAATTCTGAGCGGCAATTGCTTCCAAACGCTTGTTAAGTTGACCCAAAAAAAACTCCCCCCAGGAAACCCTGAGGGGAGCAACTGATTCGCTCAGCTAATTCAAATCAGCGCCAGCACAGCCTCAGAGGCCCACGCCAAAAGCGGCCCAGAGAAGAGGAACAGGAAGATCGTCCCCACCACTGTGATCGCCGTCACCAGGTTGAGCACCGGTTCGCTGCGCACTTCCGGGTCGCCCTGCTCGAAGTACATGAACCTGACCACCCGCAGGTAGTAGAACGCTGAGACCAGCGACATGATCACCCCGACAATCGCCAGCCAGGCGTATCCCGCTTCCAGCACGGTGCGGAAGAGGAAGAACTTGCCCGCAAATCCCAGGGTCGGCGGCACGCCGGCAAACGAGAGCAGGAAGACCAGCATCGCCGCCGAGAGCATCGGGTACTTCTTGCCCAGTCCGGCGTAATCTTCAAAGTCCAGCCCTTTACCCTCAGCCTTCTCCAGAGCGATCACCACCGCCCACGAGCCAAAGCTGGTCACGGTGAAGGCCAGCAGGTAGAACAGCAGCGAAGTGACTGCATCGGCGTACAGAGCACTGCCGTAGGTCACGAAAGCCATCATCAAAAAGCCGGCATGCGAGATCGAGGAATACGCCAGCATGCGTTTGATGTTCTTCTGCGCCAGGGCGGCCACATTCCCGACCACCAGGGTCAACACCACCAGGGTAGCGATCACAGGCGTCAGGTCTGCGCTCACGGACGGGAAAGCGGCAATGAACACCCGGAACAGGGCAGCAAAACCGCCCGCCTTGGCCACCACGGCCATATAAGCGGTCACCGGTGTGGGCGCACCCTGGTAAACGTCTGGGGTCCACATGTGGAAGGGCACTAGCGCCACCTTGAAGCCCAGCCCGACCAGGATCAGGGCTGCGCCGGTCAGCAGCATCACCGGGGAATTGGTACCAAGGGCTGCCGCGACCACATCCATCAGGTTGGTCGCCCCGGTGGCGCCGTAGATCAGCGCCACGCCGTAGAGCACAAACCCGCCGGCAAACGCGCCCAGCAGGAAGTACTTCAACCCGGCCTCTTCGGAGGAGGCGTCGTTGGGCACAAAAGCCGCCATGACATACAGCGGGATGGAGAGCAGTTCCAGCGCCAAAAAGACCACAATCAGGTTGGCCGCAGAGGCCATCAGCATTGCCCCGGCAATCGAAAACAGCATCAAAATATAATATTCTCCCCGCGCCCAGCCCATACGGCGGTTGTAGTCATATGCCAGCCCCAGCGAGAGCAGCCCGGAGGCAAGCACCAACATGTAAACAAATACCGCATAGCCATCCACGGTCAGCATCTCTTTGAAGGCAGTGGCCTCGGTACCGAACTGGATCACCGAAAGCGTTACCGCGGCCAGCAACCCGAACGCTGCCAAAAGCATGGTTACATCAGGGCGTTTGGTGAAGGCTTCCACCAGCACCAGCACCAGCGCCCAAACCAGCAAAAAGACGATGGGAAGAATATAAACCAGATCTTCTATTCCGTATCCAGACATTGTTACGCCTTACATACCCAGAGTGGCGACCAGAGCCTCAACTGTCGGTCCGATCAGATCAAAGAACGGCTTGGGGTACAGGCCGATCCAGAAGATCATCACCAGCAGCGGTGCCAGCGTGACAATCTCACGCCAGTTCAGGTCTTTGAGGTTTTCATTCTTTTCGTTGGTCAGCGGTCCGAGGAACATCTTGCCGAACATGTAGAGGATGTATACCGCGGCAAGGATCACACCGGCAGCGCCGAACCCGGCATACAGCACCGATCCAAGTACCCCATCGCCGGCGCCCCAGGCGCCCAGCAGGATGGTGAACTCGCCTACGAAGCCGTTCAGGCCGGGGAGCCCCATCGAGGACAGCGAGACGATCAAGGTCAGGACCGCATAAACGGGCATCACCTTCCACAGCCCGCCAAATTCAGAGAACTCGCGCGTGTGGCGCCGTTCATAGATCATCCCGATGATAAGGAACAACGCCCCGGTGCTCAAGCCGTGATTAACCATCTGCAGGATGCCGCCCTCAATTCCCTGGGCATTCAGGGCAAACAGGCCCAGCATTACAAAGCCCAGGTGGCTGACCGAGGAGTAGGCCACCAGCTTCTTGACATCTTTCTGCCAGTAGGAGACCGCCGCACCGTAGAGGATGCCGATCACCGCCAGCAGGGCGATCAGCCAGGCCCATTCTTTGGCCGCCTCCGGGAAGAGCGGGATGTTAAAGCGCAGGAAGCCGTAGGTGCCCATCTTCAGCAGTACGCCGGCAAGGATCACCGAACCAGCCGTTGGAGCTTGCACGTGCGCGTCCGGGAGCCAGGAATGCAGCGGCCACATCGGCACTTTGATCGCAAAAGCGGCCGCAAAGGCAAAGAACAGCCAGGTCTGGATGTCCGCTGGGATGCCGCCCTTGGCAATCAGATCGGGCACGTAAAAGGTGCCCTGGGTGTTGCCCAGCCACAGGATCGCCAGCAGCATCAGGATCGAGCCGGCCATCGTGTAGAGGAAGAACTTGATTGCCGCGTACATCCGGTCTGCACCGCCCCAGATCCCGATCAGGAAATACATCGGCACCAGGGTGAACTCCCAGAAAACGTAGAACAGGAACAGGTCCTGCGCCAGGAACACGCCGGTCATCCCGACTTCCAGCAGCAGGAAGAAAAGCATGAAGTCGCGCACCCGGTCATCCACCGCTGTCCAGGTGGACAGGATCGAGATCGGGGTCAGGAAGGCGGTCAGCAGCACCAGCAGGATGCTCAGCCCGTCCACGCCCAGGGCGTATTTGATCTCCCAATCGCCGAAGGTGAACCAGGTCTCATTGATCTCCAGCTGCAGGCCGGTATTGGCCGCATTGAACTGGGCCAATACCCACAGCGAGATCCCAAAGGTCACCACAGAGGTGACCAGCGCAACCCAGCGGGCGGCCTCCTTCTGCTCCTTCTTCAAAAATAGAAGAACAAGCACCCCCACTAAGGGGAAGAATGTTACCAAATTGAGCGGTTGTAGAATAAAGTCCATCATCATCCTCTTTAGTCGA
>JAFGDK010000044.1 GCA_016932165.1 Anaerolineales bacterium
AACGCAAACCCCTCCTTGTCAAACCCGGCAGCATACAATATACTACTACCCAACGGGAGTGGATGAGTCCCGGTGGGCTCCCCGGTCTTCAAAACCGTTGGCGGGCCGCGTTGCGGGCCGCGGTGGGTTCGACTCCCATGCACTCCCGCCTGACCTCGTCACCAACCGGAAACCCTATGGAAAACACCCACCCCTCTGCTCCCATCGACCCCTTCTCCGAAAAGCAAGCCAGTCTTACCGCCCTGGTGAAAGACGTCATGTCTGTCGAATCGATCACCCTCGGCAGCCCCGGCGACCGCTTCCTCGCCTTTTACCGCGGCAATCTCACCAAAGATTCCATCCAGGCTTACGACCAGCTCAGCCAAGCCTTCAAACCCCACAACATCACCCCTATCTTCCGGGAAGAAGAAGGCCAGCATCTGATCATCATGATGGATGGCGTCTTCGATCCCCAGCCATCCAACCCCTGGGTCAACCTGATCTTATTTATCCTCACCTTCTTCAGCGTACTATATGCCGGCGCCATGTACAGCTACGACGGTCCCCTCCCCGCTGGCGGTGCCCTCACCCAAATGCTCTCCCTCCTGCGCCACCTCGACGCTGGCCTCCCTTTCGGGCTCAGCATCCTTGCCATCCTCCTAGCCCACGAGTTCGGCCACTACCTGATGGGACGCCGGCATCACGCCGATGTCACCCTGCCCTATTTCATCCCCCTACCGATCAGCCTGTTCGGCACCATGGGCGCCTTCATCCAGCTCAAATCACCCCCCAAGAACCGCCGCGTCCTCCACGATATCGGCGTGGCCGGACCGCTGGCCGGGCTGGTGGTCGCCATCCCTATCCTGCTCATCGGCCTGTACCTCTCCCCGGTGGAAGTCATCGAGCCGCTTTCCGGCCCCAACACCGGTCTGATGCTGGAGGGCAATTCCATCCTCTACCTGGCGGCCAAATACCTCATTCATGGGGAACTGCTCCCCGCCCCGGAGAGTTATGGCGGAGTGCCGCCCCTGCTCTACTGGCTGCGGTTTGTCTTCACCGGTTACCCCGCCCCCTTTGGCAGCCGGGATGTGCTCATGCACCCCCTTGCCTGGGCTGGGTGGGCCGGCCTGCTCGTCACCGCTCTCAACCTGATCCCCGCCGGGCAGTTGGACGGCGGTCATGCCCTCTATGTCTTGGTTGGCCGCAACGCCCGCAATGTGCTGCCCTTCATCCTTGGCGGATTGGTAATTCTCGGATTTTTCTGGGAGGGCTGGTGGTTGTGGGCTGTCCTGATCATGCTGCTGGGCCGCCGCCATGCCGAACCGCTCGACCAGATCACCAAACTCGATTCGGGCCGAAAAGCCATCGCCGTGTTCACCCTGATCATCTTTTTCCTGGTCTTCATCCCCATCCCTCTCCAGCATTTCATCGGCGGATAACCATCATTTTGACCTCCCAAGGGGCTATATTTTTCACAGAAATTATGTTCTATTGTGACAGGTATCAATCATTGATATACTAATATTGGGCTGCACTGCGTTATCTTTTCTGTTTTTTGCACGTATTTTTATTGATAGTAAATGCCCAGGATGAGGAGAAATCACCCATAATGAAAGCCTTGTTTGCCCGAATTTTAAAGCTCGTGCTGTTTTTTACCTTGGCATTCATCCTGACCGCCTGCGGCACTTCAAACACGCCAACCTGGGATAACCTCCCTCCCGGCACCTACGCTCCCCATCCTGTATTTGAAGAATTCTACCTCCAGCACGGCGGTCACAACCTGTTCGGTTACCCGGTCAGCACCGTCTTCACCGACCAGGCCGGTACACGCTACCAGTATTTTGAAACCGTCCTCATGTCTTTCAACCCAGCCAATGGAGCCATCTCATTCGAACCGCTCGGACTGCAACTGGGCCTGGACACACTGCCGGTGCTTGCCTGGCAGGGCCCGGATAAACATGGCGACGACGGTCTCACTGTCGGTGAATTCAAAATCCATCCCGCCTTTGTCCCGCTTTACCTCTCGCTGGGGCCGGAGCGGGTCGGCCTGCCGATCACCGACCCCTTTTACAATCCCGGTCGCAACCGCATGGAACAGCACTTTGAGGGCACTGGGATGTTCTTCCTCCTCAACGACCCTGAAGAAACTCCCTTACTGCTGGATTACAGCCTGGTTGCCTGCCAGAGCTGCCGGCCGCAAAGTCACCCCCGCCAGACCATCGCTATCATCCAGACCCTGTTGCCTGATGACAAAATCTACGAGCAGATGAAATGGGCTAATATCCCTATCTCTCTCACCGGCGAGATGATCAAAGGGCCAGCCCTGCTCGTGGACGGCACCATTGATTTTGTCTTTGAACATCTGGCGCTCTACCACCAGGATGGCGCCCTCAAGATCAGACCTGTGCCTGTCCTGCTCGGACTCAAAGACGAGTTCTATTACGCCCACATCAGCCATCCCGACCTGGTCTTTTACGAGATTAATGAGGGTGCCGGACACAATATTTACCGGCCATTTGATACCTTTATCTGGGAGAATGGCGGTTATCAGGTCTCCGGAGAGCCAATCAGCGAGATCATTCCACTCAACCGGGAACTCGGCCAAATCCAACAGTGTTTCAGAAACTACTGCCTTGAATACATCCCGCAAAATGTGGGAACAGAAATCCGCCCAGTACCTTTAGGGCAGTTCTACCTGGAAAGCCATATTCCCATCTATGTTCCCACCAAGGAATCTGAAGACAGCGGGAAGAACGACAACCAGAACGAGCGCAGTGTTACCCCCTTTACCCTAATCGTGTGGGAACATCCCACCGTAGTCGATTCCCAAACCCCGGAAACCATCTCTGTTAAAGTCATCCTGGAAAATACACCTCAGCCCGGCCTGACGGTCACCCTCAAGGTTATCCTCCCAGACGGCACAGAAGCTTTCTATCAAATGCCCCCCACGGGAGAAGACGGTACCACCAGCTACACCCTCAATCCAATCCAGGCCGAGAACAGCCAGCTGGTCTTCTACGAAACCTGCCTGGTGGTACAGGGTAAAACCCAGCTCTGTGTGGACCAATCCTTCATGATCTGGGGCAACCCATAAGTCCCCATCAATTAATCTCAAATCTGAGCCGGTTGCTGTAAAACCCCGGCTTTTTACGGCACTGAACTGCGGGCTTCTGCCAGGATTTCTACCCTGGCAATCCACCCGCCTGTGCTGTAAACCACGAAGTCGAAATCCACCGCATCTCCCAAAGCTTCCTCCGGAGCCTCCCACCGGCGGATCCCAACCGCCTGACCGGTATCATCAAACGCCATCGCCACCACCCATAAATAAGCCGGCCAAACGCCCTCATCCAGTCCGGTCACCAAAACCGTCCCGCTGACCCGGCTCGCCAATTCGTTCCCTTCTCCCAATTGGATGTTTACACTGGATACCTGGGTATCCAGATAACGGTCTCCAACCTGGTTGGCCGCTGCTGCGCTGGTGATCTGTCCCTGTGCGGACCGCCAGTCTGGCAGCGGCGGTTTGAAATACGTTCCCAAAACAAACGTTTCACCCGGTCTCAACAGATTTAACAGGCTGTATGCTGGCTGGCTGAGGAGTATCTCTCCCTCACGGTCGTACAGATGCACCACACCGGCCAGATTCTCCACTGGCTGCGCTAAAGAATTAGTCACCTCCCAGAAACACCACAACCCTCCCCCCCGATCTGTGTTGCACGCAACTTCCCCGCCAGTCACCGGCAGCACCGCGGGCTCCGCTGGAGAGAGAGCCTCTGCTTCTATTTCCAGCGGGATGACCAGTTGGGTCCCCACCGAAAGGAAATTCGGATTCACATCCGCATTCGCCACCTGGAGCGCTTCCAGGCTGACGCCATAATAGCTGGCAATCCCAATCAGCGTCTCCCCCTCAGTCACAATGTGAAGGAAAGGCGTGGGTGTTGGTAATGGCGGCGGGGTGAGGGTGGGCGAGGGGGTAGGAGTCGGCGCTTGCCTCTCGACCGGGATTTTCGTGGCGTACGGGGTCACTAATATCGTTAAGTCTTCCGCCAGCGTGGGCGTCTCAGCGCCGACTTCCTCACTGGTACAGCCTGCGATTGCTAGTCCAAGGATGAGCCATATCCAAAGCAACTTCTTCATCGTGCCGAGATTATACCAGCGCTCCAAAACTGTTGCCCCCCTCACTTGTGAGGGTAGTCAAGGTATGCTAAACTGCTAGAGATCAGAGAGTGATCTATGTCAGATGACCGCATACTTCAAGAGGCGATCGAAGCGATCGAAAATGGCCAGCGCGCCCGAGCCCGCGATCTGCTCACCCGCATCCTGCGCAAAGAACCCGCCAGAACAGACTGCTGGCTCTACATGAGTGCGGTGGTTGAAACTACCAAAGAACGCACCTTCTGCCTCGAAAATGCCCTGAAGTATGACCCCAAAAACACCACTGCCCTTCAGGGCCTGGTGATGCTGGGCAAACTGCCGCCAGACGAGAACATCACGCTCATCCGCCCTGAAAATGAGCGCTCTCGGGAAGATATCGCCATCTTTGAACCTGCCTCGGAGGAAGATGATGCGGCATCCAGGAGAAAGAAAAAACGCCGGGCAGGCACACAGGTGATTCCCACTGTGTTGGTCAGTCTCATCGCCCTTGCATTGATCTGGACCGGCATCTTCGGTAATCCCTTCTCGTCAAATTCTGGGGGCCTGATTAACGTCAGCGGGCCGGTTGAGCCAACATCCACATTTGCCCCGCTGGCGGCAGCAGCCCGTGACACCCCCACCGCAAGCCCCACCAATACCCCTGAACCTCAAATGACCCTCAGCGATGTGACTCTGCCCACGCCGCTGACCATACGCGTGGAGGAAGCCTATACCCCCACCCCCATTTATGTGGATACCCCTCACCCTAGTAATGAGGCCTATTCCGCTGCCATGAGCAGCTTTAAGTACGGCAACTACGAGCAAGCCCTGGAATTATTTGAGCAGGCCAGGGAGCAAATGGAAAATAATCGGGAAGGCGACCTGGATGTGCGTTATTTCATCGGCCTGATCTATTTGGATATGGGCGAATATGAGGACGCCCGTCGTGAGTTTGAGCTGATCATTCAAGATGAACCGCGCTTTGCACCGGCTTATACCGCAAAATCAAGAGCGATCCTCGCCATGCGGCCGGATGCCATCGTTGCCGGAGACCTGTACAAAGCCGTTAATATTGACCCCCGGTTCATTGAAGGCTACCTGGCAGTCGCCGACTACCGTCTGAAACGCAACGAGCCTGTAGATGTCCAGGCGATTTGTGAGCAGCTCCTCAAAATTGAGCCGGACCACCCCCGCGGCTTGCATTACCTTGCCGAAGCCTACCTTGCGCTGGGCGAGAACGAACTCGCCCTTGAAACTGCCCGGCGCGCCTTCGAACTTGATATGACCATGCAGGATCATTATTACACCCTCGGGCGCGCCCTGATCGAAAACGGGTTCAACCAGGAAGGCTATGGCTACATGGAACTGTACACCCGGAACATGGAGGAGATAGAAGACCGCTTCGTGCTCTATTACCTGGGGCGGGCTTTCCAGGGCTTTGATGATCACATCCGCGCCATCCAGCATTTTGAAGCTTCATACGCCATCCGCCGTGACCTGTATGAGATGAGCTACTACTGGGCCAATTCGCTGATCGCCGTTGGGGAATATAAAGACGCAGTCGACCGGGCGATCGTCCCGATCGAACAAACCCCTAACTGGTTTGAACCGTACGTTACCCATGCCCAGGCGCTTTACTACCTTGAAGATTATGATGATGCCAAAGAAGCCATTGAGGCCGGCGCAGACCTGGCCAAGACAGACGAACAATTGGCAGTGCTCTATTACTGGCGCGGTTTGATCTATGAAGATCTCGGTTATCCCCTGATCGCAAAACAAAACTGGCAAAAGCTGCTGGAACTCAGCCCCAGTGTTGTGCCCGTTGAATTTCTGCGCGAAGCCCAGAATAGGCTCCTGCCCGCCATCCCCACCTACACACCCGCCCAACCCACTCCTACACGCGTATCGGACGGGTAAAATTCTCTAAAGATTTACATCCGGGTCTTACGTAAAATTTATACACCCCATCTTGTCAATGTCTGGGATGCGCGCTATAATCCACTGTTGCGAAAAACCACGCGAAGGTTATATTAATGCCTGTTTACACTTACCACTGTGATCAGTGCGATCACGAATTTGAAAAATACCAATCCTTCTCAGAAGAAGCCCTCACTACCTGTCCTAAATGCGGGCAGAAAACTCTGCGCAAGGTCTATCAACCCGCATTGGTGCTCTTCAAGGGGTCTGGTTTCTACGTCACCGATACCAAATCGCACAGCCCCACCTTGAGCTCTTCAAATGGTGATAAACGCTCATCAAGCGAGCCATCCGCTGAGAAGTCCACTGAAAAGAAAACTGAGACCAAGGCAGAAAAGAAAACAACCAAACAAAAATAGCCGTTCATTCAATCAAACTCAACTTGTCTAATTCTTGCTCACCACAGCTGGTGAGCATTTTTATTTTTTCCTCATAATCGCTACAACTTTTTTGCACCTTTCTCGTATAGAGATTTACAAGCACGCGTCATCGCTTTTATAATTCTAATCCAAGGAGTGTAATCACATGAAACGAAGAAGCAGTTTTACTTTCGGATTTTTGCTGATCTTGCTGGGCGCCTGGTTCCTGGCGGTACAGTTTGTCCCAGACATCGGCGACTGGATGCAAAGAGTCGCCGACTGGCCCTTCTGGGTGATCGGACCCGGCCTGATCTTCATCCTGGCTGGTCTGATCAGCGGTGTGACAGACCTGATGATCCCCGGCTCGATCATCAGCGGCATCGGTCTGATCCTCTACTACCAAAACGCCACCGGAGATTGGCAGAGCTGGTCATACGCCTGGGCACTGATCATTGTCTTTGTTGGTATCGGCATCTTCCTCGCCAATCTGTTCAAGGGAGACCTGCGCACGGCGATCGAAGAAGGCGGCCAGCCCTTCATGACCGGGGCGGTCATGTTCCTTATTTTCGGCTCGCTCTTCCGGGCCGCCTTAGGGCAAACCCCCTTCCTGGGAGACTATTGGCCCGCATTGCTGATCGTCTTCGGCCTGTGGCTGTTGGTCAAACCTTTCTTCCGCCGCCGCCGCAAAGCCAACGTGACCGTCACCATATCCACCGGTGATGATGAGTTGGCAGAAGTTGAAACCGGTGCTGAAGAGTTTGTCCGGGAAGTGGTCGAAGCGGTGGAACCTGAAGAACCCGCCGAGGACTGGGAGACCGCCCTTGATGAAGCCCTTGATGATGAAGAGGACACCCAAGAAGCAGCATAAAGCAGATTTTTGTTTATTGATAAAAGAAGGCTGCCCCCCGTTGAGGGAGCAGCCTTTCCATGTATCTAGGCCTGCTTAGTCTCCGCAGGAGCCAGTGTTCCGCCAGTTAAGCACGATATCGGAAATTGTCATCGTCCCGTCAATGCCGTAAATCACTGTCGCCGTCCTGTTATCGATCTCTTCACAGGTTGCACCCTTCTCCACATAGGTCCAGCTGCCGCGGGTATATTTGTACGCCAGCAATGAACCCTCATCAAAGCTCAACGTGACAGTGGCATTCAGGTTATAACGGACCATCAAGGTGCCAGATGGATTCCAGTCATTGAAGCTGCCGGCCAGATAGATATCGTCACCCACGGGTGTGGTTTCCGGCAGGGTCACATTGAACGTGACCAGCACCTGCCTCGCCTGGGCAGTGGCCTCCACCTGGTTTGAGAACCCAGATTTGTTGAAGGAAGTATCCACCGCCAGCACCACGTAGTAGTAGGTTGTGCCAGTGGTCACCGTCCAGTCGGTATAGGCCGTACTCGAACCAGCCACATTGTCCAGCTTGGTGTATGGCCCGCCGTCCACCTCAGAGCGGTAAACCTCATAGCGATATAGGTCAGCATCCGGAACAGCGTCCCAGTTCAAGGTGATGAAACTTGGGGAAGCCTCCGCCAGGATTAGGTTTTCAGGCGCTGCCGGCGGTGTGGTGTCAGCGGATGGGGTCACCGTCAGGCTGCCGGCTTGGCCTGGATCATAGCCATTCCCTGTGCCGTCCAGGTCCGCATAGGTCCAGCTGATCCCGCCGTTGGTGGTGTACCGGTAGGCATAATCATAACTACCCACCGCCTCTGGCAGCAGCTGTCCCATAAACTCGTCATTGTTCCCAGCATCTACATTGAAAGCGGCACCATACCAAATCCAGTCCGCATGCCCATCCGGGTCTGAGCCGTCCGGCCCAAACCCAACCTGCGCCGTCAACCCCACGGTAGGGCCGGCGAGATAGGTTCGACCGTCAATCCACACCTGCCCGTAGATATTTTCGGTGTAATTCAGGGCACTGATCGTGTGATTGATGCTTGGCGGCCACTGCAGGTTTGCCCAGCCGATCACCATCTGAGGCAGCGCTTCAGCTTCGTTGGAATACAGGCTCTCGTTGCCAAAGGCATCCACCGCGGTAACCACATAATAGTACAGCCGCCCATTGACCACAGTATCATCGAAGAGGCTGAGCCCAGTAACTGGCACATCAGTCAAGCGGGCATAACCGCCGCCAGTCACCGGACTGCGGTAAACGTAGTACCCAACTGCACCGGGTGAAGCCAGCCATTCCAGGGTGACTTCACCATCACCTGCCGCCGCTGTTAATCCTGTCGGCGCATCCGGCGGGGTCAGGTCAGTCCCTGGCGGGGTGATCAGCACTACCCCCCATGTTCCCTCCACATCCAAAATGAGTTGACCACCTATCACAGCATAAGTGCCGCCATTGAGCACATCGGTCAGCACTGTTCCCTCAGGGATGTATCCAGCCAGATCAATGACCATTTCGTGTGAATACTTATCCCGGTTAACAGCAACTACCGCTGCGCCGCTGCTGTCCTTCCGCCCATAGGCATAAGTGCCATTGTCATTGTGAGTATAAATCTGGTCGAAGCTGCCTGTCCGCAGGAAACTGTTCTCATGCCGGACCCCGGTCAGCAGTTGGTAATGCGCCAGCATATCGGTATCCATGTTGTTCCAGGGGAACGCCCGGCGGTCATCCGGATCGGTATCGCCCGTCATGCCAACCTCATCACCGTAGTAGATCGTGGGAGCGCCCGGCAGGGTCATCTGCAAGATCGCCAGCAGTTTTTGCTTGGCTTTCCCTGCTGCCAGGTTATCAAGGTTCTCTTCTTTATCGGCCGGGTTCCGATCCCCGGGTGTAAGCGCCCACAGAATCCGCTGCGTATCGTGCGTCCCCACCAGGTTCATGGCGCTTTCAAACGCGGGAGCCGGGTAATCTTCCTTGATCGACTGCAGTATGTTATTGAACTCATCCGGAGACAGGCCGCGGATGGCACCCTGGTTGGGGTCATTTGAATCCCCATTGAGGAAGCCAAGCAGCGCTCTCCTGAAGCGGTAGTTCATCGTGGTATCCAGTTCATCCCCCAGAATCCAAGGGCTGGCATCATCCCAGATCTCCCCGATGATCACCGAATCTGGATAATAGGTTTTCACCGACTGGCGGAATCCCTGCCAGAAATCATGGCTCTTGTCGGGGGCAACATCCAGGCGCCAGCCGCCTGTCTGGTGTTCCAGCCACCAGAGCGCCACACTGCGGTCATCAGAGCTGTAGATAAAGTCCCGCACTTCGGGAATTTCAGTCAAAACAGGCAGGCTGTCAAAGCCCCACCAGGAGTTATAAGACTCTGGCCACTCGAAGAACGTGTACCAATCGTAGTAGGGCGAGTCGATGCTCTCAAATGCCCCCACGGTCGGGTAACGGCTGTAGCGGTCAAAATACACGCTGTCAGATGAGGTGTGGTTGAAAACGCCATCCAGGATGATGTGAATTCCCCGCTTCTCTGCCTGGTTGACCAGCTTCTGGAAAGTGCCCATCGAGCCGAAGTATGGATCAATTTTCAAGTAGTCGCTGGTGTCATATAGATGGTTGGAGGGTGCCTCGAAGATCGGATTGAAGTAGATCGCCGTCACCCCTAGGCCTTCCAGATAATCCAGTTTGTCGATCACGCCCTGCAGGTCACCGCCGAAGAAATCCCGGCCCATCGGACCTTCTTCACACAGGTAGTCCTGGTATGCCCGGCAATACCCCTCAGGCAGATCATCCCAATCCATCTCCAGGACTGTATTTCCGTACACGGTCGGATCAGTCGCTAGGGCATCATTCTTCAGATCACCGTTATTGAACCGGTCGGGGAAAATCTGGTAGATCACCGCATCCTTCATCCACTCAGGCGTTTCAAAATCTGCCTGGTAAACATCGATCTGGAAACTGTAATCAGGCGAATCCTCATACGTCATCCCCCAGCCGCCGTCGAACAGATCATCATCATCGTAGAAGTCCTCATCCGAACCGTCTCGCACAATGAAGCGGTAATACAGGATCGTTGGGTCTGCCTGTGCAGGCACTATTGCCTGCCAGAAGTCATAGCCATAAGGATCATCATCCGTGGTGGCCACTTTGTCCATTGGGAGCAGGGTTTGCGCCCCGGTCCTTGTGTTCCACAGGCGCACAGTTACAGATGAAACATCATCCATAAAGGTGCGGAAACGCAGCGTCACCGGGGTGCCGGTGGTCACTGCCCCCCCGGGTACCCTGTAAAGGTCATCGCGGGAGTCATGCCCCAGGCCGTCCCACCAGATATTGTCATCCAGCGCGGGGATGGGCGGGATTTCTGCCACCTCTACCATCACCCTGCCTGCCAGGGCGTCCAGGGTGATGGTCACACCCTGGTCTGCGACGGTGGTCTCAAAGATCGCTGTAGCAGCATTGACACTGCGCCCATCAGCCCCGACTGCATCCCAGGTGCCGGTCTTCACCGCTTTGAACTGGTAGCTTCCTGGATTTGGAATGATTGTGTCCAGCTGGTACATCCCGTCCCCCAGGGAAGACATTGCGGTCGACGGGTTGGCATTATCCCAGCCCTGCCAGTCACCCACTGCCGTCCAGGCACCCGGTTCCCTGCTCACGCCAATATTGTTTGCATCCGGCAGCCAGCCGTCGCCGTGAGTGTTGGATTCCAAGGTGATCGTGACCACCTCGCCATCGCTGTATGTATCCAGCCAGGAATTGCCCGACCCTGGGAAGCCAACACTCCAATCTTCATTGGCGATCTTGAACTCATATCTCCCGGCAAATTCCACACTCACCTGGGCAGTCAAAATGCCGTCACCAGCGGCCGCGTCTCCGTGAGTCCCGTCGTCATAGAGTGGATCGCCGGTCCCCCAGCCGTTGAAATCACCGCGGGCATAAAATTCAGGCGCAGGGTAGACCACAAATGCCGATAGTGTGGTGATATCTCCACCCCAATCTGGATCCGAATAAGCCACATTGGGGTCGCTGGGTGTCGTATCCTGGGCATGGCCATTCCCCCCCGTGGTGAACAGCTCCAGTGCAAAGCTGCCTGGACTGCCGATGGCAGCTTTGGGTACCCGGTATTCGATCCAATCGTTGTCCGCGCCATAAGCCTGCGCCCCGCCCTGAGAGATCAGGCTGTCATAACTCCAGCTGCCGCCGTTCCAGTGGTTGAGCTGCACATCCTGGAGGGCATCCCAATCTTCATGGTAGACATACAGGGTATGCTCCGGCAGGTTGTCAGATACCGCATTGACCGCCTTCCCCCAGGGATCTGAAGTGGCCCCGGAACCATCGATCTGATCGGTATCCAGGTAGATGCCGTAGGCCATCCCCCAGTTCGAGGCGGTGGCATCAAAGCCGATATAGAAATTATCGGCATCCTCAACCACATATAACCCTTGCAGGTCCAGGTTCGGCTCGCTGATATCGCCAGCAGGATCGCTTGCCAGCGGGTCTCCCCAGTCTGCCTCCTTGACGCCATCAATGATGATCGTGGTATCCGCTGCTGAGACAGATAGCGCACCAGTGAACAGGATTAGCACAAGTATGATTGGAATCAATCGTTTAAATGCAAACATTTGGAACTCCTTTATGCATGTGAAGGTTTGGAATTTGCACAGGTATATCCAGAATTGCTAGAAAAATTGTGTGCCGGGGACTCGATTGGAACGATGTTTATAAGACGGCGCATGGTAGTAAAAACGATTCTTCCCACCTCACGAGCCTTACTCATATTATAGCACAGCCAGACTAAATTCTTACTATCCCCTATTGTAGGTGAAGGGGAAACCGCTCGCAAATCAAGATCAAGCCTAGGGCATACGTGGCCACTGGTTGAACACCGGGATTGCTTTTCGACTTTCCCTGGGTGCCTCTGCCTGGTCACTTGATTTATAAAACCCGTTATAATAACCTTCTGGAATCCAATACTCTGATTATTTTCATTTGCAATATAGGCAGGAATTTATGAGCAATAACTTTCCCTCACCCGAACGCGTCCTCTTGATCGTTGCCCACCCGGATGACCCCGAATTCGGGGCCGCCGGGATGGTTGCCCTGTGGGCCGGGCAAAGCGCTGAGGTCACTTACGTGATCGTCACAGACGGCAGCAAGGGCAGCGCCGAGAAGGATATGACCACCGAAAAGCTGATCGCCATTCGCGAGGAGGAGCAGCGCAAAGCCGCTGAGGCAGCCGGGGTCTCCCGGGTGGTCTTCCTGCGCCAGCTGGACGGCGAGATCGAGAATAACGACCACCTGCGAGAGCTGCTGGTGCGTCAGATCCGCACCTGGAAGCCGGATGTGCTGATCACCCACGATCCGACCTCGCGCATCGTCGGCGGGCGCTACCTCAACCACCGCGACCACCGCAACGTAGGCGACGCTGCCTTGGATGCTGCCTTCCCCCTAGCCCGAGACCGGCTGAACTACCCTGAACACGAGGCTGAAGGGCTGGCACCCCACAAGGTGCTGGATGTCTTCCTGATCTTCAGCGACAAGCCCAATTATTGGGTGGATATCTCCACCACGGTGGACAAGAAGATCGCTGCCCTGCGCGAGCACAAAAGCCAGATCGACGACTTGGACGCTCTGCCCGAGCGGATCTACGAACGCTGCCGGGATGCCGCCGAGCACGTCTCGTTTGAATTCGCCGAGACCTTCCACCGCGTCCAGTTGAACCGCTAAAAACCCGGGGACGAGTAATTTCCACTCGTCCCTTTGAGTTAAGGAACACAATGCTCAAGGTTTTCTACCCACACCCGCCGTATTCCGGTGCCGGCCAGGAATCTGAACAGACAGCCTGGCAGGCTCTGATCGACGCCCTTGATCCCAGCATGACAGTTCTGACCGGGCAGGAGATCCCCGACCCGGCTGACTACCACATCCTGATTGCCGGGCGGCCGACCGCAGAGCAGCTGGAGGCCAGCCCCAGCCTGCGCACCCTGCTGATACCTTGGGCCGGCCTGCCCGAAGAGACCGCCAAAGTGATGCCAAGGTACCCTCACATCGCGGTTCACAACCTGCACCACAACGCGGTGACCACCGCCGAGACCGCCATCACCCTGATGATGACCGCCGCCAAACACCTGATTCCTATTGAGCGCAGCTTCCGGGCGCATGACTGGCGGCCGCGCTACCAGCCAAACCCCTCACTGATGCTGGATGGCAAAACCGCCCTGATCCTCGGCTACGGGCACGTCGGGCAGCACATCGGCCGGGTGTGCGCCGCCCTGGGGATGCGCATCCTCGCCACCCGGGCGCACCCTGCTGAAGACCCGGTCGCCGAGGTTTACCCACCCGCGGCGCTGCATGATCTGCTGCCCAAGGCAAATATCCTCTTGATCACCCTGCCGCTGACCAGCGAGACCAGCGGCTTGATCGGCGAGAAGGAGATCCGCCTGCTGCCCCGGGGCGCGGTGGTGGTCAACGTAGGGCGCGGGGCAGTCCTCGACCAGCACGCCCTGTACCACGCCCTCAGTGATGGGCATCTGCACTCCGCCGGGCTGGATGTGTGGTACAACTACCCGACCGATGAAGCCAGCCGGGCCAACACCCCTCCCGCTGATGTGCCCTTCCACGAGCTTGATAATGTTGTGATGAGCCCTCACCGCGGCGGGGGCTCCGCCGAGATCGAGATTCGCCGCATGCAGCACCTAGCCCATTTCCTCAACCTGGCTGCCGCCGGGGAACCACTGCCCAACCAGATCGACCTTGAAAGGGGATATTAGCATTCATGCCGCGCAAACACACCCGCCAGTTCCGCATCCGCTTTTATGAGTGTGACGCTTACAGCCACGTCAACAACAGCAACTACGCCCGTTACATGCAGGAGGCTGCCTTCGACGCCTCGGCAGCGGCGGGTTACCCCAATGAGGAATACCAGCGGCTTAACCTGCTCTGGCTGATCCGTGATACTGAGATTGAATACATCCAGCCGCTGCGCTACGGCGACACCGCTGAGATCACCACCTGGGTGGAAGACTTCCGCCGGGTGCGCTCCCGCCGCCGATATGAATTCCACCGCGCCGGTGCAGAAGATTTGTGTGCCCGCGGAGTCACCGACTGGGTGCTACTCGACCGCACCACCCACCGCCCAGTGACCATCCCCGAGGAGTTCCAGCTGGCGTTCTTCCCGGAAGGCGCCCCGGGTGAGGCCCCCAGCCGCAAACCGTTCCCCGCCCCACCTCCGCTGCCGCCCGGCGCAGTCACCATCCAGCGCCAGGTTGCCTGGGAGGACGTCGACCCTGCCCAGCACGTCAACAACGCCAAATATTTCACCTACATGGAGGAATCTGGCATCCAGGCGGCTGCCCAGTTCGGCTACTTGATGCAGGACTACCTCGAGCAGGGACTGGGGTCTGTCGCCCACAGGTCACGGATCGAGTACAAGCAGCCCGCGGTATTGGGAGACACGCTCGAGATCACCACTTATCTTTCCGATGTGCGCCCGATCCGGGCCACGCGCCACTTCATCATCCGGCGCCAATCAGATCAAACCTTGCTGGCCCAGGCTTATGTGCTGTGGGTCTTTGTCGATCTGCACACCGGGCGGCCGTCCCGGATGCCAAAAGAGATGTTAGCTGGATTTGAGACCCATATCGCTGCCGGCGAATAAGGAGGGAACCACAAGATGACCACAAACCAACCCATCCAGCTGGGAGAGAAATTCGAACAGGCCCTCGAGTTTGCCCTGCACATCCATCGCGGGCAGACCCGCAAAGGCTCACAAACGCCCTACTTCGCCCACATCCTTGGTGTGGCTAGCTTGGTACTGGAGGACGGCGGATCAGAGATCGAGGCGATTGCCGCCCTGTTGCATGATGCTGCTGAGGACGGCGCCGGGCAGCAAACCCTGGATCAGATCCGAGTCCAGTTCGGCGAAGAGATCGCCGGGATCGTGCTGGACTGCTCCGACACCCTGGAGACGCCCAAACCGCC
This sequence comes from Anaerolineales bacterium, assembly GCA_016932165.1. Classification (GTDB taxonomy): domain Bacteria; phylum Chloroflexota; class Anaerolineae; order Anaerolineales; family UBA11579; genus UBA11579. Next base: position 15,314 of record JAFGDK010000044.1, read on the forward strand.
CTGGCGGGCGCGCAAGCAGGCCCATATCGATCACCTTGAGAACAGCCGCCCGGAATCAATCCGCGTCAAACTGGCCGATAAGGTCCACAATGCCAACAACCTGCTGCGCAGCCTGCACGAACACGGCCCATCTGTCTGGGACGATTTCAAAGGCGGCCGGGCGGGTACCCTGTGGTACTTCAAGGAGATGTATGCCGTCTTCAGCCAGACCCGCGCCGGCTACCTGATGGACGAGTTCGCCCGCCTGATTGAAAAAATTGACGGTTATCCTGAAGGATAACCAATGGGCGTTTCCGAAGCACCCGCGGAGCGGGATGCCAGCAAACGCCACAAAAGGAGCAATTATGTCCATCCAAAAGATCAACATCAAACAGAAATTCACCCTCTTTGACGAGCAGTGGTCCCCCAAGATCATTGCTCAGCTCAACGACTATCATTTTAAAATCGCCAAAATACAAGGCGAGTTTGTCTGGCACAGCCACCCGGAGACTGACGAAGTCTTCATTGTGATTGATGGCGAATTCGAGATGCAGCTGCGGGACGGCAATCTGGCCCTTGGCGCGGGTGAGATGTGCGTGATCCCCGGAGGGGTGGAGCATCGCCCCGTCGCTGAACGGGAATGCGCCATCCTGATGATCGAACCGGCGGGAACTCTCAACACCGGTGACGCCGGCGGCGAACATACTATCGAAGAGTTGGATTGGCTGTAGAAAGCGTGGCTGGGGGGAAGTGGTTGAAAAGCACAAAGTCCTCCCTGCGGCGGACAGTGGCTCGCTTGCAAGAACGGTGCTAGAACCTCTGTAGGGAAGTTTTATAATTGTGGCCGTGACTTCAGCCGCCGGCATCTCCACCACCAGTCCAGTCTCCTGGTGTTGTAATATATAAAGAACGGTAATTTTGTCAGATACCTCAATCCTGATCCCTGGGCCATTAATTCCCTTCCCTTTTTCAAGGGAGAGGGGTCTGCGAAGCAAACGGGATGGGGTTACTAACCACCCAAAAGGAGCTTGAGATGTTAAAACAAGTCCATGAGCACATCACCAGTGAACTCAACCAGGGCGCCCGCACCGATACCATCTTCGTGATCACCGCCATTGCCTTCAACCTGATCGTCTTGGGCGTTAATTCAGGGATTGCCGGCAGCGCCAGTGATTCCTACAACCAGGATACGCTTAGCGAAGATATCATCATGGTGGTCTTTACCATCCTGCTGCTGCTGGTCAATGCCATCTCGATCACCGCCCTGACCGTCGGCAAGCAGACCCGCCAGAAGCTGCTCAACGGGATGATCAAGATGTACCAGGACAACCAGGTAGACAAATACTACGACACTGGCCTGCTGGGCAACTACAACACACGCTACACCCTCTTCACTGGGGTGATCGTCTGCCTGGGAATCACCGCGATCATCGTCCCCCTGATTATCCGCCTGACGAACTAGACGTTCAGCCACAATGATAGACCAAATGCCCGGGGTGATCCTGAGTAATTGGTTGGCTATGCTGTAGGTTGATACCGGATGAAGATTTGAGGGTTAACTTTAACAGGTGAGAAAATTATCCTCTTAGAGTCATTCGAGTTTGTTTTTTGTTAATGATTAATCCATTGACGCACTTCCGATCTATTGTAAACTTCATACAGTTTTGTCAATAAGCAATGTCAGTATTTTCCATTTCATGGGAGACTGCAGTGAAGGAAACAAGTAAAAATAGACTGAGAGTAATGTTATCGTCTGGACATGAGAAACACCACCCCAAAATGGAATATCAGTTGGATTGGATTGGAACGTATTCAGATCAACCGGAGCGGATCGATCTAATCTTGTCAGCGCTCAAAGACCTTTCGGGCGTGGATTTGATGATGAAAGAAGTCGGTGAGCAAACATTTTGGGAGGTGCTCGAGTCCGTTCACACTCCCGACTATCTGAAAGCATTGCGGCTGCTTTCTGAGGCGGCCAGAGATGAAGACGAATACTTCTATCCGGTGGTTCATCCCCGGCGTTTATATAACACCGGATTACAAATCTCTCAGATCATTGGGTATTACTCGATTGATAATTTTGCCCCGATTGGGAAGGATACATATGGAGCTGCACTAGAAGCTGCCCGTACTGCCTACGCCTGTGCTGAGGAAATGGCAGCCAACCCAGAGACGCCAGTGTATGCCTTGGTGCGTCCCCCGGGACATCATGCCGGGCGAGATTATATGGGAGGGTATTGCTATCTGAATAATGCCGCAATTGCCGCGCGCAGATTGGTTGAGATGGGACGAGTTGCAATTCTGGACGTTGACTATCACCATGGCAACGGCACCCAGGAAATCTTCTGGCATGATGCTGATGTTCTTTATGTTTCAATCCACGGTGATCCAGATCAAGAATATCCGCTCTATTCTGGCAGGATTGAGGAGAAAGGCGGAGAATTGGCACACGGGTTTAATATCAATTTCCCACTACCTGGTGGCACAAAGCGAGATGAATATTTACAGGTTCTTGATAAAGCCTTAGAGGCGATTATTACCTTTCAACCCAGATACCTGGTAATTTCTTTGGGTGTGGATACCTATAAAAATGATCCAACCGGAGAGTTTTTACTGGAACAGGCTGATTTTGGCGCAATTGGCAGAAGGCTGGCAAAAACCGGATTGCCGCTTTTGATCCTTCAAGAAGGCGGATACGACCTTCTTGAGACAGGCAAATTAGTTGCCGAATTGCTCATAAATGCTTGCGGGTAACCCTTTGTTTATTCTGTGAGAATAAAGGCATCCTTCTCAAGGAAACTTACCTGAATTTTATCGCCAATTTCAAAATGGACATTTTCCGCATCCCCATTGAGGCGTGTCAGGGTGGTGAGCTTTTGTCCATCATTCAATATAACCACATAGCGTATATCGGTTCCAATGAAAGTGCGGTTGGTTATCTTTGCAGAGATGGCAATTTCCCCTTTGACCTGACTGTTTTGGGCGAACAACCTGATCTTTTCCGGGCGGATCGCAAAAATAGCCTTTCCCGGGAAAAGCGGAAGATCATCAGGATGTTCCGCACAGATGGTCTGCCCGCCTATCTGGCACCAGGCTTTGAAACCCTCCGTTTTATCCAGGTTGACATCCAAAAAGTTAGTTTCACCAATGAAGGCTGCCACAAACCTTGAGTTGGGATAATTATAAATTTCATCGGGAGTACCTACCTGGATCAGGTTGCCTTCCGAAAGCACGGCAATGCGGTCAGACATGGTGAGGGCTTCTTCTTGATCGTGGGTGACGTAAATAAATGTAATGCCCAGCTTCTGCTGAAGCTGTTTTAACTCCCACTGCATTTCTTTTCGTAGTTTGAGATCCAAGGCACCTAAGGGTTCATCCAAAAGCAGCACTTCAGGGTTGTTGACCAATGCACGCGCCAGAGCCACGCGCTGCTGCTCTCCACCTGAAAGCTGGGCTGGCATTCGATTGCCTAATCGGCTGAGATGCACCATGGCCAATGCCTCTGCCACGCGGGTTTCTTGTTCAGTTTTTGGTACGCGTTTGACTTTCAGGCCGTATGCCACGTTTTGCGCTACCGTCATATGCGGGAAGAGGGCATAATTCTGGAATACGGTGTGTACCGGGCGTTTGTATGGGGGGATTCCGGTGCTGTCCTTTCCCTGGATCAGGATCCTGCCTGAGGTAGGGACTTCAAAGCCAGCAATTAACCGCAGGGTGGTGGTCTTGCCGCACCCGCTGGGGCCTAACATGGTAAAGAATTCTCCCTGATTGATGTCCAGGGTGATGTTATTCACCGCGGTGAACATCTGTTTGCTGTCGGTTTCTTCAAAATCTTTGCTGATATCAAACAATTGAACAGAAAATTTCTCCATGTTCACCTCAGGCTTTATAGGCTTTCTCTCCCCAGTGGCGCAGCCATTCGCTGAGGATCAGCAGAAGGCTTGAGATGACAATCACCACAGCTGCAACCGTGATTGCCAAAGGCAGACGTTGGGGAAACCGGAGTTGGGAATAGAGGTAGATTGGTAAAGTGGTCTTTGTACCGGTGAGAAAGAAGGTGAGGGCAAACTCGTCAAAACTGGTGCTGAACGAAGATAGGAAAGCGGCAATCAGCGACGGCATGATGATCGGGATGGTCACCCGGCGGAGAGTGCCCCAATAAGTCTCGCCTAAATCCATCGATGCTTCTTCCAGATTGGCAGAAAAGCCTGCCAGCCGGGCGCCAATGATCAGCATGGCATACGGCAAATTGATGACCACATGCCCGATTCCAACCGTCCAGAGATTGAGGGGAATACCGATGGCGTTAAAGAAAAGCAACAAGGCCACGCCCAGAACAAGGTAGGGAATCACAATCGGGAAGGTTGCCACGCTGGAGAAAAGGCGTTTTCCCCAGAAGGTGTAACGGGAAATGGCGATTGCTGCCATTGCACCTAAAAGCGTGGCGAAAAAGGAAGAAGTCACTGCCACCCAGAGAGTATTTCGAAATGCGGCCAGTAACTCGGGAGTTTGCAGCAACTGTTGGTACCAGCGTATGGTGAACCCCTTCAGGGGAAAGGTGAGGACGACAGAATCGTTGAATGAAAAGAGGATCAGGAAGAGAATCGGCAGGTATAAAAAGAGGGCCAACAAACTGTAATAGAAAGGTCCCAACCATTTGAGCTGTTTCATCTGTACCTCCTATGCCAGCGCAGACATTTCTTTCATGGTCACATGGCGATTGAAAAGCATGGTGAAAACGGAAACAATCAGCAGCAAAACGGTGCTCATCACCGTCCCCATCGGCCAGTTGAGGCCGCGCAAGAACTGGGTTTGTACCAAATTGCCGTACATGATGCCGTCTGCACCACCAACCAGAGAAGGTGTGACCCATTCACCCAGAGAGGGGATGAACACGAAGAAAAAGGCTGAGACCAGCCCTGGCGTGCTGAGCGGGAGCGTTACCCGCAGGAAGGTGCGCAAAGGTGATGCGCCCAGATCCTGGGAGGCTTCGATCAGCTTTATGTCAATCCGCTCCAGGGTGGAGAAGATCGGCAGGGCGGCATAGGGAATCCACACATAGACCAGCGTGATGATCACCGCTGATTGGCTGTAAAGAAAGATGGGCATGCCTTCATCAATCAGGCCCAATGAGAGCAGGAATGTATTGATAATCCCGTTTGACCCCAGGATCACCTTCCAGGCCAGCACGCGCAGCAGGTAGCTGGTCCAGGCCGGGAGGATGAGAAAGGAGAGCAGTGCCAGCCGGTGTTTCCCGCCGTGAAAAATCAGGTAATAGGCCAGCGGATATGCCAGCAGGATGGTGATCACCGCGGTGACAAAGGCGATCCAGGCTGAACTGAGCAGCAGACGCAGATAGACGGGGGTGGTGAGGAATTCAATATAGTGGCTGAGAGTTGGCGGAAATATCGGGCTGAAGGTAGTTTCCCGGATGGAAAACAGGAGCATGATGGTAAATGGAAGCACAAAAAAGAGCAGAAGCCAGATTGAAGGGATAGATAACAAGGTGATGACGCGGCGTTTTTTTTCCAATTTTGGTTCCTTGTCCCGGCAGGGTTTTTCAAGACCCTGCCGGGAATTAGCCTTTGTTCGTTACTGCCCGGCTTTTACTTCAGTCCAGATTTGTTCAATGACCACACGCTGGTCTTCAGAGATGGTTTGATAGAAAAAGGTGTTGTTCAGGGCTGCGACCGGATCTTCAAGGTCCATCAGTTCAATGATGTACGGGTCGAGTAATTTTGTGGCTTCTTCGCTGGCCACGCCATAATAGTATTCGTTGCCAAAATTGGCCATCGACTGGGTATCGAGCACAGCGTCAAGATAAGCGTAGGCTTTGTCCAGGCTGGCGCCTGTGGTGTTAGCAGAAATGCCAAAACCGCAGACCCACCCCAGCCTGCCTTCTTCAGGCTGGAGGTACTCAACCTCTACGCCTTCATCCAGCAGGATGGCGTAAGAGTCGCTCCAGGCATTGGCGCCGATCCAGATATCCCCCTGGGCCAGCATCTGGCTGAGCTCGGTGTAATCGACCCAGTAGTTGAGCAAATTGGGCTTCAGCTCGAGCAGTTTTTGTTTGATCGCTTCGGAATCGGCGTCAGAGGCGTTGTAAGGGTCAATATCCAGAGTGAGGGCGGCAACCACATAGGCAACTTCGGAGGAGTCGAAGATGGAAACATGTCCGGCATACTGTGGGTCCCACAGGTCTGCCCAGGCAGTGGGCATCTCGGGCACTAGGTCGCTGCGCACCAGCATGGATTCATAGCCCCAGTCCCAGGGAAGGAAGTACTGCTGGCCGTTGAAGTTGCCCAGCGCCACCAGGTCGGGATAAAGATTGTCGAAATTGGAGAGCCTGGAGGTGTCGATGGGTTGGACCAGACCGTTTTCCACATACAGCTGCCACCAGGAAGAGCAAGGGTGGATGACAGAGAATTCAAAACCGCTTTGCGCCTTGGCAAAGGCTTCGGCATCGTCTCCAAAGAAACTGTATGAAGGGGGTTGGTCAGGGTACTGCTCAGCATAGGGTTCCCAATAGGCTTCAGATTCATAGCCGGCCCATTCTAGGATGACGAATTCGCCATCGGCAGCTCCGCCACAGGCACTCAGCATGAGGGCGAGCAGTGTGAAAACCACAGCCAGGTGAAAAACAGAAGTTAGTTTCATTTCATTCTCCTTAAATTTACGAAATAAAAAACTGTATGCAAGTGCCCATATTGCACTTGAATACAGTTTGTTTCCAGCCTGGTTGGAGCCCCCTGATCAATTTGGATATTCAGATTTTTATAAATTTTATTTCGTTTTCGGTGGTTGTCAATGGTATTGCTCTGGCGTTGCTGTCCCAAAGTTGGTGGTCGATTTTGGGACAGCAACGCGTGAATCTCAAATGATTGACATTGAGTTAAAAAAATGTTATAACAAAAATGTTATGACAAATTTGTTATAACATTTTATACCACTTTCAAACCTAAAGTGATCGGAACCATCTTTGACTCTGGACCGGAATAAATCAACCCCACTTTATGAACAATTAAGACTAATCCTTCTGGATAAGATACAGCTCGGAGACTTCCCAGTTGGAACCCTCATGCCAACTGAAAAGGAGTTGTGCGAAGAATATCAGATCAGTCGAATCACAGCTCGAAAAACTTTAGACGAACTGGCCCGGATGGGTTTGATCACCAGAGTCCAAGGAAAAGGCACCTTGGTAACCGACCATAAACCGGGTCGGAACCCTATCCAGGTGAAAGGACACAAACGAACCATGGAAGAGTTGGGATACCATGGTGGTGGAACGATCCTTTCTCATAAATTAATTTCTCCAAACCCTAATCTATTAAAATTATTCGAACTCCCACCAGAAGCGGATAACCTGTTTTGGCATTTTCGTAGGCTCCGTTTCATCGAAGATGAGCCAGCTGTAATTATGAACAGCTTTGTGCGTAAGGAGATTGGGGATAAGCTTCTGACTTATGAACTCGAAAACGCTTCGTTTTTTAGCCTGTTTGAAAAGATCACCAAACGTTATGTTGCTGATAGCAAAGCTCTGATTTCCGCCACAGTCGCCAGCCCGGAAGTAGCCAAGATCTTAAAGACCGATGTTGGCGCCCCCCTTATATGGTACCGCTCTGTGAGCTTCCTCACTGGTCGGATACCCATTGAAGTGAATTACTCGCTATTCCTCGCCAATAAGTTTTATTTCGAGACAACATTCTATCGAACTATCGAAGAAAACTTTGAACAAACGTTTTTTGACCAAATTATCAATTCTGACTAGCGATGGTCAGAAAAAAGGAGGTGGTTTCATCGGATAAAAAAGATTACTGTATCCATATTCGATTCACTATCTTTAGGAGAATGAAGATGAAGAATAAAAATAAATTCGCTGTGATTGTTGGTATCCTGCTTATCCTGAGTCTGATTCTGGCTGCATGCGGTGGGGGCGGAACAGATGGCAATGCTGATGATACTGGCAATACTGGTAATACCGGCGATACTGGCGATACTGGCGAAAAAGCGCCAGTGGCTCTGCGGTTTTTGAAGATTGCGGACGATCTGGAAGCGCAAGCCTTCGCCGAAATGGTAGAAGCCTTTCAAAAAAGTGAAGGCGGTAAGTGGTCGTATGTCTCGATTGAGTATGATGCAAAGCCATTTGCAGAGTTGTTCCCGGCTATTGAACGGGCTGTGGCCACTGATTCTGACATTGACCTGATTCAAGCAGATGGCCCGGATGTCAAACACTTTGCTTACAATGGTGTGCTGTATGACCTGACCGAATACTTCACTGATGAGGAATTGGCACAATGGGCACCTCAGTCGATTGATGAAGGCTCATTTAATGGCCGTTTCTATGGACCTCCGGAAGTGCAGTCCTGTCAATTGCTGTTTTTCAATAAAGATATGCTTGATGCAGCCGGGATTGATTACTCAGACCCATCTGGGTGGACCTATGGTGATGATGGTACAGGCCTATCCAACTGGCAGAAACTAACCCTGGACGAGGATGGAGATGGCACCCCCGAGGTATTTGGTCTTGAAACCTCTGGCCCATGGGACTATTATTATCACATTCCGTCCCGATCGAATGGCGTTCCTGGAGATCCGACCTATGAAGGTATTGGTGAAGATGGGATTTCCTTCGTTGGTTACTTTGATACCCCTGAAGCCGTTGAAGCCTACCAATTCATGCAGGACATGGTCTATGAATATAAAACCATGTCTGCCGAGCGTGTCACCCATCAGATGCTTTCTGGTCTCGCAGCAACCACAGTAAGCCAGGATATGACCATCGGTACACAGCGGGCGCAATTCCCGGACTTCAACCTGGGCGGTATGGAACCCCCATACTTCAAGACCCCTCTTTGCCAGACAGGATCTTGGCATTATGGGATTGCTGCCAATACTGATCACTTTGAAGAAGCACTGGCGTTTGTGAAATTCGCTTCCAGCGATGAGGGTGCTCAATTCATCTGGAAGTACAAGAACCAGCTGCCAGCAAATGTCGGGTTGTATAACACCATCGATGAGTTCTCGGATCCTGAAAACCCGCGCTCTTTGATGGCAGATTTCTTCTTGAAATACGGCGCCCCAAGAATCGAAACCCCGGCCTACACAGAGTACAATGCCCTGTTCACAGAATTCTGGCTCAGCTTGATGGCTGGTGAAGAGGATGTGGCAGGATTGGCCACCGAGTATGCTGAGTTGATGGAAGCCGCAGCAGCTAAATACGAAGGTTGGCAAGATCAGTAGAATTTATAAAAACTGGTTTGTCATGGGCATGGAAAACTATGCCCATGACAAACCTACTCAATCACTCTCAATCACCCAAGGAGTTGGGAATGACTGATGCAATGATGGTGCCCAAAACTGGCGATCAAAAGTGGTGGCAAAAGCGCAAATTCCAACAATATGCAGTTGCGTTTTTGTTCGTACTTCCTGCCCTAATTAATTTTACCGTTTTTCGTTATTACCCTATGATCTGGTCGGCACGAGCTAGTTTTTGGGAATATAGTTTGCTGGGTGGGTTTAAAGAAAACATCGGGTGGGAGAATTATATCCGGATGATCAACGATGAATTCTTCTGGGATAGTCTGTTGGTGACCGGAAAATTCTTTCTCATGTATGTTCCCGCAGTGGTAATTTTTGCCATGGCTTTGGCCTTATTCTCAAATCAGAAAAAACCTGGGATGGGCACTATTCGAGCTGTCATTTTTGTCCCAGTTGTCACTTCCTTTGTGGTCGTATCAATTTTATGGGGCATGTTATTGAACAAAGATGTCGGCTTGGTCAACAGCATACTGGCATCCCTGGGTTTTGGGCGCATATCTTTCCTGCTGGACAAAGAGAATGCATTGCCGACAATTGCGATGATCTCGATATGGAAGAATGTTGGGTACAGTGTCATCATCCTTGTCGCGGGCCTCAAAGGGGTGCCAGAAGAATTATTTGATGCCGCTGTGGTGGATGGCGCTTCGCCTTGGAAGCAATTCATCCATATCACGCTTCCCATGATTAGGCGCCAATTAATGTTTGTAACTGTTTGGGCAACGCTTGGGGCTTTTCAGGTCTTCATTCCAGTCTACTCACTTACTGGTGGAGGCCCACGCAGGGCTACCAATGTAATTGTTTATTACATATATTCCAGGGCATTCAAGTTTGGAGAAATGGGCTATGCTTCAGCCTTATCAATCGCGCTTTTGTTGATATTACTGATAGTGAGTGTAGTTCAGATGCGTTTGCTGCGCAGGGATTACTAGGTATGGAGATTTACAATGAAAACTGACGCTCAAATGGATTATCAGGCAGAACATAATAGAATGATACGCAGGGCAAGATTAAAAAAAATCAGTTCAGCGATCTTTACTTTGCTTGGATATGCAGTCATTATCATTATCTTCATCACACCTTTCCTTTACGTGATTGGCAATAGTGTGCGAAATTCTCAGCAAATCTGGGCAAATGCTTACCCAATTTCCTGGCGTTCATTCATCCCCTATGAGGGCCTCACGCTCGAAAATTACAGCCAGTCTCTGGGGATTGGTGACGTGGCCAAAGGGATGAGTTTTGATATCAGTCGAAACTTGGGCATCTCATTGCTTTCTTCTGTTGCAGTGGTGTGTTTATCCCTAATTTTCAATACCAGCGCCGCATATTTCTTTGGACGGTTGCGGTTCCCCGGTAAAAACTACATCCTGATCTTTGTGGTCGCTACCATGATGATTCCACAGCAGGTGGTTTTAGTACCATTATATATCGTAGCTGATCAGATTGGCCTGATTAACTCATTTTGGGCTATGGTTGTTCCCTGGTATGCAAGTCCATTCATAGTATTTTTATTAACCCAGTTCATGGCAGATTTGCCGTTAGAATTCGATGAAGCCGCGATCATTGATGGAGCCAATCTGTGGCAGATCCTGTGGCGGGTGGTTATTCCCAACACAATCCCTGGATTAATCACTGTTTCCTTGATGGAATTCCAATTTATCTGGAATGAGTTCTACTGGCCTTTGATCGCGATTAGCGATAGCAAGCTATTTCCAGTTCAGGTTGCTGTAGCCTCTCAATTTACGGAATCTGGTCCTAACTGGGGCATCGTATTTGCAGCCATGGCGCTGGCTTCTGCTCCTGTGATCCTTCTCTTCCTGTTCCTTCAGCGGTACTTCTATGAAAGCGTGGCCATGTCTGGGATAAAAGGCTAATTGGCAATCTGGTTGGTTGGCAGCCCGATCTCACCGAGTTGGAGTAATGCGCCAAAAAAATCATCATTTGTATAAACTTGACCTTCATTTTACAAAAGGAGTCAATTGTGAGTATTTTTAGTAATTTAGGAAATCAAAAACTTGTTTTGGGGTTAATCCATCTTATCCCTTTGCCAGGAACACCATTATACAAAGAAGGTGATCTTGAGATTGCTTTGGATAAAGCAATCAAGGATGCCCAGGCATTGTACCGCGGCGGGGCAGATGGTTGTCTGGTCCAAACAGTGGATCGGATCTACCCTTCGGGCGATGATGCCGATTATGCCCGGGTTTCTTCCATGGCAATCATTACCCATGAGGTACGCAAGGCAACCAGCCCGGACTTTTTGGTCGGTGCGCAGATCATGTGGAACTGTATTACACCTTCATTGGGTGTTGCCAAAGCCACGGGGGCACAGTTCACCCGCTGCACAGCTCTGACGGGGACAACAGTCTCTCCCTTTGGTTTGATTGATGCCAACCCACATAAGGTTGGAATGTACCGACGGCAAATTGGCGCTCAGGATATCGCCATGATCGCAGAAATCCATGGGTACCATTTTAAGGGTTTGGGTGGCGATGATATACCTTTGCCAATGAGGGCCCGGATGGCGATAAACGCTGGTGCTGATGCAGTCGAGATCATGGATGCAGACGAGGAAACCAATAACCGCATGGTTCACGACATCAAAAAAGTATTCCCGGATATCCCCGTGATCCTGGGTGGGAAGACCGATCTTGAGAATGTGACCAGACGGATGAAAGAAGCAAATGGAGCCCTGGTTGGTTCAGTTTTTGAAAAAGGCCAATGGGGACGAAACGTGAATGAAGAAATTGTCAAGGAATACGTTGCCCTTGTCCGTTCTATCGAATAGGTAATTCAACAACTCGAAGGAGAGAAAAATGCTTAGAGATATGCAACCAGAACTTATCCTTGATCAGATGAAAACCCTGGGCGAACTGCATCGGGAAAATTTCAAGGAGATCGATAGTAGTGTCCGTAAAGGGTTATCCGCCCTGGAGGTCGAATCCCTTCATCAGGTCTATGCGTTTGGGGATGGTGATTCATACCACGCCACCCTTTCATCTGAGATGGTGTTCAGTGAATTTGCCCAAATCATGTACCGCCCATTATCCGCCATGCGGTTCCTGGAATATGGGGCAGATTATATCCCTGTTAATTTCCCTCGAGACACGCTGGCTGTCGGTATTTCTGCATCTGGCGGCACCACCAGAGTTGCTCAAGGTTTGGAAAGGGCAAAACAAAAGAGTGACAAGATCATAACCGCCGGGCTTGTAGGCAAGACTGATTCAAAGGTAGGAAAGGCCGGCGATGTGGTCTTCTCGGCAGAGATCCCGGAATTGGGCAGATCACCGGGTATTCGGTCTTATGTTGCCTCTCTGATGGGCTTGATGAGTTTGGCCATCCGCATCGGAGAGATTAAGCGCAAATACTCCCAGGATGATGCGAACGCATTGAGAAAAGAAATCGTTGATATGGCCGGTATAGTTGAGGAAACCTATGAGGCCAGCCATGTCCCTTCGGTAGAGGCTGCCAAGGTCATCAAGGAACACCCTTTCGTTTCCTTTGCTGGATCTGGTCCCAGTTTCGGTTCGGCCAGTTTTTCTGGGGCCAAAATTGTCGAGGCTGCCAGTATATTTTCTGTAGCCGCTGATTTGGAAGAATGGGCCCATGTAGAAAGATTTGCCTACCCCCTTGAGTACCCGGTTTTTATTGTGGCTCCACACGGAAAAGGATATTGGCGGGCCGCCATGCTAGCTGAAGGTGTCAAGCAGATGGGACATTACTTGATGGTGGTAGTGGAGGATGGAGACACCGATGTGGCTAAACATGCTGATGTGGTCTTTCCCGTGAAAGGAAAAGTGCGTGAAGCATTCTCCCCGCTTTTATTCTATATTGCCGGCACGACATTGGCGCATTATGTGACCAAAGAACTCGGTCGGGCAATGTTTATGAGTGACAATGACTTCATTATGAAGCTCAGAGAAGAGTTAATGAGGCAAATCCGATAATGACATATATTAAAAAAATCTCACTGAAAACAACGGAAATCCAAGAATGGGTTAATCTGCTTGGCGAGGTCAAAGAATTTGTGGCTGAAAGCGGTGTGCAGGAAGGGTTGTGCCTGGTGTACAACCCGCACACCACCGCTGGTTTGTTTATCAATTCTTATTTGGATCCCAACACACCAGAAGATATAATGTTTGAATGGAATCGCCTGGTGCCAACCCGATTTGATTTCTTTCATCAATTTGATACCCCGACCGACGCTGCTGGTCATGTGAAGTCTGTTCTAATGGGCAGCACTGTTTCACTTATCATCCATGAAGGCGGATTGGTGGTTGGGCATTCGCAGGGTATCGTGTTTGCAGAATTTGATGGCCCGCGCGAGCGGCATGTGTTTGTCAAGATCATTGAGGGCTAAGCCCGTTCCGATCTAGTTTCCGGAAATAAGGATACAGCTTAATGATTGATTATGTGGTCTACGGCAAGATTATCATTGATGATATTCGCCTAAAAAATGGCGAGATTGTTCGTAATCAACTCGGCGGCGGCGGCCCGCAAGGTGCATTTGGGGCACGTTTGTGGGATTCCTCAGTCGGCATTCTAACACGCTCTGGCACAGACATGCATCCCGGCCCGAAGGCGGCCCTTGAAATTATTGGTATTAATCTTGAGGGCTGGGTCCAGTATGAGGATCTTCCGACACCGCATGGCTTGATGGCCTATGACGAAAACGAATATATGCTTGGCGAGATCGATTTCCAAGCTCGAAAAGAAGCCTTCATGCGCAAGATGGGAGAGATGCTCTCCCGGGAATTACCCATCCCAGAAAGATATCAAACGCCCAAAGTCATTCATCTGATCACTGAATATACCAAAGAGCCCATGGCTAACTTAGCCTTGCAGATGAAGAGGGAAACCGGCACCATCTACTCTCTGGAACCGATTATTGATTGGCATCATTGGTCCAATAGAGATGAAATGATTGACTACTTCCCCGAGGTGGATATCGTCACCCCTGATTGGCCCTCCGCAAGCGGGATCGCGGGCTCAGAGTCTCCGCTGGAGGTGGTCAAGTTTTGGTCCAAACTTGGTCCAGACTTAGTTGCTATCCGCCATGGTGCCAAAGGATCTTATGTTTGGGATTCTAAACTGGATCAGATTTGGCATGTCCCAATTGCGAAGGTAGACACAGTGGATCCCACCGGTTGTGGTAATAGCTACGGTGGTGGTTTGATGGTTGCATGGGAAAAGTATAGGGATGCCAGAGCCGCAGGCGCTGCCGGAACCGTCTCAGCTTCTTATCTGGCAAAAACAGTCGGGGTGCCCCCTGTGACAGCTAAACTTGAATCGGAAGCATCCCTTATCCTTGAAAAGCTTCTTGATCAGATCACTCTACTATAGTACTGAAACCAGCGAACCGGAAAACCGAGAACATAGTAATGAGCATGATTGTAACAAGCGACCTGACCAAAAAATTCGGCGCGTTCAAAGCGGTGGATGGACTGAACCTGAGAATTGCCCAGGGAGAAAGTTACGGTTTCCTCGGCCCGAACGGCGCGGGTAAAACAACAACCTTGTCCATGCTGTTAGGCATATTAACGCCAACCTCCGGAATGGTCTTCATTCAGGGGGAGCAGGTCCGCTCGGATTCGTTTTCACTAAAGAGAAAGATTGGTGTGGTTGCAGAATATCAAACATTTTATGAGAACATGACAGCCTGGGAATATGTCATGTTTTTTGCTAGGCTTTATCAGGCCGCTAATGCCGAAAAGCGTGCTGAAATGCTGTTTGAGCAAGTCAACCTCATGCAGTGGAAGGATGCTCTGATCAGTGCATTTTCAACCGGGATGAAGAAAAAGCTGGGATTTATCCGAGCGCTTGTGCACTCGCCCGATCTCCTGATTCTGGATGAGCCGGTTTCCGGATTAGACCCATTCGGGATTATCCAGGTTCGAAGCCTGCTGATGACAGAGAAAGCGCGCGGTGCAACTCTAATCATCTCATCTCATATCCTTTCGGAAGTTGAAAAAACCACGGATCGGGTGGGGATCATCTCACGTGGAAAGTTGATTTTGGAAGACACGATAGACAATATTCAGAGAAAAGTGGGAGATGGTGAACGAATTCTCTTCCGCTTTGCCAACCAGACCCCCGATATACTCGGAAAACTATCCAGCCTGCCATTTGTCATTCAGGTCTCTCAAGAGGAAGACGAGATCAGCGTTCTCACGGATGGCGCAAAAGATTATCGTGAAGACCTAGGGAGATACCTTGTCCAAAATGAATGGATACCCCTGGAAATGAAGAAGCACCAAACTTCATTGGAAGAGGTCTATATAACCATCTCTGAGCAAAGCCTTAGAACCATTCAAGAAGATCTTGAAACAGAGGATGTGCCCAGTGATTAGCCAAAATAATAAATACCGCTTACATGCCATTAAAACGATCATGGAGCGGGTAAGCCAGACTAGGTTTTGGGGCTTAGGGATTTTTGTGACCTTAGCGGTTTCGCTTGCTTTTTCTTCCGTTCTATTGGTGAACTTTTCCAGGTTTACTGAGACGAATTTGATCACTGTAGAGAAACAGCCGCTCACAGCGCCAATTCTACTCAGTGTTATTTTGATATCATTGTACCTGTCCTTAACGATCTCACTGAATGTCTCTCGAGAGTATAGCAATAACACAATTGAAATGTTGTTTTATGGACCTGTGGATGAGTCTGCCTATATGTTGGGGAATTTTTTCGCTCAACTCAAGGTTTTCCTTTACTCGTTGATCGGGATCTTGGTCTGGCTGAATCTCAGCATTTGGCTGTTGAACCTGGATTTCAGGCTTGATATTTTTTTGATGCTTGGCGTTTCGATCTTGATGTGTGGGCAATGGGTTGCGTTTGGTCTTTTGGTTGCATCTTGGGGAGGAAAACGACGGAATACGCTCGTATATTTCATGCTTACTATTTTACTAATTGGTGGGATTCAAGCGGGGGATTTTATCGCCGCCACTTTGGTACAGATCCAAAGCCCTACTGCGACGGACCCCCTGGTTGTGGCTCGCAATGTCCTATCAGGAATCAACGGTCTCATCTCTTGGATCTCGCCGTATTCACAATTAAGCAGCGCTTTTGAAGCCATCCTTGAAAACTCAACTTCCGGTTTTCTGGGCAATCTTGTTTTGATGTTTGTGGAGATGATACTGATGCTCGCCAGCAGCATCCTCTTGCTTAAGAAAAAAGGAGTGCGTGGATGATCGCAAGGATGGATATTAGGCCGGCATGGATGAGAAGGGTTTTCCTGCTGATTATCGTAATCGTCATTATGGCTGTCGCTGCTTACAGCGTAGCAGCACAGGAAGAGCTGACCTTCGTGTACGGCACCAACCACTTCAATGGGGCGGTTTTCAGCAGTGCCTTTGTTCCGGATTCAGTCGATACATTTTATTTGATCTCAGATCATATCAGTATCGTTGCTGGACGGCTCACCCGGGTGTATTACTGGCCTCTGACAAATGAGTTGAAACCAGATTGGGACGAAGCCAATATTGTTGTGGAGGGTGAATTAGAAATCCTGGAGAACGACAGGATAATTCAAACTATTGCACTGACTGATTATGTGATCCAGTACGATGCTCGTGACCGATTTGGCACAACTGAGCTGTTTCTAGGCGATGCAGCGGTGGTTGCCCGACAGAATTTTGAAGATCTCCAAAAACAGTACCGAGAAGACCTAGCCGCGTATTTTCAGGAATTGAACAACTATCGCCAGGCCTTCCAGGCTGCCCTAGCAGAATTGCAGGCTGGAAACATTACGGAGGATGAACTGCCCGAACCTCCTGAAGCGCAGGAGGATCTTTCTCTGTTTTCCACCGATCTGTTGATGGGCTTTCCGGTTAACCTGCCTGATGGGAATTACACCGTCCAGTTGCGACTCCCAGATGGCAGCATCCAGCCGAACAGCCGCAAACGCCTGGTGGTGTTTTCTCCTATTCAGGAAGGTATTGGATATAACGTGATCACCGAGGAGCGCTGGACCGTACCCGAAGAATCAAAAGAAGCCAATCAAATTATTTACAGCCTTTCTGGAAAAAAAATGTATCTTGAGCCTTTCTACCAGATTCAGTTCAATGAACTTTTTTATACCCGGCTGAACAATCCTCAAGACACACAAGCCCGCAGGGATCGGAATGTATGGATTCCATTTGAATATGTCAAAGATGTTATGCTTGAGGTAAATTCTGCTGGCTCTTCAAAACAAATCGCAATGGAAAACTACTTTGTGCGCCAGTTAACTGGCAGCGCTCTAGGATATGAGATTATGATTCATAACCCTGGTTCAGATCGGGATGTGACCTTCAGCGGTTTTGCAATTGATGTCGATTCTCCTGAGATGCATATTGAGGTGGTCGATTCGGGAGGAAATCTACTTCAATACAGTCAAAGGGAAATTCGGGTCCTAAATACCAGCCGCTCAATCTGGGTATATGTACTTAGCGGCCTCCCGCTTTTAGGTGGTGTGGCGGCAGTATTGATGCGGCGAAGATCCGTGGACTCGGGCAATTTAAACGGACAGAAAGGCTGAGTTATGAATAGCCGTCTCATCGCCGTAATCCAAACTTTGATTGTCCTGTTGTTGATGTCGTTTGGTACGATCCTGACAAAGATCGTCCTCGCTTCGATCCCCCCGCTTACCTTTGCCTGGACCTCAATTGCTGTGGGTATGGTTGTGATGGCAGTCTATACTTTTATTATCCGAAAAGAGCGAGTGCCAAAAGGCATAGGTAAACAGGTGTGGTGGTTTATCATCGCCATTGGTCTATGCAATTTCACCATTTCCCGGATGACCCGACCGATTGCGATTGAGCGTCTTCCCGTGGTCACCAACACCTATGTCGGAAACTTCATCGGCATCGTTACAATGGTGATGAGCATCTTCATTTTGAAAGAAATTCCTTCCATCATCCAGGTGTTTGGGGCGGCAATTGCCATCGTAGGGATTACGATCTATTTTGATGACCCCCTGCAATCTACTGAGATCATTGGTATATTGATGATTATCATTGGGATCGTAGCGGTTGCTTACACAAATAACATTGCGCGCAAGCTGGCTATCGTAACAGAGAATCAACTCAGTAATAATATTGTGTCAACCATTGCGCTTCTGATCGGTGGCAGTATCGCCGTTGTCATTGGCCTGATCTTCGACTTTCCGCCTAAAGTGCCTGACCTGAAAAGCTGGGGCATAATTTTATATGCCGGTGTTATCAATATCAGCATCGGCCTAACCGTCTGGAATCATATCCTGCGCGCCTTGCGGTCTTATGAAGCCAGCATTTTAGGTGCCACAACAATCATCTGGACCTCTTTGATGGCAATTTGGATCTTGCATGAGCAATTGGATGCTAATCAATGGGTAGGTATGGGTTTGCTTTTGTTTGGATTGATCTTGGTACAGGTTCGGAAAGGCAAGTTGAGTGATTTGCACAGGTTTATTAAATCCTAACAGTTGAGTGCTCCTTTTGAGTATGTCTGGGGCAGAGAGGAAAAGATCGAATGATTCAAAGTCGGGGTGTTGCAATTCTAATTACCGTTTTGGTTTTGCTATCCATGTCTTTGGGAACGGTTCTGACCAAAATGGTGTTCAGCGTGGTTTCCCCAGCCGCTTTCCTGTATCTCAGTTTACTAGTTGGTATGGCGGCTATGTCCTTGTACACATTTGTTGTCAAAAAAGAAAGAATTCCCCACGAGTTGATGACCAAAAAGATCTGGTCCTATGTGATTCAGATCGCCTTTTTTAATTTTGTGACTGGCACCTTGGGGTTTTTCTCCCTCAAGTACCTTCCCGCGACTACCAACACTTATCTGACCAACTTCATTGGCTTCATGACAATGGGGATGAGCATGTTCATCCTCAAGGAGATGCCAGGTTTTTACCAGGTTTTTGGCGCTGCAATTGCATTTGCCGGGCTACGGATTTTCTTCCCAGAACCACCGAAAGGCGGTGAGTTGATTGGTGTGATTATGATCCTGATCTCTATCACCGGCGTGGCTTATACCAATAATATTGCCAGGAAATTGGCGCTGGAAACCGAGAATAAGATCAGCAATAATATCATCTCCACATTGGCGATCCTGATCGGCGGGTCGGTTGCCGCGGTGATCTACCTGATCGTGGACGGCTGGCCTCCTTACGTTCCAAGATGGACCGATTGGGCAATTATTCTTTATTCCGGGATCGTGATGCGCGCGATGGGCCTGACGATCTGGAATTTAATCTTGAGGACTCTTCGTTCGTATGAGGCCAGTATTCTGGGTGCATCGACGGTGATTTGGACCTCCATTCTGGCTGTGATTATCTTGGATGAAGTCCTCACCAGGAATCAGATCATTGGGATCGTGATGATGCTGGCAGGCCTGATCCTTGTTCAGGTACGCAGGAGCCTGCGCAACAAGCCAAAACCGCCTGCAACTATCCCAACCCATTGATCTGCGACCAAAGCGATGTGGAAAAAACTGTTCACCCCGGGAGGCGGCAGAGAAACCCCGATCCAAAAAGAGGTTGTCACCTCATGGGATGTTGTAGTCCTGACATTTCAGCTTGCTTTTCAGCAGATCCAGTTCTGGGTTCGTCCAAACATCTGGCTGGTGTTGCTTTCACTGCCGATGGTCACTGCTCCAGCGGCAAAAGCCGCCCTGTATCAAACTGTTGCGGCTGGCCTCCGTGATCCTGCCCTGATCCGTACCAATCCACGGCACGAGGTTAAGAGCGGTTTTTTCAATTATTTCTGGCTGTCTTTGGGTTTGGTGTTGCTAAAATGGTTGATCTTTGCGATCATTTTTGGGGCGACCTTGTTCTGGATCACTCGAAAAACCTGGTTATTGCAGAGTGTTTCAATCATCACATTCTATGTACTCGCGATTTGGTGGTTGTCAAGTGGTTACCTTTACCCTATTTTGATCCACGATCAAAATAGAAATATCTTTGTGATAGCCAGGAAGGCACTCAAGCTTGCTTTGACTAAACCGTTTGATTCCTTACTCTTTTCGGTCGTTAGTACATTATTGAGTCTCCTGGGAATTGTTCTTTTGGGTCCGATATTGTTGATCATCCCCTCCTTGAGGAGCATTCTTCATCTCCAAGGGTATTGGTACGTAACAGGACAGGTTATCCCGGGTTTCATGGATATCGTTGAGTATACTGAGAAGTTCTACAATTGAGGCAAAGATGAATTTTGATCCAATAATTCCAACCGGCGTAGCGATCTTTATGGGTCTTCTGGCTGCCTCATGGTGGGGGAGCTGGTTTATTGCCTTGAAACATATGGGGGACTATCCCCTGGAGGCCTTTTACCTGACCTTATTTGGTTCGTCAATGGTGCTCGTATGGGGAGTGGGTTTCATCCTTGATGGGGATATGCTCATCAAGAATATTCTTGATGTTTGGCGCACGGAGCCTTCCCGCGTGTCGATCACGATAATTTGCGGTGTGCTGTATGTAACCGGGATGCAGATCTCACTGCGTGTTGTAAAGTTAATTGGCCTATCGATTACAGCGCCAATTCAGGCTTCCATCAATGTCGTTTCTGGTACGATTGTTACGGCATTAGTCGGAGGTATCCCAGCTCATTTGACCATTCCAAGAATTGTCCTTGCCGCTGTTTTCCTGCTCGCAGCTATTTTGCTCGCCATGACTGCTGGCCGGATTCGAAATCGTGCACAGGTGGAAGCCCGGCTGGATACCGGGCTCTCAAAAGACCCGAAGGTTCTGGTTCGCTCTTTTTTCCTTCTGTTGGTTGGGTCTGCATTTGTACCGGCTTATTCATTGGCGATTTCATATGGTCTGAAATCCATTACCCAACCTAACGGGATGGCTGTGATGCCGTTTATGGCCATATTGTGTTTGGGAGCTTTTATTGGGAGCCTAATCATTTGTGGGGCAACCTTGACAATTAGAAAACAATGGCATGTGTTTCGAGATCATGGATTTAAGGTCCATAAATTGGGAATTCTATCCGGTGTTGCTCACTACGGGGGGAATATCATTCACACCTTTGCTACCCGCAATCTGAGTGCTGTGGTTTCCTGGCCTTTAGGTCTCAGCGGAAGTTTATGGACTCAGATTTGGGGTCTGATCTATGGTGAGTTCAAAGGGTCTCCCCGAATTGGGTATCTCCTGCTCATCTCTGGATTTGTTTTCTATATTTCTGGTGTGTATCTAATCTCTGCACCAAAATAACGAACCTTGCTTGGCTGAATTGTTTATGGGCTATTACTTTTTCAGAGACTAGACACCCAGCCAATCACTTTTCCAGTCTTTATGGTTAAGGTTTGGGTGCAAACTATATAGAAACAATAGACCTACATATAGGGGTTGACGTTTTTGAACTAAACTCCGAATCAGTAACTCGGTCAACAAAAAGTTTTCAAACCTATTTGGCCATAAACCGGCCATCTTCAGATTGAATCCTCTTTTCGAGATAGGCCGCAAAAGCATCTTTCTCAATCAACCAAACCTGACCGATCTTAATACCAGCCAGTTTGCCACTCCGCAGCAGGTCAAAAAACTGCCCAAAATCGATCTGAGATTGTTCGAGAGAGGTCCACATAGGGGTTCTGACAATCAACCGCCAGTCGGCGGTTGATTGTTTAAGAGTTTCCTGCTAAAACTCCACCGAACCGCCCACCAAAACAAAGCCTTTCGTTTGAACCCCTTGGTACCGAGGGGTTCTTTGATATTAAACTTGACGCAAGGACGCAAGCAGGGAACTGATTGGGATTCCCCGTAATTCCAGTCAGAATTGATTTACCAGTGCGCGGGCAGTAGGTTCATCCACGATCAATTCAGACATCAGCTTTCCCTTCAAAGCTGCATGAAGGCCTCTGACTTTTGCTAACCCAGATACGACACAAATCCCATGCTTGCTCTGGAACAGGTCTAGATTGGGCCCGCTTGCTCTCTGATTAATGGGGATATTCTCAAAGCTCCCGTCTTCTTTGAAGAACACTGTAGCAATGTCCCCAGCAATTTTATATTCTTCAAGAATTTTGTAATCAGATTCGGACAAATATCCACCACTGTAAACATGGCTTGGAATCCCAGCATTGACGGCTCCAATACTATAAAGTAACAAATCTGCCCTGGATTGCAAATCCAGTATCCGTCTGATGCTCCCCTCTTTCCAAAGCGTCTGTTTTGTTTCAGGGTAATCAAAAAATGTGGGAACAGGGAAGAGGTGTGCGCGCGCCCGATAATTTTCTGAAAAGCGCATAATGATTTCACTAGCGTATTCGATCCCCATGGATTGGGTATTGCCAGCGCCGTTTAATTGGACAATTTGAGAATTGTGGGTTGTTTTTCGAAGCAGGTGTTTTGATATTGCAGTCAGGGTGGTTCCCCAGGCGATCCCTATGATCATATTTGAATCAAATTTGGTGTTGAGGAAATTACCTGTGTACTGTGCAACCCGTTCCAACCACTCTGCTTCTCCGGCGATCTCTGGCACCGGGACAACATGCACGTTTTCAATCTCGTATTTTCCTCTGATGCTTTTTGCCAGTTTATCTGGTAGTTCTGCGGGTTCAATAATCCGAATATTGACCAAACCGTGTAAGCGCGCATAGGTCAACAACCTGGAGACTGTGGACCGCGAGACATGCATCTCCTTTGCGATTACGCCGGTGGTGAGGTTTTGATAGTAGTACATCCGGGCTGCCCGAATGGCATTGGATACTTTCTGGGGATCGTTCATTTTGCCTCCTCTCTTGTTTATATAACTAAATGGACAAACGTGCAATGGGAATGAACTATGTTGCAGGGGTGATCGTGTTTCTTAAAACTATCCCTGCACATATGTGCATTCTGTTTGACACAGCGTGCGGATATCTCTACACTAATATCAGGAGTTTTTCCTAATAATTCCACTATATTTAAAGGAGAAGGTAGTTATGAAGATTGATGCGCGCAAAAATCTGATCTTCCTGATCATCATGGTGGTTGTGATTGCATTCTCAGCCATCATGGCAGATCAAATCGAGAGCGGGTTTGGCAAAGTGGAGGTCTCGATCGTTGAGATCGAAGACCCTGACGGCAATATAGTTGTCGCCAAACTGTTCCGTCCCAAGGAAGCAACCGCCAGTAATCCGCTGCCTGCCGTGGTGAATATGCACGGTTATCAGAACGATAAAGATGTTCAGGGCCCGTTCTCGATCGAACTGGCCCGGCGCGGCTTTGTGGTATTGGCACCAGATGCTCTCGGGCACGGTGACAGCGGCGGCGGCCTGAACTTGGGCGGCTGGTTCGCAGACCCCACCTATGTGATGGGTAATGAAACCGCCTTGGCATGGCTCATTGAGCAGCCGTTTGTAGACGCTGAATACATCGGTGTTACCGGCCACTCCATGGGCGGCATGAACGCTGTCAAACTCCCCGCCTTGTTCCCAGAGAATGTCAAGGCAGTGGTACAACAAGCCTCATCCCCTGGCTGGCCTGAACTGCCCAACCTGCTGATGCTCCAGGCCCGCTACGATGAGTTCTTGGGCTTCCGCGAGAATCAGCTTCGAGTGGAGCCGCTTGACCAAAGCGAAACACGCGCCGCAGCTTTTGGCCTCACCCCGCCGGTTGAGTGGGACACCACTTACGGCAGCTTTGAGGATGGCACCGCCCGCCGGATGGCGCTGATTAATATGGACCACCACCTGCTGCCGCTCCAGAATAAATCTGTGGCAGAGCTTCTGGACTGGATGCGTTTGGCACTCAAAGGCGGTGAGGGTGGCTCTATGTGGATCGAGCCGACCAAGCAGATCTTCATGTGGAAAGAGATCTTTGGTTTCATTACCTTGCTTGGCACACTCGTCACGCTTTTGCCGGTCACTAACTTGTTGTTATCCACCAAGTTCTTTGCGCCGGTTGCCCAACCTATTCCTGGCCGCTATGTTGCCAGCAAAAAGGATTGGTGGAAACTGGCCACAATTAATATGCTGATCGGCGGCATTTTATACCCTCTTACTACGCAGTATGGTGGTATCGGTGGTCCGATCGAAACCTGGTTCCCGTGGGCAAAGATGGAAATGGCGAATGGGGTTGCCGCCTTCTTCTTCGCGAATGCGGTAGTGGCCTTTGTGCTATTCATCTTCTGGTTCCGGGACAAAAAGAAAGAGGGGGTCACCCTGTATGACATGGGTGTGACCTACGGTGAAGAAGAAAACAAGATGGATTGGGGTATCCTCGGCAAGACAGTCCTGCTTGCGTTTATCCTCTTTATGTGGATGTACCTGTTCGCCGGGCTGTTTCAGATCACGATCGGCCAGGAGTTCCGCTTTGCATGGCCTTATATGAGGTTGTTCTCTAGCGGGCTGCGGGTCAAGTTCTTCTTCATTTACTTAATCCCGGCGTTGCTCTTCTTCCTGGTGAATGGCGGTCTCTTCCTCTTTGGGCAAGCCCGCATGAAGGAATATGAAACCCCTGCCAAGACTCAATGGATGTGGTGGCTTAAGGTGGTTTATGCCATGGTCACCGGCCTCTTCCTGTGGTGGTGCTTCCAGTACCTGCCGTGGTTCCTGGGTGGCGCTGGTCCCGGAACTGAGACAATCACCTTCTTCCGGATGAGCCTGGCACAATTCACCTCGATGTGGCCGCTGATGCTGTTTGTCTACATCCCCGAGTTTATCATTCTGTTCTGGTTCCACACCTGGTTCTTCCGCCGGACAGGCAAGATCTATCTCGGCGCTTTGATGATTGCCAGCATTGCCACCTGGTTCATGACCGCAGGAACAATCTGGCTGATGTAGTTGCACACCTGCTGACAGAAAACTAAGGATTACCAAAAAGCCCAGCGGGTGAGATTGATCCGCTGGGCTTTTCCATGAAAGCTGAATATTTTGGAGGAGCAATGAGTAAATATATCGCTGCTATCGATCAAGGCACTACCAGCACCCGTTGCATGATCTTCAATCACCAGGGGGAAGCTGTTGGCGTGCATCAACTGGAGCATGAACAGTTCTATTCCCAACCCGGGTGGGTAGAGCATGACCCAAGAGAGATTTGGAGGAATACAGAAACAGTCATCCAAGAAGCATTGCGTAAGACAGGCGCAGCCGCAAAGGATATCGCTGCGGTCGGCATCACCAACCAGCGAGAAACCACCCTGGTATGGGACAAAGAAACCGGTGAACCGTTGTATAACGCCATTGTTTGGCAGGATACGCGCACCGACAAGATCATCCACCAGTTGGCGCAAGATGGTGGTATGGGCCGCTTTCGGGATAAAGTTGGGCTTCCACTGGCAACTTACTTTTCGGGGCCCAAGATTAAATGGATGTTGGACAACGTAAAGGAAGTCCGCCAGGCTGCAGATCAAGGCCGCGCCTTGTTTGGCAATATCGATACTTGGTTGATCTGGAACCTGACCGGTGGAATAAGAGGCGGGAAACACATCACTGATGTGACCAATGCCAGCCGTACAATGTTAATGGATTTACAGACCTTGGCTTGGGATGACGAGATCTGCGAGATCATGGGGATTCCCAAAAGCATGCTCCCCCAAATTTGCTCCTCATCTGAAATCTATGGGCATACCCTCGAAAAAGGGCCGTTCAAAGGCGTTGTCCGGGTTTCCGGGATTCTGGGGGACCAGCAAGCTGCCACAGTCGGGCAAACCTGCTTTGAACCAGGTGAAGCCAAGAACACCTACGGCACCGGTTGTTTCATGCTGATGAATACCGGGGGTGAGATTGTGCAATCCAAACACGGTTTGCTGACAACATTGTGTTACCGTTTTGGTAATGAGGAACCGGTCTACGCCCTGGAGGGCTCGATTGCAATCACCGGCGCACTGGTGCAGTGGCTGCGCGATAATCTCAAGATGATCGACAGCGCACCTGAGATTGAGAATCTGGCAAAGACTGTCAAAGACAACGGGGGGATCTATTTTGTGCCTGCTTTCTCGGGGCTGTTTGCCCCTTACTGGCGCAGTGATGCCCGCGGGGCGATCGTCGGCATGACCCGCTACGTCAACCGGGGGCATATTGCCCGGGCGGTGTTGGAAGCGACTGCATTTCAGACCCGGGAAGTATTGGATGCAATGAACGCTGATTCGGGAGTTGAACTCTCTGCTCTCAAAGTGGATGGGGGCATGGTGCAAAATGACCTGCTCATGCAGTTCCAGGCGGATGTATTAGGTGTGCCAGTCATCAGACCTGTGGTGCCAGAAACCACCGTTCTGGGAGCTGCGTACGCAGCTGGTTATGCGGTCGGATTCTGGAAGAACAAGGATGAAATGAAACAGAATTGGCAGGTGGATAAGATCTGGCAACCAGATCCTGCCAGTCGTGCAAAAACTGAATTGTACGTTCAATGGAAAAAAGCGGTCACACGCACTTTCAACTGGATTGATTAGGACACCATGATGCAGCCAAGAGAAAACCGCATAAGCAAGATCAAAGAAAACAATCAGGTCAGTGTGTTGATCATTGGAGCCGGAATCAACGGAATTGGCACCTTCAGAGATCTGGCCCTTCAAGGGGTAGATGTACTGATGGTCGATCGAGCAGATTACTGCAGTGGCGCAAGCGCAGCTTCATCTCACATGGTTCATGGCGGGATCCGATATCTTGAGAACGGAGAATTTCGTTTGGTGAGAGAGGCGGTCAGAGAACGCAACCGGTTGATTGACAATGTTCCCCATCTGGTCAAGCCGCTCCCAACCACGTTCCCGGTTTTCAAGTGGTTATCGGGCTTGCTGAATGCGCCGCTAAAATTCCTGGGGCTCCTGGAACGCCCTTCGGAACGCGGCGCGGTGGTAATCAAGATTGGGATGATGCTCTATGATTACTACACCCGGAACCAGAAGACTGTTCCCCAACACGTATTCCTCAACCGTAAGGACTCGCTGCAGCGCTTCCCGGAATTGAATCCACAGGTCTTGTTCACCGGCACCTATTACGATGGTGCGATGCCCTCCCCGGAAAGGATCGCGATCGAGTTGATCAAAGATGCTGTAGAAGCCAATCACCAAGCTGTCCCACTTAACTATGTCAGTTTTGTTTCTGCCTGTGATGGCACGGTGACCTTGAAAGATGAGATCAGCGGCGAACTTTTTGATGTCAGACCAAAGGTGCTGGTCAATGCTGCCGGCCCCTGGATCGACCTGGTCAACAAAGAGATGGGAAGGCAGACCAACTTCATCAGCGGGACAAAAGGCTCACATCTGATCTTGGACAATCCTCGCCTTAGGCAGGCGATTGGAGATAATGAATTTTTCTTTGAAAACAAAGATGGGCGAATTGTCTTGATCTTTCCATTGGAAGATAAGGTGATGATCGGCACCTCCGATTTGCGTATCGACGACCCTGATGACGCGATCATCACCGCTGATGAGGTCTGGTACTTTTTTGAGATGGTCCAGAGAGTATTTCCGGGTATTGAACTGGATATCTCACAAATTGTTTACACTTTCTCTGGAGTTCGCCCTCTGGAATATACCAAAGAAGGTGCAACCGGGCAGATCAGCCGTGATCACAAAGTGTATGTGATTGATCCAGGTGATCTGCTGGCGATACCTGTACTGTCTCTTGTCGGTGGAAAATGGACCTCCTTCAGGGCGTTTTCTGAGCAGGCTGCTGATCTGGTTTTGGATCATCTGGGGATTGAACGAAGCGTATCTACCGAGGATCTGAGCATTGGAGGCAGCAGGGATTTCCCTCGAGGCCAATCAGAGCGGATGGTTTTCCTATCTGCGATGAAGGATATCTGCCAGTCTGATGAGAACCTGCTCACTCGGCTATTTGAAACCTACGGGACCAATGTTGAGCCGATGTTGCGAGAAAGTTGTGCTGAGATTGGGCAACCCCTAAAAACGATCAGCGAGATGAGCGTTGGGGAGATCAAATACCTGGCAGCAAATGAAGACATTGTCCATCTAGACGATCTGATCCTGCGGCGTACGATGATTGGAAAACTTGGGAGGGTCACGCCGGATAGTCTGGAAGAACTGGCAGAGATTTGTGCTAGTTCGCTGAATTGGTCGCATCAAAAAACTTTGTCTGAGATGCAACGCTTTATTAACTTGTTGCGGCGCCGACATAAAATGAATTTCAATCTCTTTTTAGGAGAGCAGGCAGCACCAGTATTCCTTGATCCTACGCAGCCTTCGGGCTAAGATTTCACTCAGAGAATCCGCCTCATTTGATCAAAATGAGTTAGAAAACAGTGTGGAACAGGCCTGATATTGTCCGCCAGAGATGACACCCCCCAAACTTTGTGATTGGGGAAATCAAACGCACTGAGGTGATATCCAGTGCGTTTGATTGTATTTACAGCTTGATGCGCAGGTGCTAAATGCCCTGGGAAAAATGTCAAGGTACGAAAAGGTGACAAAAGGTTACAAAAGGTTACAAAAGGTTACACTTTTTTATTATTTCTTGAAAGTTTCAAG
>JAFGDK010000045.1 GCA_016932165.1 Anaerolineales bacterium
AACTCGTTGGCACTATCAAAGGAACGTAAAATAGACCTGGTTGCCCAGTATGAGGCATGGCTGAAAGAAAGCAATGGTTTGATCCTTGCTGAATATACCGGCCTGAATATGCCCAAGATGGATGACCTGCGGGCGCAAGTCCGCGAAAAAGGGGCTGAGTTCCATGTGATCAAAAACAGGCTGGGGAAACGTGTATTTGAAGCCGCCGGAATTGAGGTGACGGATGAACTGTTCACCGGCAGCACTGCTTTTGGTGTGGCTTTTCAAGAAACGCCTGGAGTCGCCAAGGTGATCAAAGACTTTGGCAAAGACAACCCGGCGTTGAAGATCAAAGCTGGGTTCATCGATGGAAAACTGCTCTCGGCAGATCAAGTCAATGCACTGGCTGAACTCCCCCCTCTGCCCGTTGTCCGTGGACGGCTTTTGGGCACAATTTTGGCTCCTGCATCAAAAATGGTGCGCACCATCGCCGAACCTGGCCGCTCTCTGGCTCAGGTGATCAAGGCACATGCAGATGCAGCTGCTGCTTAATCCAGCTGTAATACAAATAAAAATAACTCTAAAGGAGATATACAATGGCTGACTTAGACAAATTGGTAGAAGAACTTGGCAAGCTGACAGTGATCGAGGCCGCTGAACTGGTTTCTAAACTGGAAGAAGAATGGGGCGTTTCCGCTGCCGCGCCTGTGGCTGTTGCCGCCGCTGGCCCCGCTGCCCCTGTGGAGGAAGAAGAAGAGAAGACCGAGTTCGATGTGGTCATCAAGGATGCTGGTCCGAAGAAGATCGAGGTTATCAAGGTGATCCGCAAGCTGACAAGCCTGGGCTTGAAGGAAGCCAAGGAAATGGCCGAAACCGCAGGCTCTAAATTGATGGAGCAGGTCGGCAAGGACGCCGCTGAAGATGCCAAGAAACAGCTTGAAGAAGCTGGCGCAGTTGTCGAACTGGCGTAATCAGAATTTTACCTACGATAAAACAAGGTCTCAGATGAGACCTTGTTTTTGTTTATGAAGAGAATTGCTTTAGGCAAATGATCATCTTGTGGTATATTGAAGCACATTAATTTGTAAGGGTTGCAGTTCTGATACGGGAAGGTTGTGATGTCAGCTAGAATTTTGATCATTGAAGATGATGAAGCTATCCTCACCTTTTTGCGACGCGGGCTGGCCTATGATGGCTACCAGGTTGATACTGCCCTGGACGGGCAGACTGGTCTGCTGCTGGCCTGGGATAACCCGCCTGATCTTGTTGTGCTGGATTGGATGCTGCCCGGGATGGATGGCCTGGAAGTCTGCCGGCGTTTGCGGGAGCGCGGCCGCCTGCCGATATTGATGCTGACGGCCAAGGATACCGTCTCTGACCGGATCCAGGGTTTGGATGCCGGGGCAGATGATTACATGGTAAAACCCTTCAACCTGGATGAATTATTGGCCCGGATCAGGGCTTTGCTTCGCCGCACACAGCCTAATAAGCCGGCGGTTTACGAGTTTGAGAATCTGCTTCTGGATACCGGTGCACGCCAGGCTAAACGGGGTGAGCGCGTGATCCAACTCACTGGCAAGGAATATGAATTGCTGGAGTTTTTCATGCGCCATCCGCGGCAGGTGTTGACCCGTGAAATGATCTATGATGAAGTTTGGGGCTACGACTTCGGGGGAGACAGCAATATCATTGAGGTTTATATTCGCTATTTGCGCCAAAAGCTTGAAGCTGAGAATGAGCCGCGTTTGATCCATACGATGAGGGGGATGGGTTACGTGCTGAGAGAAAACCCGTAAAGAGAGCAAGGCGCTGGTATGTCTTTACAAATCCGATTGGCTATGTTTTACGCTGTGCTGGTTGGCGCGGCGTTACTTGCCTTCGGGCTGGCAGTGTATAACCAATCCACCGAAATTTTAATGCAGCAGATCGATGTGAGACTTGAATCAGCCATCAAGGATGCTGGGAATGCTCTGCGCTGGCAGAATTCTGAAACGATGATCACATATGATGCCAGTATCCTGCTACAACTTTACGACAGCAATGGTGAATTGATCAACGCCACGGAAACAACCCAGGCGGGTTTCCTGCCCGGTGAAGTGATTGATCCCGAGGGCTTGACTATTACGCTCCAAACCCGTCAAGAATACTCTGCTGAATTGGTTCGGGGAAATTTACATTATAAAGCCCTCTCTGTTCCTGTGATGGTGGACCAGTTCAATGTCGGGGTGCTGCAGGCGGGTACCAGCCTTACCGCGGTTGACAGACTGAGAGTTGAATTACTGCGTTCCCTGGTGCTGATTGGTTTAGTGATCACGGTTGTGGCCGCTTCGGTGGGCTATTATATGGCACGCACTGCTCTTGCTCCCCTGGCAACTGTGACAGAAATTGCCGGTGAGATCACCCGGTCAGATGACCTCTCTTTACGAATCCCGGAGGGGCGCAATAAAACTGATGAGGTGGGGCTTTTGATTGCGGCTTTCAATGAAACGATGGTCAGACTGGAACATCTCTTCAACGCTCAACGGCGATTTATTGCGGATGTTAGCCATGAATTGCGTACCCCATTGACTGTCTTGAAAGGGAACGCTGGATTGATGCGCCGGATGAACCATTTGGATATGGAAGCGCTGGACAGCATGAGCAACGAAATTTCCCGCTTGACGCGCATGGTAGAGGACCTTCTTCTGATGGCTCAGGCTGAATCCGGCCGGTTGGAGATCGAATTGATCCCTGTTGAAATGGATTCGCTTTTGTTGGAAGTTTACCAGCAGGCTAGGATACTCGCCGGTGAGAAAAAACAGTTTCAGATAGTGGATATTGACCAGCTGATTGTTTTGGGTGATCGAGACAGGTTGAAACAAGTGCTCTTAAATTTGATCAGCAATGCAATCAAATATACTGCCGTAGATGGGGAAATTCTGCTGCGGTTATACAACGCTGGAGATGAGGTTAGGCTGGAAGTAAAAGATAACGGCTGTGGAATCCACGAGGATGAGTTGGAAAAAATTTTTGAGCGCTTCTACCGGGTGGAACGATCCAGGAGCAAGATGATCGATTACGATAAAAAAGGATTTGGCTTAGGACTATCGATTGCATACCTGATCATGGTGAGGCATGCCGGGCGTATTTTGGTTGAATCAGAGGTGGGGGTAGGTTCGGTTTTTACGATGTGCCTGCCAAAATTTATGCCTGAAAATTAATTCAATTGATAATAGGGAAAGTTAAGGGGAAATGCCCAAGCGGTTTTCTGCCTGGCGGCATAAACTTGCACCACCTGCCTGATACCATTCCTCCAACCGTTCGCTAAGGGTCTGGCGGCTTTGAGCATCTTGATAAATGCCAGAACCCCAATAAACATAACGGATGGTTTCGCGCGGCCAATCCGCTTCTGGCTTGGCGGCGGTATTGATGCCGCCATTGTATCCAGCCAGGGCCAGTGAGACACTGACATGTGTTTCAAGGGATTTGGCAAGATAGGCTAAACCTCGGCTGGCATTGGTATCAGGGTGATAAGGGGCTTCGGACGGGTCAAAGTGGTAGGGCATCACCTGGAAAAGTCCCATTGCTCCTGCCGGGGAAAGGGCGCGAGGATCCCCGCAGGATTCGATCTGCATCACAGTGGCTACCAGGTTGGGATCAAGGTTGGCTTGATCTGCCCAATGAATGATCTCGTCTTCCCAAAAGAGGACAGAAGGTGCAAAAAATGAGGCTATCCGGGAAGGGATTGAAGTTGGTGGAATGCTGGGATCAGGGGCTGTGTGGGCGCTGGCAGGAATTTCATTAATCGAAATTTGGATTGCCAGTTGAGCATTTGATCCGTTGTGAAGAAACCGAAGCCAACCGGTGATGATCAGGATGGTTACCAGGGGAATCATGAGGAGAGAGAAGCAACCTCCACGTGTGGGCGTGGAGGCTGCTTCTTCTTGATATTCGTAATCATAGAATGGGTAGTCATCCATTGGTGATTTTAAATAATCTCGCTAGCCGCTGTAGTCTTGGTTATGATCCCTAGTATCGTTTGCCTGGTAGTTGGATTTTGATCGAGCCTGCATGGATACTGGGTGGTAAGTGGGTTCGGGACGATTATTGGACCGAGCTGGCCGGAAGGATGGCTGGTTGGCAGGTCTGTGATTTGGAGCGGAAGGTCTGTTATAACTCGGCATCGGCCTTGGCTTTGGTGCCTGAGTGCGGGGTTTGGTGGCGGTCGGAGTGAAACCAAGCTGGAAGCCTCTCCTGGCAGTTGGGGAATCATCCTGACTGAAGATTCTCTCTCCTGCAACACTAAAGGTCCCAATGATCAATACCCGAATGACCCAAACGATGATTGCCACGAAGACCGGCACAACCTGGAGCATCCGTTCCCTGGCGATAATTGAATTCCCGAGATTTGCGTTATTCACGATGGCGACAGATACCCCCCACCAGGTTAACGAAGCATTCATCGTAGCTGCCAGCAGCCAGGCACCAAACAAATACCAGACTTCTTTTGGTTCATCAGCGCCTTGTTCTGGGGTGAATAATCGCGCTATTCCAGCAAAATCGATACCGCAAAAGGCCAGTGCAAGGATTGTTGACCAGCGCATGCCCATGAATGAAAGGTCGCCTAACAGATCAGTCATGGCAAATTCCGTGGAACTGTAATTGAAGATTTCAAATGCGAATAGTGCACTGATGATCAATACCCCCCAAATCAAGCCGCGGCTGACCCGTTTTCCCCCTAAAAAATTAACGTTGTTTGAATTTCTACTCATTTTGGACCTCCTGGTGTGTCCTGATCCTGATATAATAGAACAAGTGTTCAGTATCGGTATTATAGAACATGTGTGCTAGAATGTCAAGCACAAATATCCTGTAAATGTTGATTAGGAGCTACCTATCCTTATTGATCTGAATCAGGTGGTTGGGTTTTAGAGAATTTATCCATTAGAAGATCTGCTACCAAGTGATGAAAATTTCAATTATGCCCAAGTTGGTGGTCTATCTTACCAATCCTAATTTTCCAAGCCTGGATATTATTCTTTACTACCGCTTCTCAGTGGAGAAGGGGATAAATTTTTTACTGCAGAAAGTGGAATGCCCCGGTAGCGAATTTTCCTATCAATCAAGGTCTTGTTTTTCATCACTGAAATTAAGCTCTCTGACCAGCTGCTGCTGAGCTCCTGTCTCGATTGCCGGAAAGAACTGACGGATGTAATTGATTGCTTCTTCCCCCTTCATCCCTGTGATCAATCGGACAAGCATGGCGATGAACATGCCGGTACGTCCTCGACCTGCATAGCAATGGACTGCCACATTTTTCCCGCTGCTGCACAGATCAGCGACTTGATGAAGCGTTTCTAATAGTTCCTCCAAATCTTCTGGAGTATCAAAATCGGCGATTGGGAAATGGATCACATCCATGTGATGGTCGCGATACAACTTTTTAAGGTCCTGCTCAATATAGTGATAATCTTCTCCTTCTTGCACAAGCATGACCACCGTGGAAATATCAGATTGCAGGTATTCCTGAAACGTTGTCTCCCCAAAATCGAATCTGGAATACGGCATCGGGCTGCGGTACAACTTGCCTGAGAGGTGCAGCGGAATTTCAACCAGGTTCTTGTGCACACCTTCCTCCTCAACCGGTTTGGAGATTCCCCTCTTTGGCAGGAGAATAGCGAACTTGCCAAAAAGCCTTTTTATTAACCCTGGTTGGGCTTCGTCGATCGGTGCCCAGCCAATGTTCATGAAGTCCAGCCGGTGAAGGAATTTTTCAAGTCGGGGGATGAAATCCTGGCTGTGGATTTCTGATTGCCAGCCAGACTCTGCAAGGGCAATTAAACGAGGAAAGGCCTGGTATTCCACCCGGCGAAAGTTTGGCAGCCATTCCCCCCAGAGGAGCCCTTCAAATCCAAGCACCTTTCCTTCTGAGCCGGCGGACAGGGTTGCTAACTCTGGACTAAACTGGATGGTTTTTTGCAGCGGGATGGTGTTATAGGATTGATCCAGGTAGGCGTAGGAATATGGAGAATTGATCAGATCGCGTCCCTTGATGACCGATTGTATGATTTTTTTGCGGTTACCGACCCAGAATTGAACGATAGCATCAGGGTCGATTGCATCATCGAAGGCATCTGACCAGAATATGATCCGCTTTCCTGATTTGCGCACAAAGTCGGCGAGGTGGTTAGTTAAATAGACTTGCAGGTCATGCTCGCTTTCGAGTTGATTGTCGCGGATTTTTTTCTGACAGTCTGGACAGGTCTTCCAGCGGCGTTTCGGGGCTTCATCCCCTCCGATATGGATATAAGGCGCGGGGAAGAGATCGATCACCTCGGAAAGGACTGTTTCAAGGAAGGTGTATGTTTCTGGCTTGCCAGCACAAAAAATATCTGGGAACACGCCCCAATGTGCAGGAACTTCAAAGGGACCTCCAGTGCAGCTTAATTCAGGGCAGGCAGCCAAAGCTGCCATGGCGTGACCGGGAACCTCAATTTCAGGGATGACCATGATGTGGCGAACGGCAGCATAGGCAACAATCTCTCTGATCTCATGTTGGGAGTAGAAACCCAAATGCGGGATCTGATTATGCCTCTTGCTGAGGGACGGGTTCCTGACCAATGTGCCGGCCCGTTTTCCGCCAACCTCTGTCAGCTGGGGATATTGCTTGATCTCAATGCGCCATCCCTGGTCATCTGTCAGATGCCAGTGAAAGCGATTAAGCTTGAGTAAGGCCATTTGGTCGAGCAATTTTTTTACCGTGCTGATCCCCTGGAAGTGACGGGCTTCGTCCAGCATGAAACCACGCCAGGAGTAACGGGGTGAATCTTCGATCTCCACGCAGGGCAGCTTCCATTCCAATCCTGGGATGACATTCTCGGATTCCACCTCGGCTGGCAGCAACTGCCGAAGGGTCTGGATGGCGTAAAAGATGCCGGTGGTGGTGGCGGCTGTCAGGCTGATTTTGGTCGTATCAATGGTTAACTTGTAGCCTTCAGATCCCAGATGGGCAGTGTTTTCTTTGAGAGTGAGGGAGATGGTGTTGTGATTTGAAAGGGCTTGCTGCTTTATTTCGAACGGGAACCCAATGGCAGGGCGGAGGAGTCCTTGCAGGGATTCTGCGTTGGCGAGTGAGGCTGAATCAGGTGAGATGGAGGTCTCATGGTCCAGCACGAAAACGCCTCGCGCTGGCTGCAATCTGGTGGGGTATGGAATGAGCGGGTATGCGGACATTACTTAAACTCAATCATCAGCGTGTTCCACTGTGAAGACATGAGAGTACAGATTTGCAATCCACTGCTTGCCATTTTGAGTAATCGAGAGATATTTGATCGCATCCTGGATGTATGGATTTACGATATTCCAGAAGAAGCCGGCATAACTTCGGCGCAGATCAGTAGGGGCGGTGTATCCCAGACTTTGGTTTGAGTTGGTTTCTTCAAATTCATAGTAGAGTGCGGGTGTTTTTCGCAGGTAGTTGGGGTCTCCTAACTGGCCGATGAAATCTGCGGCTCGGGTGAGGCCGGCATATCCGCTGGTATCGCTGTAGGCTGGATCGTCAGGTGGTGGGAAGCGGGTATATTCGATCAGGGAACAGATCCTTTCGGGGTCGATCTTGGAAGACATATCATCGAGTAAGTTTTTGCCAAAGCGCTCGCGCACGAACTGCTTGCTGCGATCCACATGATAAGGAGTGAGGGAGATATCTGTGCCTCCTGGCGGTATGGTGACCATCTGGCTGCCGATACCGCTGGCGCAGGTGTTGCCCTCATCCAGGCGGAGTACACCTTTGACATATCCAATGTCATGGCACAGCAAGGCGATGGTGTAGTGCAGCCAATCCTGGGGGCTGACGCCGCCTTCGGTAAGGTGCTTGCCCTCCAGAATTGCCTGTCCGGCCAGGGTGACCATGACGGTATGTTCCATGTTGTGATAGAGCGCGTCGGTATTGGAGATAATCTCCAGGGCCAGCCAGGCCGTCCAACCAATTACGTTGTTGATCCAGGGTTCCATGCTGCTGTAGGTGCGCTGATAGGCTTGCTGCACTTCGTCCACAAGGTAATTGATTGTCATCTGGTATAGATTCAGCATGGGCGCCTCCATTTTTCTGGTAAGGGTACCTTCATTATAAAGCGTTGGTATGACCTTGGGCAGAGGGTATGCGAATATTTAATCATATTTTTGTAAAAGCAGGCTCAACTGAGGTACTCATCCGCATCTCATCCTGAAGCCGGTCTTCCAGCATCCTCTAGTTTAGAGGAGTTTATTGAAATTCAGGAGGCAAGATGTCATTTGAAGAAAAGGGTATTAGGGTCAAACAGTTTGGTGATACCTGGGCGGCTGTGATCCGGTTGAACGTGCAGACCAGGGCTGAGATCATTGAGAAGTTGGAAATACTCAGCATCTCAGTACCGCCTGAAATCATCACCGGGCCACCCTTCTGGATCAGGCATTTCATCAACAGTTACGCTGAGGGGTTTGATGCTGAGATCGGGCTGCCCGTGTGCGACCGTTTTGAATCCGGCGAGATTGCCGCTCGTTATTTGCCAGCGATGGAGGTGCTGGCCAAAACCCTGACCGGGACGATTGATCAGTTGGGAGCGGTGTATCAAGTTTTATTTGGCTGCCAGGGAGAATATGGTTTGATCTCGGATGAATATTGTGTCGAGGTGTTGCACGGCGGCGATCCGCAGGATGGGCCGATCGAGGTGATGTTCGTGCGTCATCCCTGGGAGCGCCTATTTAGAGAAGCGGCCACCAATGTGTTGGGAGAGGAAACGGCAGAAAAAGTGATGGGTGACCCGGGTCCGTTTTTCCTGGAGGCCTCAAAGTTGGGACGCTTTGAATGGGCGAAGACTCTCGTTGACCGGCTGGACAAGGTTTCAGATGAGGGGCAGCGGTATGAAATCCTTTCGGGCTGCTCGCACATCTTTCCGGGCGAGCAGGCGGAAAAAATGCGGGCGGTATTTAGGGGGGAGATCGAGAAGGGCGCCGGGTTGCTGGAGGCTGTGGATGCGGTGGTGGCTTTCATGGAAGCAGATCCTGGCTGGCGGCCTAACATCTACCGGGAAGGCAATCTGTTGTTCACCACTAAAAACCCCAGCAATCCAGAGGCCTATGCGAGTGCAACCACAGACCTGGAACGCAAACAGGCTTACTGCTTCTGCCCGATATTAAGTCACCAGATGGAAAATGCGATGTCGGACAGTTTTTGCTACTGTTCTGCCGGGTGGGAGCGGAAGCAGTGGGAAGTGGCCTTGGGCCAACCGCTAAGGATTGAGGTGGTCAAATCGCTGCTGAAGGGTGATATGGAATGCCAGTTTGCAGTGTACCTGCCTGAGGAGCAGGGCTGAAAAACTCACGCCGGGGAAAGCCCTGGCGTTTCTTGCATGGGTGGTTATTGATCATCAATCAGGTTCTTGTAAACTCAGGCGCGATTTGCCAGAGTCCTGGTTAATCCTTACGTTAAGATCCTGCTGCGGGTATGGGATTTCTATCCCGGCCTGATTGAGGGCATTGTACATGGCAGTATTGACCTTATCGAACATGCGGCGGGTATCGACATAGGAGTCTAGCCACCAGCGCACCCGGAAGATGAGGGCGGAATCGCCAAATTCCAGAAAGAGAGCTTCAACCGGATGCCGGGTATCAACGCCATCCACCTTGCTGACTGCCTCCACCAGGGTCTTGCGCGCAAATTCCAGATCAGTGCCGTAAGCTACACCAACGTGAATTTCGATGCGGTATTCACTATTGGGATAGGCATAGTTGACCACCAGACTTTTAGAGATCACCGAGTTTGGGACCACCACCATGCGGTTGTCCCGGGTGCGGATGCGGGTGCTGCGCAGGCCGATGTCCTCCACATCTCCCCAGGTATCCAGTTCCATGATCTCGATCCGGTCGCCGATGCGGAAGGGACGGTCGAGCATGATCATGATGCCGCTGATTGTATCGGAGAGGGCAGCCTGGGCTGCGAGTGCAATTGCCAGAGACCCAATCCCCAGGGTAGCCAGTAAGCCGCTAACCTCCACATCGAAATGATCGAGGATGATGATGGCGGCAATCCCGATCAAAAGGATGCGGGCGATCCGGCTGACAAAGGGGACAATCTGATTGTAAGGGGTATCGGTTTTGTCCGCCGCGGTAGCGGTGTACCATTCTGCCACCGTGCCGATCAGCCGCCAAATCGTGATAGTGGTGAGTGTGCTGTAGATTAGATAGAAGGCAATATCAATCTCACCCTGGATGTCAGTAATCAGGAATGACAGGCGCCCCAGACTGATATCAAAGCAAATTGCGATTACCAGCCAGAAAAGCGGGGGGCGGATGGCTGCAATCAAATAGTTGTCCAGGGTGTTGTGCGTAGCGCTAGTAATCCGCCCAATGACCCTGTCGAGGAGGAAAGTTAGTAGTGGTTTTGTCAGGATCAGGGCGGCGATCACGATCCCAGCGGAGATGGCGATCTGGGTCCATTGGGTTTGGCTGAGGTCAAGAAAAGTCATGGCTGTCTCCTTGGTCTTCTCTGGGAATTTGCATTTTGACTATTATACAATTCCAAAGGATTACTTCCTTGGAATTTCTCCCCTGCTATTGCTCCGGACTGCCTGTTATAATGGGTGGGCTGGAATTCTCTTTCCAGCACGATCAACATGAGGAAAAGGCAGCTGCCTATGTTTTTACGAATGAACCGAAAAGTGTTTGCTGTATTGGCCGTGCTGACATTCACGCTGGCAGTTTTTGCCGGAGCATTGATGCCTGTATCTGCCGCACCAGCGCTTCAATTGACGCCTTTCCCCACACCGACTCCAGGGCTGGATGGGCGGATCATCTACCAGGTGCAGGCAGACGATACTCTCTGGCGGATATCGGCAGTTTCAGGGGTACCGTTGGATGAACTCCGCCAGCTGAACAGCCTGGATGTGGATGCGGTCATTCGTCCGGGACAGGTATTGTTGCTGGGTGTTGTGGAGCCACCTGCGGTAACCCTGGAGCCGGGTGCAGCCCAGGATCCAGCCACTCTGCCGACCCCCACTCCCACCGCCCTGGCAGATGCCAGCGCCATTTGTGTGCTGCTTTACCTGGATGAGAATGGAGATGCGATCCGCCAAGAACAAGAGATCGCCCTGGCAGACGGCGAGGTCAGTGTGACTGAACGGTTGGGTGCATATTCTCAAAAGCAGACCACCACATTTTTTGATGAGCCAGTATGTTTTGAAAATATTCCACCGGGAGAGTATCTGGTCACCATGGCACTGCCAGGCGGCTTCAACCGCACCACTGAACTGTCTGTGACTGTTGAACTGGTCCCGGGAGATACCTCTTATCTCAACTTCGGCACCCAGCCGACAGAGGCCTTTGAGCCGCTTACCGAACAGTTGGATACTGGTGATGGTGGAGGAGGGAGCGGCGGCTTGGTGATTGCGGTGGTTGGGGCTGGCTTGCTGCTGGCAGGGGTTGGCGTTGGCGTGTGGGCGGTGATCAGCAACAAACGCCGGTTCTCGGCTGGTGACGATTAAAAGCCATCATAAATATCTAAGGGAAAATCGTAGCAATGAATAAACCAGGCAACTTTCAAAGTATGATTTTGGCGCTGCATCATTACTGGGCGGATCAGGGCGCTCTGATCTGGCACCCATATTACAGCCAGGTGGGCGCCGGGACGAATAACCCCTCCACTTTTTTGCGCGTATTAGGGCCAGAGCCATTCAACGTTGGTTACGTTGAGCCGTCTGTGCGCCCAGATGATGGCCGTTATGGCGATAACCCCAACCGGCTGCAAATGTTCTACCAGTACCAGGTGATCTTGAAACCTGACCCCGGCAACCCGCAGGAACTGTACCTTGGTTCGCTGGAGGCAATGGGGATTGATCCGCATGAACATGATATCCGCTTTGTGGAAGACAATTGGGAGTCTCCCGCGCTGGGCGCCTGGGGCCTGGGCTGGGAGGTCTGGCTGGATGGATTGGAGATCACTCAGTTCACCTATTTTCAGCAAGCCGGCCAACTGAATTTAGACCCGGTCTCGGTGGAGATCACCTACGGTCTGGACCGGATCGCTGCCCCGCTGCAAGGGGTCCATCATTTCAAGGATATCCAATGGAGCGATAAGCGCACCTTTGGCGATATGAACTTACAGGGCGAGCAGGAGCAGTCGAAATATTACTTTGAAGTTGCCGATGTGGAGCGCAACCGCAAGATGTATGAACTGGCGCGGGAAGAAGTGCTCACTGCGCTGGATGCCGGGCTGGTGATGCCGGCCTATGACCAATTGTTAAGGTTATCGCATCTCTTTAATGTGCTGGATACCCGCGGGGCGATCGGGGTGACTGAGCGGCAGCAATTTTTCCGCGATATGCGCAATCTGGCGGGGAAGGTGGCGGCCCAGTATCTAGAGGGCCGAGAGCGGCTTGAATTCCCCTGGCTGGAAGATGACGGTGGGGGTGTTGCTGTTTCGGTGAAATCCGCACCGTTGAAGCTGACTGCCCCTGATAGGCCGAGTCCGCTGCTGTTTGAGATCGGCACTGAGGAGCTGCCCCCCTCAGATTTGGATGGCTACCTGGCCCAGTTGGAAGAATTGGTGCCTGCCATGTTAAATGATCTCAATCTGAACTACGGCAACGTGATGATCATGGGGACGCCGCGCCGGCTGGTGATCTATGTGGAATGCCTGGATAATGAACAGGTCGACCGGGAAGAACTGGTCAAAGGGCCGCCGGCGTCACGTGCTTTTGGACCGGACGGTGAACCGACCAGAGCAGCAGAAGGATTTGCCCGCGGCAAGGGGTTGTTGGTTTCTGACCTGGAAGTGCGCCAGATCGACGGCGGCGATTACGTGGTGGCTACGGTTCAACACAAGGGTAAAATGGCGGTGGAAGTGCTGGCAGAACGTCTGCCGGAACTGGTTGCCAGCTTAAAGGTGGAACGCGGTATGCGCTGGAACTCCAGCAATGTGATCTTCTCCCGGCCGATCCGCTGGCTGCTGGCGATGCACGGCGAACACCCGATTCCTTTCGAATATGCCGGCTACCAGGCTGGAATGAAGACCCGCGGCCTGCGCTTCATGGATCCGGAAGAGGTGATGATCTCTCATCCGGCTGAATATTTCAACATCATTGAAGGCCAGGGGATCATTCTGGATGTGGAAAACCGGCGCGAAGAAATCCTGGGTCAGGTCGAAGCGCTGGCTGCTGAAGTCGGCGGTGAGATCAAACCGGATGCTGCCCTGCTGGCAGAGGTGGCCCATCTGGTTGAGGCGCCCACAGCTCTGCTGGGCAAATTTGAGGAGAAATATCTGGAACTGCCGGACGAAGTGCTGGTGATGGTGATGAAGAAACACCAGCGCTACTTCCCGGTGTACCGGGAAGGCAAACTGCTGCCCTATTTTGTCACTGTGCGCAACGGCGGCAACCAGCACCTGGAACTGATTGCAAAAGGCAATGAGGCGGTCATTCGAGCCCGTTTTGCAGACGCGGCTTTCTTTGTGGATGAAGATTTGAAAGTCAGCCTTGAGGAATACCTGCCAAAACTGGATACCCTCACTTTCCAAACCAAACTCGGATCGATGCTGGATAAGACCAAGAGGATCAGCAAGCTGGTTGGTTCAGTTGGTGAGCAGCTGGGGCTGGATGATGATGAGATCAAAACAGCCAGGCGGGCGGCAGAACTGTGCAAGGCAGACCTGGCCACCAAAATGGTGGTGGAGATGACCGCGCTGCAAGGCTTTATGGGACAGCAGTATGCGCTAAAATCCGGGGAGACAGAAGATGTCGCCCTGGCGATCTATGAACATTACCTGCCGCGCAGCGCTGGCGACATTCATCCCAGCACGAAGCCCGGTCTGGCAGTGGGGGTCGCTGACCGGCTGGACAGCCTGGCGGGTTTGTTCGCCGCAGGGTTAGCGCCAACAGGGAACAAAGACCCCTTTGCCCTGCGCCGGGCGGCGCTGGGTTTGGTACAGAGCCTGATTGGCTGGGAGCAGGATTTTGACCTGCGGATCGGGCTGGAGCAGGCCGCTGAACTGCAGCCAGTTGAGACTGACGAGGCCAGCCGGGCAGAATGTCTGGACTTTATCATCGGCCGCATGCGCAGCCAGTTGCTGGAAGAGGGCTTTAAGTTTGATGTTGTTGATGCCGTACTGGCAGGGCAGGGGTATAACCCAGCCAGCGCCAGCAAAGCCGTTGCCGCGCTGGGAGAGTTCGTGACCCGCGAAGATTGGGATCAGATCCTGCCAGCCTATTCCCGCTGCGTGCGGATCACCCGCGATCTGGCGGAAAAGCAGCCAGTGGACCCCGCCGGATTTGTTGAACCAGCAGAGAAAGCGCTGTATGCGGCGCTTAAAGAAGCGGAAGCCGCCAACAGGCAGCCGGGATCGGTGGAGGACTTTTTTGCCGCTTTCCTGCCGATGATCCCGAAGATCAACACCTTTTTTGATGAGGTGCTGGTGATGGCGGAGGATGATCAAGTCAGGGCTCACCGGCTTGGGATGCTACAGCGGATTGCGGCGCTGGCGGATGGGGTTGCCGATATGAGCCGGTTAGAGGGGTTCTAGACGAAAAAAACCAAAGGTTTTTTTCTATTGGAGTTTGCATAGCAAACTCCAGGGAAAATTCTATCCGGGCAGGTGCACAGCTTGCCCGGTTTAGTTTTAAATTGGAGGCGGGTTCCAGTATAATCTGTTCAAGGAAAGGCAGAACTGGATGGACAGAATACGGGTGTTTGTGGAAGAGGGACAGAAGAAGATCTTTGTGGTGGCGCTGGACTGGCCGGGCTGGGCCAGATGGGGGAAAAATGAACATCTGGCATTGGTATCTTTATTGGATTATGCCCCCCGCTATGCTCGTGTGATGGATATGGCGGGGATAGGTTTTCAAGCTCCTGGATTTCCTGGCGATTTTGAGATTATTGCCCGGGTGGAGGGGAATGCGATCACCAGCTTTGGCGCTCCGGATGTTCAGGTGGATGAGGATCAGGTGCCGCTCAGCCAGGAGGAATTTCAACACTCTGCGGCGATTCTCCGCGCCGCCTGGGATGTTTTTGATAGGCAGGTTGATGCTGCCCGGGGGAAGGAGCTGCGCAAAGGGCCGCGCGGCGGCGGGCGGGACTTGGAGAAGATCATCCTCCATACCCTGCAAGCGGATGAGGCTTATCTGAAGCGGCTGGCGAGGAAGTTTAAGTTAGAGTATGCTGATCCTTTGGAAGTTCAAACCGACCAGATCAGAGCAGCGATCCGAGGGGCGCTGGCAGCCGGGATGAGCGGCGAGATCCCTGAAGAGGGGCCGCGCGGCGGGAAGACCTGGCCGCTGCGGTTCTACCTCCGGCGGGTGATCTGGCACACCCTCGACCATGCTTGGGAGATCGAGGACCGGCGGGTGGAATAATTCATGGTCAAAAGGTGCTTAGATTAATAATGAAATAGACCAAAGGTAAAGGGTATTTTTATACCGCTTTTGGGCAGCAGGCAGGCGGATGTGGCGTCAGATGTGGGGGCAGTGACCTGCCAGCGGGTACAGGCAGGATGATTACAGGGAACTACCGCAATTGCCGCAGTAGTTATTTCCCTGGGGGTTGATGGTTCCGCAGTTTGGGCAGGGTATCCCATCGGATGCAGCGGGTTGCTGCCTTCGAACGATCATGAAAATGATTGCACCGACAACCGCAACCAGGATCAACCCAATAAGGCATACAAGTACTAATTCAGCAATTCCAATCATTGACATTGATCTGGGCCTTCCTTCCGATTCAATTATATAGCGATATGGATCTTCCTCAAAGAACTGATCGTGGCCTGGATTATAACCGGGTCTTTGCTGATCGGGCTATGCTCCAGTTCAGCCACCAGCGGGTAGAGGCGGGGGTGAAGAGGGCAGAAGCTCTCCGCCAGGGTGAGGGCGGTGCCCTTGCGGATGCGCAGGGCAAGCATGATACCTGTCTGGTCTGGGGAGGCGTTTTCCAGTTGGTGGATATCCTGATCCAGCAGGGAGAGAATTTCCGCTTTGGTGTAGGTTACGCGGTCAAAGAAGTAGGGGGTGTAGTAGCTTTTCTCCACCAGGGCAACCAGATCCAGTGATGGGTTGTGCTTCACCTTTTCTAGAGACTCATGGCAGGCGGCTAGAAAGGCGTTGAGCATGATATAGAAGCGCAGATTGAGGTACCCATTGGCAAGATGTTCCTCTGTGGAGAGGCCGACCAGCAGCTGGCGGTAGGTGGTTTCTGCTTGAGACAGGATAGTCATCGGTGCGCTGCCAGCGGGGAAGAGGCGGCGCAATTGCTGGTGGGTGCCTGGCAGCAGGGAGAGAATTAACTCGTCTGTGCCGATCCATTTTTCCACCTGATTATCCAATTGGCCGAGATGTTCATTCAGG
Organism: Anaerolineales bacterium; assembly: GCA_016932165.1. GTDB lineage: Bacteria > Chloroflexota > Anaerolineae > Anaerolineales > UBA11579 > UBA11579. Next base: position 16,323 of record JAFGDK010000045.1, read on the forward strand.
GCAGCGATAACAGATTGCATGGGATATGGTCTGGCTAGAGCCTGGCGGCCAGGAAGGGTACCAGCATCTCCTGTGCGCCCAGCCCGCCGTGCCGCCCGACAATTGGATTGGGCCTGTCTCCCCACCACCAGAAAGCATCTCGATGAGCCACGGCAGTCAGGTCGCCGATGCGGTTGGGCAGATCGGGGTGCATTGTGCCAGGACCGAAGAGCCCTTTTTCGGCGGCTTCCTGGCTTTCCAGCAGGGTAAACTGGCCAGGCCAGGTCTGATCCACGTACTCTCGCACGGCTGCACTCTGTCCGGGCCGGGTGTGCAGGAAAGCCAGACGGTTCTCGCCTGTCGGTTTGATGTGCAGCAAGTTGAGGAATTCCGGGTGGTTGCACAGCTCATAATGTGGATCGAACTTGTCGGTGGTGATCTGGCCGTGGTCGGCAGTCAGGATCACCAAGGTTCCCTTCCGCTCATCGGGGCTGAGCTGGTTGAGAAAAATCTCTGCAAAATTGCGGCTGAAGGAGGTGAACTCGGAGGCGCTGCGAGGATCATCCGGGCCGTGGTAGTGGCCCAGCGTGTCCACATTGGACCAGTAAGCCCAGGCAAAGGTTTTTCCGGATGAGGCGGGCTTCTGCCAGAGTTCGAGGATGCTGTGCCACAGATCAGCCGCAGAAGCGATCCCGTGCCGCGTGACCTCGCGGAAGAACATCTGTGACAGCCCGGAATTGATGATGGCATAGTGCTGGAAGACGTGGGATTCGATGCCGTGCTGAGCCAGATGAATATCCAACGGGGAAACTGGCAAGAATTCTTCTGGAGAAAAGCCAGCTTTTTCCAGGATGCCTGCCCCCCCAGATTTGAAGCTCATCGGGGTGTGAAGGATAGAGTTGACCACCATTCCATATTCTTTTAGCCACATCTCATAGCCGGTAATGCCGTGTGCAAAGGGGGCGGTGTCGGTCCAGTAAGTGGTCATCGCCGCGCTGGTGGTACTGGGCGAAATTGAGGTGATTGGTGCCAGGAGACCGTCTGCAACCAATTTCCCCCAGATTATCTCGGGGTGTTCGTCGATCCAGTTCCGCAGTCGGTGGAGGGCGAGGGCGTCCATCAGGATGACCAGCACTTTCTGGATGTTCTCTCCCAGCGGATCGAGGATCTCAGGGTCCAGGGCGGGGATCCGATTCTTGGGTGGTGCGCCTAGCAGCTTGCAGATGCTGTTGGGGATGTTGAGGATCGAGTATCCGCCGTATTGCGGATGGATCAATTCGGGCGGCAGGTTCAGCCCAGGAACCTTGGTTTGCTGCAAGCGCGGGAGGATTTTATCGGTCTGGTCTGACATGGGTTCTCCTTGATAGGCTAAAGTTGGCTCTCGGAATTATACTGTACCTTACCAGGGAAGCGATATAATTCCAAATATGGACAAGCGTTTGATTACCAGGCTATTACTGCTCTCGATGATTTTGGTCTTGCTGAGCGCCTGCGGCGGGTCTCAGCCCAGAGCGGAAGAAACTCCTGCATCCGGTTTCCGGATCATTACAGCCACACCCAGGGCAACGGCGATCCCCACCGCGACCCCAACCCCAGAGGTGGCGGAGTTGGAAAGCGGCGCTCTGGCCGGTGTCTCGCTTGATTTCTGGTACGGAATAGACCCCACTGCACGCGATGTGATCGGCGAGTTGTTGGGGCAGTTCAATGCAGAGAATGAGGCAGGTATTCAGGTGACGGGGCGGAATTTCTACTATCCCAATGACCTGGATGCGGCAGTGACTGCGGTATTGGGCAGCAGCCAGATGCCGGATGTGGTGCTGGCAGAACCGTTCCAGTATTTGCCTTGGGCGGAGGCCGGCCAGGTGGTGGATTTGAACCCTTATTTGAAGAGCCCGGCATACGGGCTGGCATGGGAGGATTTTTATTCGCCGGTCTTTTGGCGGGATGATACCCGTGATGGGCGCTGGGCTTTCCCGGGACTCTTTTCGGCGCAGGTGATGCTGTATAACCAGACCTGGGCAAGGGAGTTGGGGTTTGAATCCCCCCCTGAAACCCCGTCTGCCTTCCAGCGCCAGGCTTGCGCGGCGCATGCGTCCAATGGCGACCAGACCGGCGGCTGGATGATTGATCCTGCGCCTGGCGGGGCGGTTGCCTGGATCCTCACCTTTGAACGTTATTTGGACCAGCTGCTGGATTTTAAATCCCGCCAGGTGGAGGCGGCATACACCTTCCTCTCCGACCTGTATACAGAAGGCTGCGCCTGGTACCCGGCAGAACCTTATCCGGATGAGGATTTTGCCCTCCGGCGCGGGCTGTTCTACGCCGTGAATACCAGCGAGATTGGCTATGTGGCCGAGGCATTTGACCAGTTGGGGTCTGGTGATGAATGGCGGGTGATCGGATATCCCAATCCGGAAGGGGAACCGCTGGTCAGCCTGGCAGGACAATCCTATGTGGTGCTGGAGAGTGACCTAAAAACCCAGATCGCGGCCTGGCTGTTGATCCGGTATTTGACCAGTGAAGAAAGCCAGATGCACCTGGCAGAGTGGGGTGACTACCTGCCGTTGACGATGAATGCTGCCGGTCAGATGCGGGAAAATGAAGCCCTGCCCAAAGGGTGGCGGGACGCGCTGGCACTGCTGGACCAGAGTGTGGTGGAGCCGCCAATCCAGCAGTGGGGGATATTGCGCAGTGTGCTGCAGGATGCCCAGGCCGAGGTGCTGAATGAGCGTTTTGCGCCAGGGACGATGTCTCTGTTCTTGGACCAATTGGATGCCCTAGCGGATGAGCTTTTGCAGTAAGATCCCTGAGAGAGATTATTCTTTCTCATAGGGTTGGCAGTGATCTGGTTTGCACCTATACTATTGGTATGAGTAAACTTCCTACAGTGACGATCTATACCGACGGTTCCTGCGAGCCGAACCCAGGCGCGGGCGGATGGGCGGCATTGCTGCTTTTCCCTGATAAACAAATACCGCTGACTGGCGCAGATGCGGATACGACCAATAACCGCATGGAACTGACCGCGGCAGTGGAGGCCCTACTTGCCCTGCCGGAACGCTCGCAGGTTGAGTTCTATACCGATTCGGAATACCTGCGGCGCGGGATCACCGAGTGGATGCCCAACTGGCGGCGCCGCAACTGGCGGCGCAAGGGCGGTAAACTGGCGAATGTGGATCTTTGGCAGCGGCTGGACCGGCTGTTGGGGGTGCATGAGATCAACTGGCACTGGGTCAAGGCGCATGCGAGCAACCAGTACAACAACCAGGTGGACAGGCTGGCCCGTGAGGCGATGAAACGGGGCTAATCTCTGGTTGAAGTTTCAACAGTGGTTTTGATCGTGATTCCATATAATTCTTGACAGTTGAGTGGTTCCCAGCGCAAGGGTTTTGCTTTGGGGTATAATATTGCACAATTTAGATCAACAAAGGAGAAAATATGGGCAATCAAGTTGATTCTCAATTGCAAACCATGATCGATAATATGCCGGAGAAGACCGGGAAATCGATGGAAGATTGGTTTGGTTTGATCGAAACACAGAAGCTGGAAAAACATGGTGAGATCATGAAGCTGCTCAAGGGCGAGCACGGCATTACCCATGGATTTGCCAACACAATTGCCCTGCTGTACCGCCAGCAGGCTGCCGGGGGACCAGTCGGGGAGGATGAGCTGGTGGCTGCTCAATACAGCCAAAAGGAAGAATTAAAACCCTGGTATGACAAACTGATCGCCGAGGTGAGCAAATTTGGCAAGGATGTTGAACTTGCCCCCAAGAAGAGCTATGTCAGCCTGCGGCGGGCCAAACAGTTTGGCATCATCCAGCCCAGCACCAAAACCCGCATGGACCTGGGCTTGAACCTGAAGGGTGAGAAAGCCAGAGGTGTGCTGATCGAAGGAGATAAGTGGAGCGGGATGTGTTCTCACCGGATCGAGATCCACTCATTAGGGGAGATCAATGCCGAGGTGATCGATTGGCTGCGCAAGGCCTATGAATCAGCCAGGTAGTTCGCGGCATCTTGACAATCCAAAAAGAGGGTTCCCGATTGGGATACAACCGGAGAACCCTCTTTTATATTAATCGTTGGGTTTACCCAAACCAGCCGCGTCGTTTTTCTTTGAGCCCCAATACTTGATAGACGCGCAGTGCTTCGCTCTTGCCTTTAGCCTGGACAGGCTGCACTTCGTTGACCATGATCTCCTGCTTTACCAGCTGGTAAGCCTCGTGGCTGATCAGGATCTGGCCGCGGCTGGCATTCTCCTGGATGCGTTTGGCCGTGTTGACGCTGTCTCCGATGGCGGTGTACTCGATGCGCTGCTCGGTGCCGATCAATCCGAGGACAGCATCCCCAAAGTGAATCCCGGCGCCAAAGGAGAGATGAGCCTCAGGTTCCATCTGGCGGTGCAGGGCTTCAATCCCAGCCTTGAGACCCAGGGCGGCTTTAACTGCCCGCAGGGCATGGTCAGTTTGGGGGATAGGCGCATTGAACCAGGCCATGATGGCGTCGCCCATGAATTTGTCGATGGTGCCTTCTTCTGCCAGCACAGCATCGGCAGCGGCTTTGATATATTGGTTTAGCACGGCGACCAACTCCTCGGGGGAGTGTTTCTCGCTGAAGGCAGTGAAACCGCGGATATCGGCAAACAAGGTGGTGATCTGACCGCGGCGTCCTCCGAGAGAGATTTGGTCCGGGTCCAACTGCTCGATGACTTTGGGCGAAACCATGCGCTCAAACAGCCGCCGCTGGGCCTCGAGCTGTTTTTGCTCGGTGAGATCATCAAGCACGATGGCGACCCCCTGGGTGTTATGGTCGGCATCCTTGAGCGGGGAGAGGGTGAAACGCAGGTTTACCTGTCCGCGCTGCGGCAGGGTGGGTTTTATCTCGAGGCCAATAACGCTTTGGTCGGTCTGGCGGACGGTGGAAATATGCGGGGAAATCGAATCGGCCAGGGATTCGAGGATTTCAAGGATTGGAGTGCCGACCAGATCCTGATTGGTATAGCCGAGAATGGACCCAGCTGCCCGGTTGATCAGAGTGATCTTGTCTTCCACATCTGCGGTGATCACCCCGCTGACAATTGAGTCGAATACATTGTCCATCAGGTTCTTTAATTCACTCACTTCGGCCAGGGTGCGGCGGACAGATTCAAATAGACGGGCGTTCTCAATCGCCACAGCGGCCTGGTTTGCAAAAGCGCTGAGTAAATCCCGTTCAACCTCGGTAAAGATACCGGTGCGGAAGCGGTTGTCGGCGTAGATCACGCCAGTTAGATCATCTTTTAGCTTAAGCGGCACACACAGGATCGAGCGCAAGTTATGGGCAACCACGCTCTCCTGGCTGTGGAAGCGGGGGTCTTCTTGTGCGTTGGTGGTCAGTACGGGCTTACCCTGCAAGACTACCCGGTTGATGATCGTGCGGCTGACTTCGGACTCGGTTGCGCCCAGACTCTCCTGCTCCCAGTTGCGGGCCAGCTTGATGGCGAGTTCGCCCTGCTGATTGCGGAGCATCAGGAAGCCGCGTTCAGCGCCAGTCAGGCGGATGATGGTATCCATTACAATGCGGAGGACTTCATCCGGGTTGAGGGATGAGTTGATCACCTGCCCGATATTGGCCAAGGCTTGTAAATTCTGCCTTTCAGCATCTTCTTGCTCAATCTGCTTGCTGAAGCGGTTCAGGCTGTTAACCATATGGGTCAGGTTTTCCCTGGTTTCCTTGGAGATCTCACCTGGGATATCCTTCAGACGGCGGGAGATCTGTTCTGCCATAAATGCCAGGGTTGAAAGCTGCTGGGCGAGGGTGAGCGTGACTGTCGATTCGGGAGGATTTGTCATCTAGTCTAATCCGGGTATGAGAACTGCTTAATTGCACAAGATCTCGGGTCTTGTGTATCATTTTACCCTGAAACAAAACCCGCGCCGGATTTGATGAGCAGGGAGATTTGTTAATTTAAATTTTTAGTCTGATGCAGGGGGGAGAAAGCATGAAAAACTCTTGTGTTTGATCATAGGAAAAACTAATAATGAAATTCGGTTTTACCCGCAGGTTTCTTATTATTCTATGGTATTTTATACGGTGGAAATGATTCGATCTCAAGCTCTACTTGATTGGTTAATTCGCCCTTTCAATTCGTTACTTAGAAATTTTGAAGGGCTGGTTTTTTGGTATAATTTAGCTCGCCTGGTGTTCCGAGGTGAAAGATGTGCGGTGTTCACCTTGGGAGGTTAGATTTGCCTTGCAACAACCTGAAGTGTGGATGAGGAGCGCTGATGCTGCTGGACAACTGGTTATTTGTTGGATTGTTGGTTATCGTGGCAGCGGGTATCCCGGCGATTGTGCTGGTGATTGCCCGCCTGTTGGCCCCCCGCAAGCCAAATGACGCAAAATTAGACACTTATGAATGCGGAATGGAAACGGTGGGGGATACCTGGGTGCAATTCAAAGTGCAGTATTATATTTACGCCCTGGTTTTCCTGGTATTTGATGTCGAGATCATCTTCCTGTATCCCTGGGCAGTCGCCTTTGATCATTTGGATCTGTTGGGGGTAATTGCAGGGGTGCTGTTCATCTTTTTATTGGGGGACGGCTTGCTGTATGCATGGCGCAAAGGGGCCCTGAAGTGGAATTAGAGATTTATGAACGATAAAAAGCTGGCGAGTAGGCTCATCAGCTTTTTATTTGTTTCCTTGAAGTTCGCAGACCTGCGATGCTGCGATCAAATGAGGAGTGAGAAATGCAATTTTTAGAAGACCCTGTACTCTGGATAGCAGAATGGCTTCGTGAGGTCTTACTCGGTTGGGGGGCATCTGAGCTGGTGACCAATATGACCCTGAATTTCCTGGGTGCGTTTGTGGTTGGCGCCATGATTATGGTGATCTTCATCCTGCTGACCTGGATCGAGCGCAAAGCGGCTGCCCGCTTCCAGGACCGGATTGGTCCGAACCGGGTAGGTCCATTTGGCTTGATCCAGCCGATTGCCGATGCGGTTAAAATGCTGACCAAAGAGGATACCCGTCCGAAAGGGGCTGATGTGGTTGGCTATGTGCTGGCGCCGATCGTTTCGGTTTTCTCGGTGCTGATGACCTGGGCGGTGGTGCCTTTCACCCAGAAGTGGATCGGGGCAGACCTGAGCGTGGGGGTGATGTACGTCGCCGCGGCAGGTTCTTTCGGGATTGTGGCTGTGCTGCTGGCGGGTTGGTCCTCCAACAACAAGTATTCCCTGATCGGGGCATTCCGCGGTGTGGCCCAGTTGATCTCGTACGAAGTTCCGCTGTTCCTGTCGTTGCTGGTGCCGGTTTTTCTGGCGCGCTCCATGGGAGTGAATGATATTATTACCAGCCAGACGGCTGTTCTTTTTGCTATTCCCTGGCTAAATATCCCGATTAGAGGCTTTTTTGTCCTGGCTGCCCCACTTTCAGTGGTGATCTACTTTATCAGCTCGCTGGCAGAGGTTGGACGGGCGCCTTTTGACCTGATCGAAGCGGAATCCGAGCTGGTGGCCGGCTATCATGTGGAATATTCCGGGATGAAATTCGGCCTCTTCCAGGCGGCTGAGTTCCTGCATTCGTTTACCTTTGCAGCTCTGATGGCACTGATGTTCTTTGGAGGATGGCAAGGCCCCTGGGTTGGCACAAACAATCTGACCGGTTGGCTTTTGGGTGGGTTCTATTTTATGTTGAAGACCTTTTTCTTCTACATGATGGTGATGTGGTCACGCCTGACCTTCCCGCGCATCCGCATTGACCAGATGATGAACCTCAACTGGAAGTTCATGGTGCCGGTTTCGCTGGTGCTGTTGATGGGAATGCCGCTGATCGATTATGGTCTGCGGGGGCAGGAACTTTGGCTGAAGTACCTGGTGTTGTTTCTGTTCAACCTGATTGTTGGTCTGATCGCCTTTGCCTGGGCAGCCCGGGCAGACCGGAGGGTCAAGACCCACACCCGGGTGAGATTTGAAGGCCGGCCGGTGGCAGTCATGCCGCAAGCTCCCGCGGCTGCAGAAGATGAAACGGCAGGGTAAGTGAGGAGGTCTTGATGGAACCAATTCAAATCGTTTTCCTGATTGGGGCTGCTCTGGTGCTGGGTTCTGCGGTGATGGTCGTCACCCGCCGCAACCTGATCCACGCGGCTCTTTTCCTGATCCTGACATTATCTGGGGTGGCGATGATCTTTGTGCTCTTGGAAGCGTTTTACTGGGCAGTAATCCAGGTGGTGGTGTACATCGGCGCAATCGCGATTTTAATCATTATGGCGATCATGGTCACCCGGAATGTGACCGGTGATACGGTTAAGCCATTCAATAATATGGCTGTCTGGGCGGCAATGCTCAGTGTGGTGGCTTCCGGCTCCCTGATCTGGGCGTTATCGTATTGGCCGGCCTTTGACCAAACCGCCCCAGTTGCAGACACTGGTGAATACGTGATCCGGCTGCTGGGTTTGGAGCTGTTCAGCGCTGAGGGATATCTGATCCCCACGATGATTGCATCGGTCTTGCTGCTGGCCGCCCTGATCGCAGCGATCAAGTCGGCTTTCCCGATCAGTCAAGAGGAGGAGTAATCAATGATCCCGCTTTCATGGTATTTGATCCTGGCTGCCTTGTTGTTTGGGATCGGCTTGTTTGGCGTTTTAGCCCGCAAGAACGTGATCGCCATTTTGCTGGGCATCGAACTGATGCTCAATGCGGTCAATATCAATCTGCTGGCTTTTTGGCGCTATCTGACCCCCGGAGATGTCACCGCCCAGATCTTCACGGTGATGGTCTTCGTGGTGGCTGCCGCTGAGGTGGCGGTCGGTCTGGCGCTGGTGATCTCGGTCTGGCGTAAGCGCGATACCGCCTATGCCGACGAACTCGATATGTTAAAATGGTAGATTTTCGGGTTGAAAGCCAAACCTGAAAATTTGGGCGGATGCAGAGCATTCGCCACGGGTAGTAACAATCTGTAAACTAAGGTAGCAATTATGGAAATGACAAACTTACTTATCTGGCTGCTCCCGGTACCGCCCCTGCTGGCATTTTTCATTATTGTGCTGTTTGCCAACCGCAGCAATAAAGCAAGCTGGATGATTGGAGTGGGGGCTGCGGCGCTCTCCTTTTTGGGCAGTATGGTGGTCTTCTTCCAGGCGGTGGGCGCCGAACATCTGGGAGAGCATCCTTTTGGTTCTCGTCTGGATTGGCTGCCGCTGAACGGCGCGCACTTCCAGATCGGGCTGATGGTTGACCCGCTTTCAGCGATCGCGATCTTCTTTGTGGCCATCACCGTGTTCATGATCTTTATCTACAGTGTGGGTTACCACAACTGGGGCCAGCCCAAGGGAGACGATGATATCCCCGGTTTGCCCCCGCACGGGGCTACCGTGGTAGAGCATGGCCATGAGCACGTGGTCCCCTCGATTGAACCGATGTTTGCCCGCTTCTTTGCCTTCATCGGGCTGTTCGCCTTCGGGATGTTCACCCTGGTGCTGGCAGATAACCTGCTGCTGCTGTTCATCGGCTGGGAGATCATGGGCTTGTGCTCCTACCTGCTGATCGGTTTCTGGTACGGCAAACCTTCCGCCCGGGCGGCGATGATCAAAGCCTTTATCACCACCCGCGTGGGTGATGTCTTCATGCTGCTGGGGATCGCCCTGCTTTACACCAGCACTGGCACGCTCAGCTTCCGGGCGATCCTGTTTGATGAACAAGTGCTGCAGGCATTGGCTAGCACCGATTCCGGCTTCTTCGGACTTTCGGTAGCCGGGCTGACCGGAATTTTGCTGTTCATCGGTACGATCGGCAAGTCGGCGCAGTTCCCGCTGCACGTCTGGCTCCCCGATGCGATGGAAGGCCCGACCCCGGTCTCAGCGATGATCCATGCCGCCGCGATGGTTTCGGCCGGCGTTTATATGGTCATCCGTATGTTCCCGCTGATGGCCGCCGGAATGGAACACGGCCATCTCACACCCCCGATGTACGCCATGGCGCTGATTGGATCGGTCACGGCGTTATTTGCGGCTACGATTGCCCTGGCACAGAATGATGTCAAGCGGGTGCTGGCCTATTCCACGATCTCGCAGCTTGGCTATATGGTTGCCGCTCTGGGGATCGGCGCTTATGTGGCCGCCACTTTCCACCTGGTGACCCACGCGTTCTTCAAGGCGCTGTTGTTCCTCGGGTCTGGTTCGGTGATCCACGGGATGGAGCACGGTGTACTGCATACCGGCGACCATCATGTTGACCCGCAGAATATGTACAACATGGGCGGCTTGAAGGACAAGATGCCGCGCACCTTCTGGACATTCCTGATCGGCGGGTTTGCCCTCTCCGGCTTTCCGGTGGTGACTGCCGGCTTCTGGTCCAAGGATGAGATTCTGGCGGATGCCTGGGCGCATAGCCAGTTCGTTTTCTGGGTACTGGCGATTGCTGCTTTCCTGACTGCCTTTTACACTATGCGCCAGATCACCCTGACCTTCCTGGGTAAGCCCCGCACCAAAGAAGCGGAACATGCCCATGAGACCAACCTGTGGATGACCGGCCCGCTAATGGTGCTGGCGGTCCTGGCGATTGGGTTCGGCTGGGTGGGGATCCCGGAGAGCTTCCCGGGTTTGGGCAATTATTCTAACAACTGGCTGCACCACTTCCTGGGTCACGGTTTGCCAGAGTGGCTGTACACTGAAGCGCTGGAATTCAGCTGGTTCCCGCTGATTGCTTCTCTGGTGGTGGCCTTGGGCGGTCTTGGGCTGGGTTATGCAGTCTACAAAGATGTCCCCTCCGCTGAGGAAGACCCGCTGAAAAAAGTGCTGGGCGGGTTCCATACCTGGCTGGAGAACAAATACTACTTTGATGAGGCCTACGATTTCCTTTTCATCCAGCCGGCCAAATGGTTTTCAGAGAAAGTGGTCTTCCAGTTGATGGACCGCAAGCTGATCGACGGTTTCCTGCACCTGGTGGCCCGGGTGACTTACTGGCTGGGGGGCATCTTCCGGAATTACTTCGATATCCCGGTGGTCAACCGGTTGATTGGCGATACGCTGGGCGGCGCTGTTCCGCAGTGGTTTGGCAAGCAGCTCCGCAAGGTGCAAACTGGCGCGATCCAGACCTACATGATCCTGGCGATGGTGGTTGCCTTTGGCGGCTTGTTCGTCTTTATGATCACAATGAGATAGTTGGGAGCGAAATGATGGAAAAATCTTTGCTGACGATCATCTTGTTTGCTCCTTCAATTGCAGCCCTGCTGACGCTGCTGATTCCGAAGGATTATAAGAAACTTATCCGCATCTGGGCGCTGGTTGCCAGCCTGGTGCCGTTGATCTTCGCCCTGGTGGCGTGGTTCAGTTTTGAAGGCGCGGGAGCTGATCCCAACGGGTATAAATTCGTGGTCAACCAGCCCTGGTACCAGGCGATTGGTTCTTCGTACCACGTCGGTATGGACGGTCTCTCGCTGACCATGGTGCTATTAACCACCCTGCTGGCGCCGTTGGCAATCCTAGCTTCGTTCGGGATCGAAGACCGGGTGCGGATGTACATGGCTCTGTTCCTCTTTTTAGAGACTGGAATGCTGGGCGTGTTCCTCTCGCTGGATTTGCTGCTGTTCTTCGTCTTCTGGGAAATTGGTCTGGTGCCGATGTACTTCCTGATCAACCAGTGGGGCAGCCCCAAAGGCGAGAAAGAGTTGTGGAATGGGATGAAGGTGGCAAACCGCACGTATGCCTCATTTAAATTTATGATCTATACGATGGCTGGTTCGCTGGGTTTGCTGCTGGCGATCCAGATGCTGGGGGTGGTCTTCCAGACCTTTGACCTGCCCTACATTGTTGGGCAATGGAATGCAATGGCCCCGGGCGATGAAATTTTGGGCGGGTTCACTACCGTGGGGACGGCCAAAGCGGTGGCTTTCTGGGCGTTCACGATCGCGTTTGCGCTCAAGGTGCCGGTATGGCCGTTTCACACCTGGCTGCCAGACGCCCACACCGAAGCCCCGACCGCCGGATCGATGATCCTGGCAGGCGTGCTGCTGAAGCTGGGCGCCTTTGGCTTCCTGCGCTTTGTGCTCCCGCTCTATCCCGAGCAGGCAAAGGCAGGCGCCAATATCCTGGCCGGGCTGGCCACGGCGGCGATCATCTTCGGCGCCTTTGCGGCCTTTGGACAAAAAGACTTTAAACGCCTGGTGGCGTATTCGTCGGTCAATCACATGGGCTTTGTTGTGCTGGGTGTTGCCGCGGCGGCCCGGGCGATTGGATCTGAATCGGCCACGGTTGCCCTCAACGGCGCGGTGCTGCAGATGTTCAACCACGGTCTCTCGGCGGCCGGGATGTTCTTCCTGGTCGGAGTGGTATATGACCGCATCCACACCCGGGATTTGGAAGAGATGGGCGGGTATTTCCCGCTGGTGCCGGTGTACGGCGGTGTGCTGATCTTCACCTCGATGGCTTCGTTGGGTCTGCCGGGTCTTAACGGGTTCATCTCCGAGTTCCTGGTGGTGCGGGGCGCCTGGGGTGTCTTCCCGGTGTGGACAGCCCTGGGGATGATTGGCCTGCTGTTCACTGGCGCTTACATCCTCAAAGGAATCTCAGAGAGCTTGCATGGTCCTTTGAATGAGACCCATGTGGTGCACCTGAGCGAGATCAACAAGCGGGAGCTGGCGGTGATCACTCCGCTGATGGTATTGATGCTCTGGCTGGGGGTGTGGCCGGGCTGGCTGCTGGATGTGATCGACAAAGCCATGATAGCGCTGCAGAGCGCAATTGGGTAGGATGGGAACTATGAGCTTACAAGACTTTCCGTTGATCAGCATGATTGTTTTCCTGCCGGCAGCGGTCGGCTTGCTGCTGATGCTGGTGCCGAAAGACCGCGACAAGCTGGCTTATAACATTGCTCTGATTGCGGGATTGATCACTTTCATTTTGAGTATTGGGGTCTACTTCGGCTTTGACCAACAGCTGGCGACAGCAGTCAATGAAAAGTTGGCCGCCGGTGAAATCCTGCCCGCTGCTGAAATGTACCAGTTCTATGATGAGTTCAACTGGCTGCCTGCGCTTGGAATCAGCTATAAGGTGGGGGTGGACGGGATGAATGCCCCGCTGGTGCTGCTCACCGGACTGGTGATGTTCACTGGTGTGATCATCTCCCAGCGGATCACCGACCGCAAGCGCGAGTTCTTTGCCTTCCTGTTCATATTGGCTTCTGGTGTATTCGGGGTGTTTGTGGCCCTGGATATGTTCATGCTGTTCTTCTTCTATGAGATCGCCGTGTTCCCGATGTACCTGCTGATCGCCATCTGGGGCTGGAAGCAGACCCGGGAATACGCTGCCATGAAGCTGACCCTCTACCTGGTGATCGGGTCGGTGATTGCCCTGGTCGGCGCGCTGGCGATGTATTTCACCGCTGGCCTGGGGACATTTGATCTGGTGGCACTTGAACAGGCCGGTTTTACAGCAGAATTCCAGAAATTATGGTTCCCCTTTGTGTTTATTGGATTCGCCATCCTGGGAGGTATCTTTCCCTTCCATAACTGGTCTCCGGATGGTCATGTGGCGGCTCCGACGGCGGTTTCGATGTTCCATGCCGGTGTTTTGATGAAGCTGGGCGCGTTCGCTGCCCTGCGGATTGGGATCATGCTGCTGCCGGAAGGCGCCAAATTCCACCTGCCGTGGATGATCTTCCTCACCCTGGTGAATGTGGTTTACGGTGCGTATATCGCCATGGTGCAGACGGATTTCAAATATGTTATTGGTTTCTCCTCGGTCTCGCATATGGGGCTGGTGGTGATGGGCTTTGCCACCCTGAACCATGATGGGATGGTCGGCGCCGGGGTGCAGATGGTCTCCCACGGGGTGATGACGGCACTCTTCTTTGCTGTGGTTGGGATGATCTACGACCAGGTGCACACCCGCCAACTGGACGAGCTCGGCGGGATGGTGAAGTATATACCCCATGTGACGGTGGCCTTCATCGTCGGCGGTCTGGTCTCGATGGGGATGCCCGGCTTCTCCGGCTTCATTGCCGAGTTCCCCATCTTTATGGGTGTATGGGGCGATAAGCCGTTCTGGAGCCCAGACGCCCCGCTTGGCGGCGCTGACTCAAAGAGCTGGATCGCGATTGTGGCAGCGATCTCAATTGTAATTACAGCCGCTTATATTATCCGCCTGATCCGCAAGGTGTTTTTCGGTGAGTTTCCCAAGGAATTTGAAGGCCATATGCATGATGTCAACCCGAGCGAGAAGCTGGCACTGGCCTTGTTGGTGCTGGTGCTGGTCGGGGTCGGAATCTTCCCATCGGTGATCGTGCCGATGGTCGAGACCGGTGTTGACCGGGTGCTGATCCTGCTGGGAGGGATGTAAGATGGAGATGCTGGCGATATTGCCTGAGATTGGTTTGATTGTCTTTGCTGCGGTCCTGATCATTGTGGACTTGCGTCTGAAGCGGGAACATAAAGAAACCCTGGCATATGTGACCTTCGGTGGGCTGGCGCTGATTTTTTTGCTAACGGTGCTGTTCAACCGCCCGGAGGCTGGCGCTGATCCGGTCATTTGGGCGGGAATGCTGCGCCACGACTTCCTGGCTTTTGTCTTCCGGCTGGTTTTCCTGGCTGGGGCAGCGCTGACCGCTCTGCTGGCTGTGGAATGGGATGCGGTTTCCAGGCGCGGTGAGTTCTACATCCTGCTGGTGGTCTCCACCCTGGGGATGAACCTGATGGCCTCCGCCGGCAACCTGGTGATGCTGTTCATCTCGATTGAGACGGCCTCGATCCCGCTGTACGCCATGGCCGGTTTTATGAAAGATGATGACAAATCCACCGAGGCGGGTTTTAAATACCTGCTGTTTGGGGCGATGACCTCGGCAGTGATGCTGTACGGCTTCAGCTTGATGGTTGGTTTCGCGGGCACTGCTGATATTTATGCCCTGGCGGATGCATTCAAGTCTGTTCCCTCGATCCCGCTGTTTGCCAGCCTGGTGCTGGTGCTGGTTGGGTTCGGGTTTAAAATCTCGATGGTGCCGCTGCAGTTCTGGTCGCCCGATGTGTACGAAGGGGCGCCTACCCCGGTGACCGGGTTCCTGTCGACGGCTTCCAAAGCGGCAGGGTTCTCGGTATTGGTGAGGGTGCTGCTGGCTGTTTTCCCGGTGGCCGACTGGCAGATGATCCTGGCGGTGCTTTCAGCGGTGACGATGACCTTCGGTAACCTGGTGGCGATCTGGCAGACCAACATCAAACGCATGCTGGCGTATTCATCGATCGCACACGCCGGCTATATTTTAATGGCAGTGGCGGCAGGGAACGAGTTTGGCGTTTCTGCCATGCTTTATTACGTGATTACCTACTTGCTGACTAACCTGGCAGCGTTTGGTTTTGTGATTGTGTATTACCACCAATCTGGCAGCGACGAGATCAAGGATTATGCCGGCCTCAGCCGCCGCAATGCGATTTTGGCCTTTGGGATGTTATTTACCTTCCTCTCATTGGGAGGAATTCCCCCGCTGGGCGGTTTCTTTGCCAAGGTGCTGGTGTTCTCTGCGGCTGTCAAGGCAGATTTAACCTGGCTGGCGGTGATCGGCGTGCTGAATGCGGTGGTCGGCCTGTACTACTACCTGAACGTGCTCAAGG
>JAFGDK010000046.1 GCA_016932165.1 Anaerolineales bacterium
CTCCCGCCCAGAAGACCTCCCCTTTCTGCGGCCTTGTCAGGCTGCGATTGCACAGCGACCCAGTTGCTGTGAAAAGGCAATGAGGGTTGGGGTAGCTGTAAACTTTGATCGCAAATTTGGTGAAATTAGGCTGCATCTTGGATTAAACATTTCTTTTGATTTAACGGGAGCATTAAATGATCCAGCAAGAACGAGTTGCTGAAAATGTTTATTTCTTTCAAAGCAGAGTGTATGCTGAAGTGAATGCCGGCGTGATTGCCGGCCCTGATATGGCTGTCGTGGTGGATACTCTCCCCTTCCCGGACGAGACCGTTATCATCCGCAATTTTATTGAACAAGAGCTTCAAGTGCCGGTTCGTTATGTGATCAATACCCATTATCACGCTGACCATACCTGGGGAAATTATCTTTTCCCTGGGGCGAAGATCATTGGACACAACCTGTGCCGGAAAATGCTGATACAGAAGGGGATTCCCGCCTTGGAGCGAGCACAGGAAACCAACCCCTCTTTGCGGCCAATAAAGATCGTGCTGCCTCAAATAACTTTTGATCAGGGAGAGATCTCAATCAATGTGGGCAAGAAAAATTTGCGAATCTTTCCTCTGCCCGGGCACACCATGGATAACCTGGCGGTTCTGGTAGATGAAGACCGGGTTTTATTCACCGGTGATACCTTGATGGCGCTGCCTTATATCGTTGATGGGGATATTGATATTTCAATCGAGTCTATGCAGAAAATTAAAGAGCTCGGATTGGAAAATGTCGTTCAGGGACATGGCGACATCATTCTGCGGGGTGAGGTTAACCTGGTTGTGGATGAAGCCATTGAATATCTGGAACAGGTGCGTAAGGCAGTAAAAAAAGCATCCCGGCGCAAATATCCCCTTGATCTGCTGGAGGAGATTGATATTGAATCTTGCGGAAAGAGCCGGGTGCTGCTAGGAGGTCTCTCTCCCGAGCTGCATTTCAACAACTTGAAGGCGCTTTACCGCCAGATGTACAACGAGGAGCCGGTGGGATCTGAGATCTACTATGAAGAATGATTGTTCACAACATTGAAAATCAAAGGAGGGCTGACGATTGATCGCAGCCCTCCTTTACATAATCCTGTTTTGTGTTATTTAGGAGAACTTCTCCTGGTTTTTGATCTGTTTGGCCCGGAAACCATGCAGCCGCTCAGTTCCTGCCAACAGCCGCCGGATATTGGGCAGCAGGGAGAGTACCAGCAGCCCCTCTGCTGCCAATCCATACACCGCAAACGCCCAGGGAGAACCTAAAAAGACAGCCCGATAGGAAAAGATAAGTGTGGCTCCCAAAGCCACCCACATAGTTGTAACAGAGGCATATCCAACAAAATAATAGATCAGGATGCCAACCCCCAGAATGATCAGCCCTGAGGGCCACCATAATCCGACCGCGCCGCCCAGACAGGCAGCTCCGCCAGCGCCGCCTCCAAAATTTACCTTGCCATCTTTGTCCCTTGAAACCATAAAGAAAGAGTAATTGTTGCCGATAATCACCAGGATTGGAACCAGGATTAATAACCAGGGGTTACTGAAAGCCGGCAATACTCTGGCGATGGTCACCGCTGAGGCGGCTTTTCCTATATCCAGGAAGGCAGTAGAAAATCCTGGGATAAAACCAGCCGCCCGCCATGTGTTGGTGCCTCCTGTCCTTCCGCTTTGGATTGTGCGGATATCTTCACCAGATGTGATTTTGACGATGATAAAACCAAAAGGTATTGAACCGATCAAATAAGCACCAATCAGCATTCCAATAATCTGAACTGTCATCTAAACTTCTCCTTCATCTGCGAGTGAGAATCAGGTTTCCTCTGTTGTGGCAAGTCTCGCAACATGGATAACACAAGAACGAGCCTTTGGTTTCATAATGGTTTTACGGTTCAAGGGGAAACGATCTTTTACCTGGATTTCTAATTGACCAGCAGTCCGAGGAGTATTGCCAGGAAAAACGGGATTGCAGATTCGAATACTGCCCGGCCGAAATTAAATTCTTCTGCGAGGCTAATAATGAAGTTCACCACACTGAACAACGCACCCAGGATTATTACTCCGGATGCCAGCGGTGTCAGTGGAAGGTAGTGAAGTGCCGCGGCAATCTCTATCACGAAAAGCGTACTGGCAGCAGATTCCAGCCATGGCCAGCTACTAGCGGTTTGCAGTTGAAGAATACGCATGCTCAGCACAATTGTCCCCAGTGCAATTGCCGGCATTGAAACGATTAACCGCTGGTCGGTGGATTCTAGAGCTACAGAGAGGGCAAGCAGCATCGCATAGGCGATCGCGGTCAACAAGGCAATTCCAATCGGGGCACGGTAATCCTCCCGGTTCAACACAATGTATTCAGCCAGAATGACTATTAAAATGAAGATGCCTCCTACGAGAAGGACAAGCCACCTGAATGGGACGTTGGCAAGATTGTTGAGCGAGATGCTCAAGATCCAGGCGCTGAGTGTAGGCAATAGCAGGTGCGGGAAAGTGGCTTTTCCAGCAAGGGCGGGATGATCCCGGATAATCCAATCTGTCCCGGTGGCAGTGAGGCCTGCCACCACAATCGTAACGATGAAGACCAGATCAAACCGGTAAGGCACAATGATCCCCCCAATGTTGAGAAAGGTCGGTGTTGTGGGCAGGTCGATTGCCTGGGAGACAGCGTAAGCCAGCATGATGGTTGCCACCACAACGCTTAACCGTTCGGGGTTGGGGAGATCATGAGTCATCTTCTTCATGGCTGAATTGTAACGGTTGGCAGGCATTCTGCCAAGTTGACTGAAATCATTCGAATAAGATCACCGATCTTGGATTTTTCTCCCCTCGTTAATGCAACCCTTTGGGGAATTCTTCGTAATAATAGATGAAAGTAACAAGAATCGGAAAGGGACTTTCCGGATAGAGAGGATTATCAATGAATAAACTATACCGCAGCCAGAAGAGCTCTATGATCGCCGGTGTTTGTGGCGGGTTGGGAAATTATTTCGGGATTGATCCCACCATCGTGCGGCTTCTGTTTGTTTTTCTGGCGTTTTACCATTTCCTTGGGGTTTGGGTATATCTGGTGATGGCAATCTTGCTGCCCCAAGCGCCGCCAGAATATGATCAGCCCCGCAGCGCTCTAAGTTTGGGAGAGAATTCTCAGACCACCAAAGTGATTGGCAGCGGTTTGGTCATTATCGGCATTCTGGCAGTCATCTCCACTTTGGATATTCCCTGGTTTGGATGGATGAGTTTGGAAAACCTTTGGCCTGCGATTATCATCTTGATGGGCGCGCTATTACTCGCCCGGGCGTTTATCTCGGAGGACTGAAATGGCTCAAAATCGAGACTATAGAGGAAGAAGTGTTGTCTGGCCGCTGATCCTGATCAGCCTGGGGGTGGTTTTCCTGCTTAATAACCTTGGCATCATCTCCTGGGATATTTGGTACACTCTCGTCCAGATGTGGCCGGTTTTGCTAGTGGCCATCGGCATTGATCTGATTATCGGCCGCCGTTCCAACATCTTTTCGGTGATTTCCGCATTGATCATCATTGGTCTTTTTGCCGGGGCTTTCTGGCTGATTGGTGTTACCGGAGATGCCTGGTCTGGAGAGCAAGTCAGCCGCTCGATTCTCCAGCAAGCAGAAGGCGCACAAGCTGCTGAGATTGAGATCTCCATGAGTGTGGGAGAACTGTTGATTGAAGCTCTTCCCGATGATGCAAACTTGCTGATTGATGGAGAGATTCGGGTAAGTGAATATGAAACTGTGGCCGAGAAACTCCGCATGGTCGGTGACACGGCCGTATACTCCCTTGAGACCCATGGACAGCAGTATCACCCCGGCTGGATCTTCTCAGACCGCGGGGAGAGCAACAAATACTGGGATCTGGCGATCAATCCAAATCTGCCTCTTGAGCTTCGTCTTGACAGCGGGGTGGGCAGGTCTGAGATCGATCTGAGCGGGATGACGCTTGAATACCTGGAGATTGACAGCGGTGTGGGTGAAGTGGTGGTCACGCTGCCAGAGGATGGGGATTACGTGGTGCGGGTCAGCGGCGGTGTTGGGCGGTTGGAGATCAGGCTTCCCGCTAATGTGGCTGCCCGTATCTCCCTGGATACCGGGCTGGGCGACATCACTATCCTGGGTGATTTCTATCTGCAAGACGGTGATTATTATTCAGAAGGGTACAGCCGCTCAGACCAGCGTGTGGAAATCCACCTGGACGGCGGGGTTGGCAATATCAAGGTGGTGCAAATAGCAGATTAGCCGGGGTGTGTTCCCCCCTGATAGGCGAAAACGAAGGATGTCGATATCAGTCACCTGGTAAACCTGTTACCGGGTGGCTGATTTTGTTGTATCATATTGAACATGACCCGGAAACTAAGCAATAAACAGATCGGCAGTTGGGGGGAAGCACAGGCGGCGGCCTGGCTTGGCAGCCATGGCTATCAGATCATCGGTCAAAATCTGTATACACCCTATGGAGAGATCGATATCCTCGCCCGTAAGCAAGGCCAGCTGATCTTTGTTGAAGTCAAAACCCGCCAAACCAATAGATTCGGACATCCGGAAGAAGCAGTCACCGCAAGCAAGATTCAACACATGGTGGAAAGTGCCGAGCATTATCTGCAGGAGCATCCAGACCTGGAAGCCAATTGGCAGATCGATGTGATTGCCATTCAATATGACCCAAAAACCCGGCAGACTACGATCACTCACTTCGAAAATGCTGTCTGAAACCAAACTCCCACCCCTGATTGTCATCCTGGGCCCCACCGCCGCGGGGAAAACCGCTCTGTCTATTTCACTGGCCGGCTGTTTCAATGGCGAGATCATCTCTGCTGACTCACGCTTGTTTTACCGGGGGATGGATATTGGCACAGCCAAACCCACCGCTGATGAAATGGCATTTGTCCGGCATCATCTGATTGACGTAGCTGACCCAGACGATGAATGGAGCCTGGGGCGCTTTAAACGGGCTGCTGGAGAGGTGATTGAAGATATCCACCAGCGCGCGAAAGTGCCTTTTCTGGTTGGGGGAACCGGACAATTTGTGCGCGCCATCACTGAGGGTTGGATTGTGCCTGAGCTAACCGCCGATGAGCGCCTGCGAGAAGTGCTCAACCGCTGGGCGGACGAGATTGGGGCGGAAGGGCTTTATCAGCGTCTCCAGGTTGTGGACCCGGCCGCTGCGGAGAATATTTTGCCTGGTAATCTGCGCCGCTCAGTGCGCGCTTTTGAAGTGATCTTTAAGACCGGCGTCCGGTTCTCAGCCCTGCGCCGTCGTGGGCCAGTCCCATACCGGGTGCTGCAGATCGGCCTCAACCGCCCCCGCCCAGAATTGGACCGGCGGATTGGTGAGCGTGTGGATCAAATGATCGCGGCAGGTTTCGTCGAGGAAGTGGCTAGATTGCTGGAGCAGGGCATTTCACCCGAGTTGTCTAGTATGTCGGCGATTGGATATCGCCAGATTGTTGAATACTTAAATGGAAAATGCTCGCTAGAAGAAGCAGTGGAGGAGATTAAAAAGATTACCCGCAAATTTTACCGTCGGCAAATGACCTGGTTTAAAATCACCGATCCCGAAATCCACTGGTTCGAAATGGGAGAAACAACCCTAGCAGAGATCAGTGTATTAATCGAGGGATTTTTATCCCCCTAAGTTCAGGATTTTTTTACATTTCCACAGCTGTTTTTGCCATCTCCGCCTCAAATTGTTGACATCCAATCCATTTTCCCCATATACTGGAATTGGATGGTTTCAACTTTAATCAGGAGGATGGATATGACTGTTGAAAAGCCGTGGATCCAGCACTACGATAAAGGCGTTCCAGCCACGATAGATTATCCCAGAATTGCCAGTTTCGAGCTTTTGGAACAAAGTGCAAAAAAATATCCCGATAAGATTTGCACGATCTTCAAGGGTGGCACAATCACCTATCGAGAAATGGATGAGATCACAGACCGGCTGGCGGCTGGTCTTTTTAAATTAGGCATCCGTAAAGGAGACCGGGTAGGCCTGTTCATACCCAACACACCGCAATTTGTGATTGCCTATTATGCCATTTTGAAGATTGGCGGTGTGGTTGTGGCCACTAACCCGCTTTACACCCAGCGTGAGATTGAATACCAGGTCAATGATGCCGGGATTAAGGTGATGGTGTTGATGACCAACAACTATGAGAAGGTCAAGGAGATCCAGCACAAAACGCCCATTGAGCAGCTGGTGGTGACCAATCTGAAGGAAGCGCTGCCCCAGCCGCTTCGTCTGTTGTTTACCTTGGCCAAGGAGAAGAAATCTGGCTTCCGGGTGACGCTGCGCGACAACGATGTCTGGATGCAGGACCTGATCAAGCAGCACCAGCCCTCCGACCGGCCAAAGGTCGAAGTCGGTGCGGATGACACAGCCCTGTTCCAGTACAGTGGGGGTACCACCGGTATCTCCAAGGGTGTGGTCGCCTCACACTATGGACTGGTTGCCAACACATACCAAATTGATGCCTGGAACACGAGAAGTGTCGAAGGAAAAGAGGTGGTACTGATGGCCATCCCGCTCTACCATGCCTATGGGATGGTGGTCGGCCTCAATTACGGCATCAAGATCGGCGCCACCTTTGCCATGGTTCCAGACCCGAGGGATATGAAGGATGTGCTCGATAACGCAGTTAAGTACAAAGCCACCATCTACCCTGGTGTCCCGGCGATGTACAACGCGATCAACAACCATCCGGATGTGCTCTCCGGAAAGTACGACTTAAGCAATATAAAGGTCTGCATCTCTGGTTCTGCTCCTCTGATGCGAGAGACCAAGCTCAAATTTGAGGAGATCACGGGCGGCACGTTGGCGGAGGGATACGGTCTTTCCGAAGCGCCAGTCGCTTCGCACTGCAACCCGTTATTTGGCGTAAATAAGACCGGCTCAATCGGCCTGCCCTTCCCGGATGTGGACTGCAGGATCGTCAGCCTGGATGACGGGGTTACCGATATGCCTCCTACCGAGATTGGAGAACTTGTCTTTAAAGGGCCAATGGTGATGAAGGGTTATCACAATATGCCTACCGAGACCGCCAATGCCCTGCGGGATGGCTGGCTTTATACCGGGGATATTGCCTACATGGATGAGGACGGTTACTTCTACATTGTGGACCGCAAAAAAGAGTTGATCAAGCCCGGTGGATTCCAGGTCTGGCCGCGTGAGGTGGAGGAAGTGCTCTCCGATCATCCGGCGGTGTTGGAAGTGGGGGTTGGGGGCATCCCAGATCCGGAGAGCGGAGAAGCGGTCAAAGCCTGGGTGGTGCTCAAGCCTGGGCACACAGCCACGGTGGAGGAACTGCAAACATTCGCCAAACAGGGATTGGCCGCCTACAAGGTGCCCAAACAGATCGAGTTCAGAGATGAACTGCCCAAGACTGCGGTAGGCAAGATTCTGCGCCGAGAACTGGTCAAGGAGCACAAAGGTCAGTGATTAAGGATTTTGCGCTTAGAGAGTAGGATCACTCTCTGTTTGTCTCATTGCGAGTGAGCAAGCATTCGAGGAGTTTTGCGACCGAAACAGTCTCTAGACTTAAACAAAAAAGGGCTTCCGATTTCGGAAGCCCTTGATCTAATTTAGGGGGTTATTCTCTTGAGCCGTTTACCTGTACCGGTGTGCCCCCGATCCGTTTCTCAATCGGGCTGGGGAAGATCGCTGAGAATTCTTCTTTGGTCAGCGTTTCCACTTCCAACAGCTTCTGGGCGATAGCATGAAGTTTGTCCTCGTATTTCTTGAGCAGCTTTTTGGCTTGATCGTAGGCTTCATCAACCAGTGAGAGCACTTCCTGGTCGATAGTCTCGGCGATCGCTTCTGAGTAGTTCTTTTGCTCGGAGATCTCGCGTCCCAGGAAGACCAGTTCCTCTTTCTGGCCGTAGACCCGGGTGCCGAGTTTCTCGCTCATCCCCCAGCGCATGATCATATTACGGGCAGTTTCAGTTACATTCTGCAGGTCAGAAGATGCCCCGGTGGTGATGTCATCAAATACCATTTCCTCAGCTGCCCGGCCTCCCAAGGCCATAATCATATTTTCAAGCAGCTTTTTCCGGCTGAGCATTGTGCGGTCTTCTTCAGGTACAGCCCACATATACCCGCCAGCCAGGCCGCGGGGGATGATCGTTACCTTGTAGACCGGGTCGGTATTCGGCAATACATGCGCCAGAATGGCATGACCGGCTTCGTGGTAAGCCACGATCTTCTTTTCTGGTTCGCTGATCAGTCGGCTCTTGCGTTCTGGGCCAGCCATGATGCGTTCGATTGCTTCCCGTAATTCATCCTGGCCGATGGATTTCTTGTTCCGCCGGGCGGATAGAATTGCGCCTTCATTAACCAGGTTTTCCAGGTCTGCCCCGACGAAGCCGGGTGTGGCGCGTGCCAGTTGGGCCAGGTCTACCTCAGGGGCCAGCGGTTTGCCGCGTGTGTGTACCTTGAGGATCGCTTCTCTGCCGCGCACGTCAGGCTGATCCAGCACCACGCGGCGGTCGAAACGCCCGGGACGCATCAGCGCCGGGTCGAGGATGTCGGGCCGGTTAGTGGCGGCGATGATGATCACATTGGTATCGGTATCAAACCCATCCATTTCAACCAGAATTTGGTTAAGGGTTTGCTCGCGTTCGTCATGGCTGCCGCCCAGTCCTGCCCCGCGCTGCCTTCCGACAGCGTCAATCTCATCCACAAAGATGATGCAGGGAGAGTGGCGCTTGGCCTGATCGAAAAGATCGCGCACCCGGCTGGCACCCACACCAACAAACATTTCTACAAACTCCGAACCGGAGATAGAGAAAAAGGGCACCCCCGCCTCGCCAGATACTGCTTTGGCCATCAGGGTTTTGCCCGTGCCTGGCTGCCCAACGAGGAGTACACCTTTTGGAATCCGTGCGCCCAGGGCGATGAATTTCTCAGGCTCTTTCAAGAATTCCACCACTTCCTGTAGATCCTCCTTGGCTTCCTCCACACCGGCCACATCTTCAAAGGTGATCGTGGGATGGTCTCCAGAGAACATCCTGGCTCTCGATTTTCCAAAGGACATAGCAGCATTATTGCTGCCCTGCGCCTGCCGGAATACGAACCAGAACACGACGCTGAGTAAGATCACTGGGAAGAGATAGGCCAAGATATTGATAATCCTGACGAAGATGCTGGGCGAGGTGATGCTCAGTTCGATCTCATCTGCTGCCAGATCAGCTGGTGTCACACCCAGGTCAATTAATTGTTCTACCAGGGTGGAGTTCGGTTCTTTCCTGGTTTCGACTTCCTCACCGCTGATTCTATATACAGCCCTGACAATGTCATCCTCTCCCACGGTTAGTCTGGCGATATAGCCATCTTGGATGTCTGCTGCAAGCTGGTTGAGCGTTAGCGGTTCCTGTTCATTTGGCTGTTCCATGAATTGCATGATCAGCATGACAATGATTACCCCAAACAGGAGCAGATAAAAGACTGGGATGCGGTTTCTGCTATTGTTCACTTTTGATCCTCCAAATGATCCATCAATAATCAGAGGTTATTGAGCATTTTATTTATACGTTCTAATCTCTATTAGTCTTATCGAATTGATAGTAACTGGTTAAGCATTGTATTGGTTTACTTCATCTAGCTATTATACCAACCTTTGTCTAATTACTATTCTTATGAGACTGGAGAGTAGTGATTCTAATGGTTTTCTTATACCGGATTTTTGCCGTCTAGTCTGGCTGAATTTCTCCCAAAATCTGCTGCACATGCAAGCTGTCGTGACGGGCAGCTATTCGGAGAATCTCATTTACTGTTATTGGTCCAAAGATGCTGTGCCTGATCGCTTTCTTACCGCCAATTTTGAGTAAATGTGCAGCCAGAGACAGCACCTCTTTTCTGGTTTCGATCAAGTCTTTGAAGGCTTGCAGTCCGTCCTGGCGGTGATAATCACGTTCATCGGCCCACGTATCTGTATCAATCGCTGTCAGGAAAGGTGACTCCTCATCCCTGATGGCAGTTAATCGGGGAAGATGTACCTCCCGGTCAACATCCCGCAGGTGGCATAGGATTTCATTGATCTGCCAGTCTTCCTGTTTGGGGCCAATCGCCCAGATATCCCCCGGCGCGTTGCGAAGCAGGGTATCAATTGCCGCCGGGTTTGCAGCCAGGATATTCATATAATCAAAATGACTGTCCAGTTTCAGGGATAACTCTTCATTTAAACGATATTCAATCCAGCGATGCACTTCAGATAGATCGCCCTGAGTGTGCGTACTAGAGAGATCTGCCCGGTTGGATTCTGCTTGCAGCCAAAATGTGGGAATCCCCAATGATTTAGCCGGCTGGATATCCATCTCTTCACTGTCCCCCACCATCAAAAACCCACCCTCCGGCCAGCCGATCTGTGCGATCAGTTCCAGGTAAAATCTTGGATCCGGCTTTCCGAAGTGGAAATTTTCGTAAGTGCTGATGATCTTCAGCGGATACTCTTCTGGGGCAATTCCTGCCCAGCGTAAACGCTCGTAGGTGGCAGCCCGCGGGAAGATCGGATTGGTGGCAATCGCTACCTGGTAACCCTTTTCAAACGCAGTCTCAATCAGCGCTACCGCTTTGGGGTCAGGTTCCCTTACGGGAGTGAATTTGGGGAACTCTTCGGCATAGAATTTTGAAATACGCTCACTTTGAGCTTCAGCGGTGGTGCCCAGGGCTGGATAAAACCGTTTATCAAACCGATTCTGAATGGTCTTATCAATCTGGGCATCTGCTAGAGCCTCTCGGGTAGCCCAGTAGATGATCTTAGCGATATTTTGCTTAGAAAATGGCAGCTCAAGATAGTCTGCCAGTGCAGAAATGTATGCCGGAAGGAATTTGCTGGTGCTGCCTGGGAGCAGCGTGTCGTCAAGGTCAATCAGCAGAGTCAGGGTCATTGGGTGTGATCACAAATTGTGGCAGGTCGGGGTGACATTGACCACACCCGATGCGTGGTTCCTTTACTTCCTGGTTGGATTTGGTGCAATACGCAGTGATTGATACCTCCGGCCGCAAAAAGAAAATCGGCCGTTTAAGCTCCGGGATCAATTGCTGGTGTTCGCAAGAATTGGCAAACTGAATCTCCGGCACCGGGCAGGTCTGGCACAACCTTGAAGTCCATGAGAGGCCTGCGTCCTTCAGCAGGCGGCATTCTTCCACCTGCCGCCCGCGGTAATAGTCGCCGTAGAAATAGCTGCATTCTTTTCCTGCCGGTGTTCTCATCAGATCGATCAGACCCGGGTAATATATTCACCGGTGCGGGTATCTATCCGGATGATATCCCCAGTTTCGATAAATGCAGGCACAGACACTTCCAGCCCGGTCTGGGTGACAACTTTTTTATTCACGCCAGTGGCAGTATCGCCGCGGACGGCTGGTTCTGCCCGCACAACTTCCATTTCCACTGATGTGGGGAGATCAATGTCTAACACCTCACCCTGATAAAAAGTTAATTTTACTTCCATATTTTCTATCAGGAAGTCAGCCGCCTCACCGATAACGGACGCGGAGATAAAAGGTTGCTCGTATGTATCCGTATCCATGAAGTGAAAGTCGTTGCCGTCATTGTACAGGTATTGGGCTGTGTGGTAATCCAGCCGCACATCCTCCACCTTTTCGCTGGAAGAGAAGGTTTTTTCGATATTAGATCCTGTCCGCAGGTTGACAGCTTTCACCCGGATGGTTGCCAGACCACGACCTGGCTTGTGATGGTGGTAGTCTGTCACTTTATAAAGTTCATTGTCAATCGTGAACGTGACGCCTTTTCTGAGGGCATTTGCATCGATCATTTTGCGTGTTTCCTTTGATAAGTGGGATTAACAGCCAACAGATTATACCAGCAGATTGATAGATTCAACCTGAAATTTTCAATCTATGTGGCAATTCCGGCCTCAAATTTTAACAATTTCCGGTTTGCCCGGTGCCCAATCACAAATCCCTGTTTTCTAGAAAGTTGTGCAAAATCGATGGTTAGGGATATAATCTGAGGAGCAGATATACCAGGCCATTTAGCAACAGACGAGAGTATCCATGGAAGAGAAGAAACTGATCAAAGTTGTGTGTGTCGAAGATGAACCTGAGATGATAGATCTCATCACCCTGATTCTGGGGCGGAAGGGATACGAAGTGGTTGGTGCCCATGGTGGACTGGCTGCCTTTGATGTTATTCTCGAACACAAACCCGATCTAATCCTGCTTGACCTGATGATGCCTGATATGGACGGCTGGGAAGTTTATCAGAAGGTCAAGGCAGACCCGGAACTGAACAAAATACCGGTTGTTGTGGTGACCGCCAAAGCCCAGAGCATTGATAAAGTGCTTGGATTGCATATCGCCAAAGTTGAGGACTATATCTCGAAACCCTTCAGCCCGCAGGAGTTGATCCATAGTATCGAGCAGGTGCTGGCCCGGGAGAAGGAAATTTAACCGTTAGCCCGAAATTTTCATGAAACAGGTACAGATTGTTAATCTAACCTCTCCATTTGAGGAATATTTGCTTGCAGGTTATTGCAGTTCTTTCTTATGCCGGCTGAAGGGATTGATGTTCCGCGGCAGTATTCCTTCAGATTGGGGTCTGCTCCTGGTCGAGAAGAAGGACAGCATCGCCAATGCTGCCATTCATATGTTCTTTGTCCCCTTTGATCTGGGGATTATCTGGATCAATACTGCCGGAGAAGTGGTGGATACTGCCATTGCTAAAAAGTGGGTCGGGTTGAAATCACCAACCAGACCGGCTCGATATATTTTGGAAGTGCAGCCAGAGCATCTGGGAAAATTTCAACAGGGAGACAGAATAGATTTTGTCAAAGTTTAACACCATTAGTCCTATTATTGCCTTGCTACTTTTACTATGCAGCTTGTTTCTCTCTGGTCCTGTTGCTGCCCAGGAAGAGCAAAATACCGCTGCTGCCTATGTGATCCAGCCAGGAGACACCCTCAGTAAAATCGCCGCACGCTTTAACCTGGATATTGATCAACTCTCAAATGCCAACGGGATTACCAATCCTAACCAGCTTTTTGTTGGCGAGGTGCTTGTCCTTCCGGGCGTGGACTGGTTCTCCGGCACCCTGGATGTTGTAGCAGTGCCTGTCGGAGAAACCTTCCGCAGCCTGCGCCGACGTTACCAGTTGGAGGGTGCGGTGATCGGCCGTACAGGCGGTGTAATTAATCCTTCCCAGCTGTACGCCGGATACCCCTTGCTGATGCCGACCGATGTGGGGGAGGATTTAAACCTTGCCCGGGCCGCTGTCTCTTCTGGCGAGTCACTGCTCAACATAGCTGCCCGAACCGGGACGAATCCCTGGGAAATTGCAGGCGCCAATCAGTTAGCGGGGGTGTGGGTCACGATCCGGGGAGATGTACTCCTCCTTCCAGGCACCAATCAGCCCGGGCCGGGCGCACTGCCATCCCCAATTTCGCTGGAGGTATCGCACGGCAACTTCGTCCAGGGGCGTACAACGGTGTTGACCCTCAGTGCCGGGGGCGTGCCTCTCGAATTGAGCGGTGAGTTCATTGGCCACCAGCTGCACTTCCACCAGGTCGGTGCAGATTATGTTGCCCTACAGGGTGTGCATGCGATGACCGAACCCAGACCTTACCTGCTTGTCCTTAATGGCAAAACTGGAGAAGGTGTTGAGTTCCAGTTTTCTCAAATGGTACTTGTTGAGGATGGCGGTTACGGCACAGAAAAGTTAACCGTAGACCAGGCTTACCTTGATCTTGAAGTCAATAATGCAGAGTCGGCTTTTGTTGAGCAGCTGACTGCCCCAGTTACACCAGAGAAACTGTGGGAAGGTTATTTTGTTAAGCCAACCCCCTTTGATGTATACTTCACCGCTGTCTTTGGGACGCGCCGCACCTATACGGGGTCTGACTATACCAACTTCCACGGTGGGGTAGATTTTGGTGGTGCGGATGGTGAGGTGATCTGTGCCGCCAACGGCAGGGTGGTTTTTGCCGGTCCGCTGGAGATCCGTGGCAACGCCACGATCATCGATCATGGCTGGGGCATCTATACCGGATATTTCCACCAATCTGAAATCTTTGTACAGGCGGGGGACGAAGTGCAGGAGGGTCAGATCATTGGCCGTATCGGAAATACCGGCCGCTCCACAGGTGCGCATCTTCACTGGGAGGTCTGGGCTGGCGGCGTTCAGGTGGAACCTTATTATGATTGGCTGCTGACTCAGTTTCCCTGAGTGGGCAGGGATTAGAAGCTGGATAAACGCTCAGCCGCCGATCTACTCTTCCTCGAATTTCCCTGCGTTGTAATCCTCGACGATCTTTCGGGCTTCTTCGGCTTGGTGATTGGGAACTAAGATTTCAATCCGCACACTGGGCTGGGAGCCAATACCAAAGGCCGCTTGGTACCCCTCGCGGACAATATGAACCATGATATCGTGGGCTTCTAATAATCCTTTCAGAATTTCCGCTTGGACCGGGTTGTTCACGAAAGCCACCAGTTCCCATTTTCTTTCTGACATTTCATTCTCCAATACAAGGTGTTTTGGTTCATTTTCCAATATGGCATTCTCATATTTTTTCGTGCTTCTACGGCGTGAGGGGCGCAGCCCCTCACGCTTTCACGCCCCTTCCCCGGCAGACTTGCAACCGCTCACTCATCAACACCGTTGCCCGGGAAGGGGGCAGGAGGTTGGGGAATTTTTTATCATCGCCGACAATTCCGTAGCATTTCCAATCGCAATATTAAATTCCTGATTTTGAGAAAGTCATGAGTTTTCGAATGGGCGGGCTTGTACCTTCCGCTGGTTAGAGTATAATATGGAATTGGAAAAGCACGAAATAATTTGGAGGTTCAAAGGTTATTGGCAGAAAGTCTGGTAGCCTGGAATTTGTATATGGTTTTAGCAACATTTTCATTGAAGCAAGACTACTGGGAAACAATCACTATCATTGATGAAGATATTGAAGTGATCTATGATCATCTTCTCGAAATCGAAACACCAATGAGTGCTGAATCCCTGGTAGAGATTTTAGTAGAGCAGCGTTTGGTCCGTGAACGCAAGGATGCTGAACGGAAGAAAAGCGAAGGCGATAAGATTTACTTGCCAAAAGAACAGTTCTCAGTTGGCGACAAAGTGACCTTCCCCAGCCAGGAATGGGCTTCTGGCAAAGTTACCAATGTGCGCCCTGCCCGGAGTCCAATTGAAGAGACCTTCAAGGTCATCGAAGTGGAATTCGAAGACGGCCTTACGCGGCAGTTCGCTTCTGAATTGGAAGACCACCAGCTCAATACCCCCGCTGAGGTGGATGAAAATGATCCCCTCCTCAGCCCCTCGGCGGTCATTGCGCATTTTGGCGGAGGGATAATCGAGAAGCTTAAGGCCAGCCTAAACGAACACCCAGACTTTGTTTATATCGCCGGTAAATGGTTCCCCAGCGCGTTATTGGTGGAAGTCAATGCCGGCAATCTAAACCTGGCTGAAGCTATCCTCGATATGAATGGCGGTGGTCCTCTTCCCACACCTGAAATTCTGAAGCAGGTTGAGATGCCGGAGGGTGTCAATAACAATCTGGCAGAATTCTCCCTTGATCTGGCCCTGCAGGAAGATCCGCGGTTTGATGAGGTGGGCAGCGCAGGGCAGGTTTCGTGGTTCCTCAAACGAATCGAACCAGAAGATGTGCAAAAAACACCTCTCATGCTCAAATCCAACAACCTGGAATATGCCCCGGAATTACTTACGGATCAGATGTGGAGCCTTGTGAAGCAGTTGGATGATGAATTATCTGAAATAAAATGGACGGAGAAAAAGCAGCTGGAGGAAGTCACAGTAACCTTGATATTTCCTCACTGGCGAACGGGAACACTTCCTCTCACCGACCGTTTGTCCAGCTTCTTCCCGACAGCTTACGAATCTCCGCGGGTTCGCTTTAAAATCATAGACGGCGATACGGGTGAGGAATTCCCGGGTTGGGTAGTACGCTTAGAGAAATATGTGTACGGCTTGCGTGAATGGTATCTGGAAAAAGGGATAATGCCGGGGGGTAAAATTGTGCTCCAACGCAGCACCAATCCTGGTGAGGTGATTGTACGCACCGAATCTCACCGTTCTGCCAAAGAGTGGGTGCGCACCGCATTGATCGGCGCAGACGGCGGTGTCGTCTATGCCATGCTCAAACAACCGGTATCGACCATGTATGATGACTGGATGATGGTGACCATGCCTGCCGATACCGGCCCGTTGGACCAAGCCTGGCAGAAACGCGCCAAATCCCCGGTGCCTTTTGAGCAGATTGTGGTGGACACTCTCAGGGAACTGGCGAAATTGAACCCGCAATTGCATGTACACGCTGCAGAATTATATTCAGCTTTAAACGTTGTTTACCGATGCCCGCCTGAACCGCTGCTGGCCTTGCTTTCGTCACGGCCGTGGTTCGTTCATGTTGGGGATTTACACTTCCGTTATGATGGGGCAGCAGGAAATTAGATAGAGGAGTACAGGTGGTTGAGCCGAGAAAATTGAGTATTGTAAAACCGACATTGGATACACCCTTCCATATCGATTTTGATTGGTGGCGAGATCATGATCGGGAATGGCGTGTGCATTTGAGAGGTTTGCTCAGCCCCGAAATACAGGAAAAGTACGCAGATATTATTAATGGTGATGAATTGATCGATTGGGTGGACCCTGAGACCGCTGAAATTCAGCAGGTTGATGGCCTCCAGCATGTAGTGATTACCCATTCCGCCCATGAAGAAGGTTTTTTGGATCCGCATACCGCCCTGGTGGAAGCTGTTTTTAGGTTCCTTCTGATCAACGGTAATACGCCCATGACGGTAGTTGAGCTGGGCGAAGGATTGAATCGTGATCCAAAACACCTGCTGCGCCTGCTCTCTGGGGTGCGGGTCTACCGGGGGATCAGACCGATCATTGTGTAGGGCCTGATCGTTTGCATGCTGGAAATCCTGTTCTGAGAGTATAATTAATCACAGCGATAAACAAGCCCCCGTAGCTCAATGGATAGAGCAACGGCCTTCTAAGCCGCAGGTTGAGGGTTCGAGTCCTTCCGGGGGCGCCTGCCTATCTGCTGACTGCTAAACCATGCGAAATTTCCACTTGATTGTTGGAGTTGAGCCAGGAGGTGCAAATGCCTGAAGATTACGAATATCGGTTCTCTCCACCGCAGCAAAGTTCGCGCAGAACCAACATCCGGATCACATCACATGAGGAGAAATGGCCAACCTATCTCCGGATCTGGCAGCCGCCAACAGACCTTTATGAGACTGCGGACGCCTATGTTGTTCAGGTAGAGGTTGCCGGAATGATCGAGGGAGAGTTCCAGGTTACCCTGGAAGAACGGATGGTGGTTGTATCTGGCACCCGGGTGGTGCCAAACCAGGCTCATGCCTATTATCAAATGGAAATTCCTTCAGGTGAATTCATCACCACCTTAGAACTCCCGGGACCAATCGTGTATGAAGAAGTTGAGGCAGATTATGCTGACGGATTTCTTAAAATTGTGCTGCCGAAGGCCAAACCAAGAAAGGTAGATGTAAGAGGCGAGGAGTAGCCAATAATTGTGAGCGAATTGCATGTCGATATCCAGATGGTTTTATGAACTTTTAGAGATGCTCAATTGGATGGAGGGGGGGGAAGAAGAATGGAGCGAGTTTTTGTTCAATCCTGCTTTTTCCTCGATTGGACCATCCCAGGATGGTGATGAGATCGATGCTGCCGATAAGATTGAAGGTGGTTCAAAACTTCCCAATATCCCCAGTGAATTACCCATTTTGCCGCTGCGCGGGGTGGTTGTCTATCCCAATACCGGTGTCCCGCTGACCATTGGCCAACCGCGATCGATCAAATTGGTGGATGATGTGGTTTCAGGTGATAGATTGGTGGGGCTGGTCGCCTCTAAAAATCCGGAACTTGAAACCCCTGGCCCGGATCAACTCTATTCTATCGGGACAGTTGCTACCGTTCACCGGCTCTTCAGAGCGCCAGACGGAACTGTCCGCTTGCTGGTGCAGGGGATTGCCCGTTTTGAACTGGGCGAGTTCACTGCCGAAGAGCCCTATCTGAAGGCAAAGGTGCATCTAAAACCGGAGCTGGTTGAAGAAGATGATCTTGAACTGGAAGCCCTGGCCCGCAACGTACGCAGTCAGTTTGAGCATATCGCTGAGATGGTGCCCTCCATCCCGCAGGAATTGGTAGCTTCGATCAGCAACCTCGACGACCCGCTGCAAACCGTGTACACGGTGGCTAATTTCCAGCGGATGGAATTGGGGGATGCTCAGGAGCTTTTGGAGTTAGACTCGGTCTCACAAAAGCTGCACAATTTTACCAACCTGTTGGCCCATGAAGTTGAAGTTCTTGAACTCGGGCAGAAAATCCAGAATGAGGCGCGGGAAGAAATCGAAAAAATGCAGCGAGAGTATTTCTTGCGCGAGCAATTGAAGGCGATCCAGCGAGAACTTGGAGAGCAGGACGATCAAACTATTGAGGTCAACGAGTTCCGCCAGAAGATTGCCAAAGCTGGAATGCCAGAAGAAGCTGAGAAGCAATCGCTGCGGGAGCTGGACCGCCTGGCTCGGCTTTCAACTGCTTCAGCGGAGTACGGTGTCATTCGCACTTACCTCGATTGGCTCACAAATTTGCCCTGGTCTACCATCACTGAGGACAACCTGGATATTTCCCATGCCCGAGAAGTCCTCGATCAGGACCACTACGGTTTGGAGGATGTTAAGGAAAGGTTGCTCGAATTTCTTGCTGTCCGCAAGCTGCGGCTTGACCGCAAGGAAGAACTGGACTCCCTGCCGGAAGAGGACTTGATTCGCAAAGAACGCGAGGGTGTCATCTTGTGCTTTGTAGGACCGCCAGGTGTAGGCAAAACCTCGCTGGGGCGCTCGATCGCCAGGGCGCTAGGCCGGAAGTTCATCCGCATCTCTTTGGGCGGCATACGGGATGAGGCTGAGATTAGAGGTCACCGGCGGACTTACATTGGTGCGCTTCCCGGCCGGATTTTACAGGCCTTGCGCCGGGTTGAATCCTGCAACCCGGTATTCATGCTGGATGAAGTCGATAAGCTCGGCACCGATTTCAGGGGGGATCCTGCCTCGGCGTTACTCGAAGTCCTCGATCCCGAGCAGAATAATGAATTCAGGGATCATTATCTTGAGGTGGCATTTGACCTCTCGCAGGTGATGTTCATTACCACTGCCAATACCCTCAGCCCGATCCCCGGTCCGCTGCGTGACCGCATGGAGATCATTGAAATTTCCAGCTACACTGAGCGGGATAAAATCGAAATCGCGAAAGGGTATCTGATCCCTCGTCAGTTGCGGGAAAATGGCCTGATGGGAGACGAGGTCGTTTTCTCCGATGAAGCCATTAAGACCATTATCCGGTCTTATACCCGCGAAGCGGGTGTGCGCAACCTGGAACGGGAGATTGGTGGGATTTGCCGCAAAGTGGTCACCAAGATTGCCGAGGGTAAAAAAATCAAGATGAATATTGAACCGGAAGATGTCCGTCTATACCTTGGGCGAGCCAAATATTACCACACGGAAGAGATTGCCGACCGGACATCATTGCCTGGTGTTGCCACCGGCCTTTCATGGACTCCAGTAGGCGGCGAGGTTCTATTTATTGAAGCCACTGCCATGCCGGGCAGCAAGGGTTTCCAACTCACCGGCTCGCTTGGTGATGTCATGCAGGAGTCTGCCAAAGCCGCGTTATCGTACGTGCGTTCTAATGCTGTAGCGCTGGGACTCGAAAGTGACTTTTTCACCGATAAGGATATCCACCTGCATGTGCCAGCAGGCGCGCAGCGAAAAGACGGCCCTTCCGCCGGGGTGACGATGGTCACCGCACTGGTTTCGTTGATCTCTGGGAGACCGATTAAGAATGATGTCGGCATGACCGGTGAGATCACCCTGCGCGGCCAGGTAATGCCAGTCGGTGGGATCAAAGAAAAGGTCCTTGCCGCTCATCGGGCCGGGCTAAAAACCATCATCCTGCCGAAAAGGAACGAGGCTGATCTGGAAGAATTACCCCCAGAAGTGCGCGATGAACTGGAATTCCATCTGGTGGATATGATGGAAGATGTCCTTGATCTGGCACTCTTAAAGCCAGAGCTCGAGGCTGCCGCGGCTGAAAAATAAATATAAAAACACGAAAGATATGAATATGCCAAAAGTAATGCTTATTGAAGATGACCCAACCATGATTAACCTGTTGGGAACCTTGTTGGAAATGGAAGGCTTTGATGTTGTCAAGGTCACCAGGTTTGAGAATGTGCTCGCAGATATGAAAACAGAAATGCCGGATGTGGTGCTCATGGATGTCCATCTAAATGATGTTGATGGATTAACTTTCTGTGCTGGCATCCGCGCAGATGCGCAGATTAGCAGCATCAAGGTGATTATGTCCTCCGGAATGGATATGCGGTATGAGAGCATCCAGGCGGGAGCAGATGATTTCCTCCTTAAACCATACATGCCAGACGAATTGATCAATCGGATCAATGGCTTTCTGGGCTAGGGAATATTATGGCTAGAAAAAGAACCATTAACCGATCCGAATCAAGCCGCAAATGGTATTCGATAGACTTGCATCTGCATACTCCCGCCTCCAGCGACTATCAACAGCCAGAAATCAGCTATCTCGATATTTTGCAGCATGCCGAAAAACGCGGCTTGGATATTATTGCCTTTACCGACCACAATACCGTGGCCGGTTACCAAAAAATGATCTCCGAGATTGAACATCTTGAGCTGCTCAACTCGCTCAACCGGATTTTGCCGGAAGAAGCCATCACTTTGAAGGAATATCGCCGGCTGTTGAACAAGATCCTGGTACTGCCGGGATTCGAATTCACCGCCACCTTTGGGTTCCATATCCTCGGTATCTTCCCTTTGGAGAAAACCACCCGGGATATTGAACATATTCTCCTTCAGTTGAACATCCCCCCTGAAAAATTGGATGAGGGCTCTGTGACCGTTGGGGCATCCGCGGATGTGATTACCGCCTACCAGGTTATCAGCGCGGCTGGCGGGCTGGCGATTGCAGCGCACGCCAATTCCAATAACGGGGTGGCCATGCGCGGTTTCCCCTTTGGCGGTCAGACCAAGATTGCTTACACCCAGCACGAACAACTCGCTGCCCTCGAAGTGACTGACCTGGAAAAGCGCGGCCGTCACACCACGGCAGCCTTCTTCAGGGGGACAAAACCAGAATATCCACGGCAGATGCACTGCATCCAGGGGTCTGATGCCCACCGTCTGACCGGCGGGGGGCTCACGAAATCCTTGGGGGTGGGCGACCGGGTCACCGAGGTGCTTCTCCCGGATAGATCATTTGACGCCCTCAAAGACCTGTTTGCCAGCAATGACTTTGCCCGCACGCGTCCCCGCAAAGGCGGGGGAAACAGCCAGCCGGAATTTGACTTCATCCGGGCAGCCCGCGAAGAGGGCGGCAACATCATCCAGGATTTCCATGAAAGCATGACTGTGCGCGGCGGTAAGCTGTACGCGATCATTGCCGATATTTGCGCCTTTGCCAATGCCAATGGGGGTACGCTTTATCTCGGTCTCAGCAGCGACGAGTCTCAGCCTGTAGTGGGGATCAGCAATCCTTCCCAGGCGATCAAGCAAATCGAAAAGGAAATCAATACTCGCATCAGCCCTGAGCTGGTCTGTACGGTTGATTCCCACAAAACTGGTGATAAAACCATCCTCCGCGTCCTGGTGCCGCGGGGAGAAGATCCTCCCTATGCCGTGGATGACAATAAGATTTATGTGCGTGATGAGGGCGAAACCATCCTGGCAGTCCGTGATGAGATCGTCAGCTTGGTGCGAAGAGGAAGCGCGGAGCAGGCAGCCATCGACACAACACAGGCGGTCAGCCTGGTCCAGCGTACCGATCCAGCCCCAGATACGGAACCAGAACCTGTGCGGGATAAGGCCCCGCGAACTGGCGTTGAAGTGGTCAAGGAGACTGAGCGCAATGGTCAGAAATATTACGCCCTGCGAGACCTGCGTAATGGCAATGTGGTTCAAAATGTGACTGTCAAATCAGCCCGCCGGTTGTGGCATTATGCCATCACCACCTACGCCTCGCATCCAAAGGATGTCAGCCAAGCGAATTTCAAGTGGCAGGGAAATTACGGAGTAATGAAGCAGTACAAACACAGCAACCGCCAGATCTTTGACCTGATCCAGCGGGATGGGAAGAAATACCGCTATTACTACGGGGTCACAGAAGACGGCATTCATAGCGAGTGGCGTAAGCTGGTTGGTTTGGAAGAGGAATGAGCGGGAACCCCCCAATGCCGCTTCGTATAGCCATTCTTACTGTATCTGACCGGTCTTTTGCAGGTGTGCGGGAGGACCTCTCTGGGCCGGCCTTGTTAGCCCTTGTTGAAGCGCATGGCTGGCAGGTAGCTGCCAGCGAGATTGTTCCCGATGAGATGGATGAGATCGCCCATCGCTTGATTGCCTGGGCAGATGGGGGGCAGGTAGACGTGGTATTGACCACCGGCGGCACCGGTTTTGCACCGCGCGATGTCACCCCTGAGGCGACTCTGGCTGTACTCGAGCGCCGTGCTCCTGGAATTGTAGAAGCTGTCAGGGCTGCCAGCCTGCAAATTACGCCCCATGCGATGTTATCCAGGGCAGAGGCCGGTATCCGCCGTCAAACTTTGATCATCAACCTGCCAGGCAGTCCCAAGGCAGTGAGGGAAAATTTTCAGATCCTGCAGCCGGTTTTGTCCCATGCCGTTGCTCTCCTCAGGGGAGATCAGGATGCTGAGGCCGGGCATTGAGCCAGCCTTAGGGTTTGAGGCTTGGCCTCAAACACCTGCATACATCCAATATAGATTGACTAAAATAAAAATCCTGCATATAAAATTGCAGGATTTATATCGTTGGAATCAGAATCGAGGGTTTATTCCGACCGCGGTACGTGGTCAAATACAGCATGCTTGACCGCATAGGCGGCAGCTTCTGACCGGGTGCTCAAATTCAGCTTGCTCAATATTGAGCTGACATAATTGCGCACCGTTTTCTCGCTGAGAAAAATATCAGAGGCAATTTGTTTGTTGGTTTTACCTTCAGAGATTAAGGACAATATCCGCAGCTCCTGGTCTGATAGGGCCGCAAATGCTTCATCTGTGGCCTTGCGAGAAGCTTCCCTCACGCGCTTAAATACTTTTTGGGTAAGAGCCGGGTCCAATAATGCTTCACCCCGCCCAATAGCCGCCAGGGCATTAAGCAGATCATCGCTGCCGATTTGTTTTAAAATATAGCCATATGCCCCCGCATTGATCGCATCAAAGAGCAGGTCATCTTCGGCAAACGAGGTCAACATGATGATCTTGGTATCCGGGTTTTCAGCCATGATCTCTTTGGTGGCTTCGATCCCGTTTTTTCCGGGCAGGCGGATATCCATAATGATCACATCAGGTTGGTATTCACTCGCCCTTGAGACTGCCTCCTGTGAATTGGATGCCTCAGTGACAACTTCATATTCAGGAAAGTTGGAAAGCAAGGCTTTAATTCCAAGTCGGACAACCTCATGGTCGTCCACGAGCATGATTTTCAGCATAGAAATTGACCCTAGTAACTTTCAAGGTATAATTTTCAGTAAAGTTGTCCAGATTATAGCATATTACCATGAATCCGTTCGCGGGAGCATCATGAATAAGCAAATCTTACGGTGGTTGACGATTGTATTACCAGTTATTCTTTTAGCAATAGTCCTGGTCGTTACGGATTTAATCGTCTTTGGTGAGATACATTATCTGGAAATTATCATTTCTGTCGTCCTCATCGCTATCGGCGCGGTGGTGTTTTCGAATTGGGTCTTTGCCCAATTGGATGCGCGTGAGTTTGAGATTCGCAAACGGGCGGCTCAGTTGGAAGCGCTCAATCTCTCGGGCCTTTCTCTCATCACCGAGTTGGACCTTGGTGTTGTTCTTCAAAAGGTTGTCGATCTCAGCCGGGAACTGGTCTCTGCTCGTTACGGTGCCCTCGGCGTGCTCAATGATCAAGCCACGGGATATCAGCAGTTCATTACTTCTGGTATCACCAAAGAGCAGCGAGCTGAGATTGGCGCTCCACCGCAAGGGCGCGGCCTGTTCCGCTATTTGATCGACGAAGGAAAACCGTTGATTGTTGAAGATATCAGTAAACATGAACATTCCTATGGTTTTCCAGAGAACCACCCAGTAATGCGCTCAATGATTGCAGTGCCAATTAAGAATAAGGGCAAGGTGATCGGAAATTTGTACCTGACAGAGAAAATCGACCCCTGGAACCCGCACAGTGATGAATTACTAAAGTTTGATGAGGAAGACTTGCGTATCTTGGAATTATTTGCCACCCAATCAGCGATCGCAATTGAGAATGCTCGGCTTTACCGGCATGTGCAGCAGCTGGCTGTGCTGGAAGAACGCCAAAGATTTGGGATGGACCTGCATGATGGGGTTATCCAATCGATTTATGCGGTTGGGCTAATGCTTGAAAGTATTGCGCACCAGGTAGATCGACAGCCAGAGCTGGCTAAACAGGGAATTGAAGACTCGATCGAATCGCTGAATACGGCCATTCGCGATATCCGCAACTATATCCTTGATCTCCGCCCGCAACATTTCCAGGGGCGGAATATCGTCCAGGGAGTGGAAGAATTGGCGCGTGCTTTACGGGCAAATACTTTCATGGATGTCTATGTGGAGATCACTGATGTGGATTCCGATGCAATTGGCCCGGAGAAAACAGTGGAAGTGCTGCATATTGCCCAGGAAGCGCTCCAGAATATCCAGAAACACGCCCAGGCAAGTGAGGTCAGTATTGCTCTGCGTTCACAAAATGGCAATCTGATGTTGGAAATATTAGATAATGGGATCTCGATTAAGCCGCAGCAATTGCGAAGATCTTTGGGGAATGGGTTAATGAATATGCAGGAGCGTGCCTCTTCTTTGAATGGAGAGATCATTATTGGGCCAAAATTGGAGGGTGGAACCGAAGTGCGACTCACAATTCCGCTTCAAGATCAATAAATTCTAATCTAATCAATAACTCTCTCTAATGGGATGATTGTCACGGCACATGGGGGACAATTGCCCCTAATGAGTTTCTCTCGCACTGGCTATACTTGGAATAAGCTCCATTGCACCTCACCAAAGGAGCTTTTTTGGAAGTATGTCATGGAAAATAAGAAGAAACCGTTAAAGATATTAATCGTTGATAATCATGCTGAGCTTGTCAAGCAGATTGAGGCGCGTCTATCGCGCGAAGATGACTTTCACGTATGCATGGTTGCACCGCTGGAGAAGTTGACCGAAGCGCTGATTGATTGCCGGCCTGATGTGCTGCTTATTGACCCATATCTTGAGAATTCATATAAATACGACCGCATTAAACTGGCAAAAAGCCTGCGGCCAGACATGCAGGTGGTCGTGCTCACTGCTGTGGTGGATACTGCTATGTCCCTGCGCTTGAGAAGAGAAGGTGTCACCTGTGTGATGGAGAAAGGCATTTCCTCCAACGATTTGGTTGAGTCTTTGCGCAAGGTGATCGTGGCAGAGTGCCCGCCAAGATAGCTTATGATCTGATCTACAAACAATACAGATCGCAGACTAAAGATTTTGTGGAATACTCCTCACTGGACCCCAATCTGGTGAGTTTTTTATTTTCTAATGGTGAGAACAATCAAGAAACCTGCACAGCAGCAATCCAGAGTTTAGAGAAATTGCGTCTGGCGGTTGTCACCAGCATCTGATCATCGAAAAGTATCAAAGATAACACCAAAAGGCCGTTTTGAATCGGGCTTAAATTTCCGAGACACCCTCAAAAATCCCGCCTGCGCAGGCTGATTTTTACCAGCGAAACTGGTTTTTAAATGGCAGTGAGTTTTGTCTCCCGCACGAGGAAACGATGACAGTCTGGGTGGATTATGTTGGTTATACCACCACCTCAACCTGAGTGCCGTATCCCTGCACAACCCTATCGTTGGGAGGGCTTTCCGGTGCAGCCCACCTGAACACCCATTTCGCTTCGTCCGGGCGCATGTTGACACACCCGTGGCTCATTTCTTGCCCGTAATTATCGTGCCAGTAGCATCCATGGAAGGCCACGCCTGTCTTGTAGAAGTACGAGACCCATGGCACTCCGGGTAGTTCATAGGCAAAGATATCGGCGGTGACCTGGCCATCTCCCATGTGGCGAACCGGCATTTTGAGCGAGATGTAATAATTCCCCAGCGGGGTGATTGTGGAGGGGCCGGTTGCCCCCGGCTTATCATATGGTTCACCGGTGGAAACATCCGTGTGGAAGACTTCCTGGCCGTCTTCAAAAGCAGTGGTCGTCTGCCGGGTGCGGTTGACCAGCAGTTTCTTTCGCTCTGGGGGCACTTCCGGGCTGAGCGGCGTGATCTCTTCATCGGGGATCAAACGCATATGGTGGGCGGGGACAAAATAGGTGATCGGCAGCAGATCATCGCGAATCCCGTATGCCGGCTGGCCATTAGGGCCGTACCCCACTTC
Source organism: Anaerolineales bacterium (assembly GCA_016932165.1). Classification (GTDB taxonomy): domain Bacteria; phylum Chloroflexota; class Anaerolineae; order Anaerolineales; family UBA11579; genus UBA11579. The sequence goes on from JAFGDK010000046.1 coordinate 26,514, forward strand.
ACTGACCCAGTGCATGGATTGGTAGTATAAGCGGTAAAGGGGAGAAAAGCCGTCATATTTATGGAATAGAAACGAGAGCGTGATCGGCACCGTCACCTCGGCCAGCTGGCGTTCGTTGGGGAGATGGTAGGCAACCTCCTGTGTGTGAGTCTCCACCACTTGAAGGTAAGCGGTATGCGCATAGCCCGAATCCAATTGGTACCAGCGGGGATTATGAACCGGGCCGTATGGAGAAACAACTTCCTTGTAAACATACACCAGTTCATCCCGGTGGCAGTATGTGACCATCTCGCTTTCGAAGTCTGGTTCTTTGTAAACTGGCAACTGTCTGGCTGTCACCCGCACAATTTTTACCGATTGGGGAGGAAGCAGCGGATTGTTCTCCCACAATTTTGTGATACGGGAAAATGCTGCCCCGGTGGTTGTCAGTCCGGCCAGTTTGAGGAAATCTCGTCTTGATAGTCTTTTTTGTGTATCCATTTTGTCTAACTAATATAAAACCACAGGATTGCACGAATAAACACGGATGATCTGCTCCCCATCTGTGAGAATCTTTATCGATCTGTGGTTTTCTTCTATTATTGTACTAGATAACCGTGGTCCCAGCCTCACGCGCCTGGGCTGTTGCCTGTCCGATCAAGTGCGCCAGCACCAATTGAGCCGCTACCATGGTCACAAATACCCCAATTACACACAGCACTACCCCAGCCATGCTCATCAGCGATCCAGCCAGTGAACCGATCAGTAGGGCAACAATGAACCCGCCCGCATTTGCTTTGAAGAGAGACCAGCTATTTTGGGGGTTGACCAATTCCCTGAAGGGGACCCCTTCTGCAACAGGGACCCACAATGGGGGGATGATCAGGTTAACGGCAAGAATATAGATCATGAAGAAGCCCCAGAAGCAGGTTACCAGGATGGAGATCATTGCAATGGCCGCCCCTTGTCCATCTTCTGGTATGGCGAACATCATCCAGGCAGGGATCAGGCTGAAGATGATCGATAGAATGATCACCGGGGAAGTCCAGACCAGTATTACGCCGATGAATTTCAACCCATTGAGCAAAAAATCACCGATCTGATCCCATTCAGGCAGGCTCTCTTCCTCCTGGTGTGCCACCCTGCGGGACATTTCCGCCAGCCAGCCCATCAAGGCAATCCCCCCAATCCCTGTAATCGCCAGCGCCCCGCCGATGGCAAGCTTTTTCAGCCAATCGGGGTCTTTCCAGATATAAGTGAAGGCGCGTTCCAGTTCCATGTAGGTTGCTCCTGTGCATTCCGGTTATTGTTGGAATTGTAAACCGTATGCCTGGTTTGCGCAAATTTACCATCGCCGATTTAGGCAGCTTCGTTAACGTGGTCAGATTTTGCTCTGCCGGAATGATATAATTCCCGGGATGTTGGAAGGAACTTTCCCCGGCTTGGATATTCGGTCATTCATCCGCGTCCTGGTCATCTTGCTTGCCCTCGGCACCCTGGTGGCGTTCGCCATTGGGATCAGCGGAATCAGGGAATCGAGACGGTTGAAGTATTACCGCTTACGCCGTTCGCGCTTGCTGGCGGGATGGCGGGCATTATTAATTTCATTCGGTTTGTTCGGCGTTACCCTGCTGGTTAGCCGCTTTGGGGAGCCGGTTGCCTACAATTACTATGTTATCTCTCCCACACCCTCACTGACACCCACTCCCAGCACTACCCCTACGATCACCCTCACGCCAACAATCACGCTCACTCCTTCCATCACACCGACTCTTTCAGAGACATATACTCCCACACCCACTTCCACACCCTACGTGCCTCTGGCAGTTGAGGTCAATTTTACCGGCACACTCACCCCGCCTCCAGAAGCAGTTTTTAGCCCGCTGCGCTTTGCTGAGGGGATCGACCTGGCTTACAATCCGATCGACCCCAAAACCACCTTCACCAACCCGGTCCGGATGATGTATGCCATCTTCAGCTATGACAAAATGGCGGATGGCATTCAATGGACCGCACTCTGGTACCGTGATGGGGAACTGGTCTATTACGAAACCAAACCCTGGGACGGCGGGACTGGTGGATTTGGTTTTAGCGATTGGAATCCGGAACCAGAAGAATGGTTGCCAGGCAATTACCAGGTGCAGATATTTATCGGTTTAGACCTGGCGGTCTCTGGAGGTTTTGAGGTGGTCGGTTTCCCGGCAACCCGGACCCCGACCGTGACCAATACGCCGACAATCACCACTACCCTCACCCCCACACCTACCCTGACCCCGACGATCACCAATACACCCACGGTTACGGTTACTCGCTGGCCGACCCTCACCCCCACGCCGACGCGTACCCCCTATCCGCCGACCGCAACCAAGATCCCCACCAGTACGCCGCTGCCCACCGAAACGCCTGTCCCCACGCGCACCTTCCGCCCGACCGCGATGCCGTAATTGCCCTGAAAAGGGCAGTGAACTTACCTTATACTACTCCCAGACCAATCGGCTTGTAGAGCTGTTGGGCGATCTCTGCCGCAGTTTTGGCGTTGTTCTTGAGTAAAGCCAGGTTTGCTTTCAGGCTCTTCCCCCCACTTAACTCACTTACCCGGCTGAGCAAAAAGGGTGTCACTGACTGCCCGCGAACGCCCTGCAACACGGCTTCTGCCAGGGCTTGCTGGATTTCCTTCTCAACCTCAGCAGCTGGGATCGACTCCTGTTCTGGCACCGGAACAGCTACCAGCAGACCTCCCCCGCCCATCTGCCAGTGGGCTTTGGCAATCTCAGCGGCTTCTTCCGGGCTGTCTGCCCTGGCGCTAACACCTAATCCGCTCTCACGTGAATAAAATGCCGGGAATTCATCCGTCTGGTAGCCGATCACCGGCACGCCCATTGTTTCAAGCTGCTCGAGGGTGGCCGGCAGGTCCAGGATCGCCTTGGCCCCGGCGCAAACCACGATCACTTTGCTCTTCGCCAGTTGACCCAGGTCAGTGGAGATATCGAAGGGAGCCTCCCTGTGTACACCGCCGATCCCGCCGGTGGCAAAGATCTTGATCCCCACCATCTCCGAAAGGATCAGAGTCCCGGCTACCGTGGTGCCGCCGCTGACTTTTTGGGCCATGGCTGGGCCAAAATCTCGCACGCTGACCTTGCGCAGCCCCTCACCCTGGGCCAGCATGGCCAGGTCTGTTGAGTCCAGGCCGATTCTCGGCGTACCGTCAATCACCGCAGTGGTGGCCGGGACAGCCCCTCCCGCCCGAACCGTGGCTTCCATATCCTCCGCAAGCTGCTGGTTTTGAGGGTAAGGCAGTCCGTGAGAGATGACGGTCGATTCCAGGGCTACCACTGGTTTCCCTTGGGTCAGGGCGCGGCCGACCTCGGGTTGGATTTGCAGAAATTTTGGGAACTGGGGTTTCATTTTTTCCTCGTCTGGTGGTTTTTTCGTAATTATAAACCACCGCACTCAGAGAGACCATTCAACTAGTGATTATTTGACAATCAAACTGACTCCTCCATCCTTGACCTTCGCCAAACTCCGTGTAGAATATAAATGCGGCGCGGTGGCGGAATTGGCAGACGCAGCGGACTTAAAATCCGCCGGTGGTGACATCGTGTGGGTTCGACCCCCACCCGCGCTACACTCATTGTCCCGCTGAAGGTGTGGGGTTTGCACAGCAAACTCCATAACAATCAAGCGATTCGCTTGATTGTCCGCCTGGGAGGAGTACGGCTGGCTGGTGGCTCCCCATCAGCCAGCCCTTCATTTAAAGAATTGGGATCAGGCTTAGCTTCGATTAATGATTTCCACCCTCATCGGTAATATAATATTTTTAGGTGCACGCTACTGGAGCTATGATGAAGAAAATCCTTTCAAAGCAAAATTCTATCGGGAGGAAGATCACCGGCTTTGCAATGCTGGGGGTAGGGATAGTGTTTGTGATCCTATTGGTGGTCAACACGCTGGCAGATTTTCCCCTGGTGGTCCTGGGCAAGACCGTCAGCGGGGTAGTAGCCGAAAAATGGTACCAACTGATTGAGGAAAATCAGGGCGAACTTTCATTCACCTACCACGTTGGCTATTCATTCACCACGCTAAAGGGAGAGAAGTTCGAAGGAAGTTCAAGACTGGGTGCCAATGAATGGTCAGCCTTGGTCGAGGGCGGCGAAGTCAGGGTGGTTTACTCTCCGTTTGATCCCGAGAACAACCGGATAGATGACTCTCGCTTCCGGCCTTTGCTGATCTGTACCTACATTCCTTTCATCTTCCTGGCCTGGTTTTTCCTGGCCCAGGGGTGGGAGATACTCTCTGGAGAATTCATCACTAAAGAAGCCGTTCTCTGGCGGCTTGATCAGGAAGAAAAATAGCCTCCCTGTCCCCCGGTAAGGACTATCACACCAGGTATGGTTAGCAGAAATCTCCTGTTTTCATATCCTTATTGGGGGAGATGCTTGCAGTTACCACAGAAGCATGAATAAAAGGGTGAAGATGCTGGAGACTGCCAGTTGGCGCAGTCCGATGGAAGTCGGCTTCCAACCGATAGCGGGGCGGAAGGTTCCCCAGACCACCTCGACGAACTGCACCAGGTAGGGGATCCAGATCCAAATCGGCAGCCAGCCGACTGCAGCGGCGACTGCCGCCAGCCCCAGGTTGAACCCGCCGTACATCAAAGCGCGCCGTCCCATCTGCAACTTGTTCTTATCCCCCGGTTCTGCCTTCAGTTCTCGCTGTTCCAGGCGCAGGAATGCATATACGATTGAGGCAGCAGATTGCAGCCAGGTCAGGATCCACAGCCACCAGCCAACCGGGTCAATGCCGCCCGCGCTGATCCAGTAAGCCGCCGGAGCAGCCAGGGCCAATGTCCCCGAGGCCAGCACATCGACACCCATCTGGCGTCTCTCCCGGCGTTTGCTCACCAGCCACAGATGCCATCCGAAGACCAGCAGGCCGGGAAGGGCCAGCCAGAAAATATAGACAGCTTTCTGGAGGATCAAAGCAAACCCACCTATCAGGCCGATCAGGCCATACACACAAATCCAGAAGACCGCTGCCGGTTGATCTTTCTTTGTTCGCCGTCCCGACATGCTTTTAACCAGTATTGAGGCAGGCTGCCGGAGAAGAAATACGGACAATAAGCTCACCACCAGCCATAATTGGGTATTGGAGAACTGGCCCCCGGCAGTGATCCCGATCAGCAGCGGGCTGAACAGGAATATCCAAGATCCATGGTCTGAGGGCAGGGCAATTTGTTTGTTGGCATATTGTTTGAACATACTATTGATAGTACCAGAGATTGTTTTTCTGTAACATAACTTTTATTAAGTTTGTATACTATGAAAGAGAATCACCAGTCTCAATTCATCTTGATGGTGAGATTGCAGGAGGCTGCTATGCAAAAGTTAAAGGTGCAGAAAATCCTGGTTTTGGTCTGGCTGGCTTTGCTGTCGGCTGGCTGCCAGACTTTTCTGCCAGCTCAGATTGCTACCCCCACGCCAGACCGGTTTACCATGATCCCGCCTGAGGCAGAAAAACTTGCCGACCCTCTGCCGCCAGAAGTCCACCACCCAGGTTGGGCTGACCCGGTTCCCGTGCCGGGCTTGCTTAACTCCACCGGGCTGGAGGATTCCGCTTTCATCACCCCAGACGGTCTGGAAATGATCTTTTTCTTTACCCCCACGATCGAAAACCCACCCGAGATGCAGGTGTTGGACGGGGTTACCGGGATATATCTCAGCCAATGGACCGGCGCGGGTTGGGGAGCGCCGCAGCGCATCATCCTCGCGGAAAAGGGCCAGCCTGCCCTGGATGGCTGCGGCACTCTGGTGGGGGACGAGCTGTGGTTCTGTTCGGTGCGGGAGGGGAATTTGCGTGAGATTGATATCTGGCGCGCCACCCGGCAGGCTGGTGAGTGGACCAATATCCGCAGCGCAGGGGAACGGCTGAATGTCGATTACCAGGTGGGTGAAATGCACATCAATCCTGCCGGGGATCGGCTGATCTACCACACCACCACGCTGCCCGGAGCTGGCGGGATGGACATCTGGCAAACCAGGCTGGTCGATGGCGAATGGCAGCCGCCTGAAAACCTCAGCGCGGTCAATACGCCTGAGGATGAGGGCTGGCCGTTCCTGTCTGAAGATGGTACAGAATTGTGGTTCACCCGCTTTTACCAGGGCAGCCCGGCGGTCTTTCGCTCGGTCTGGCAGGATCGGGATTGGAGCGCCCCGGAACTGATCGTCTCTAGCTTTGCCGGCGAGCCGACCCTGGATGCAGCCGGAAACCTGTATTTTACCCATCACATCATCATTGACGGGGTAATCCGGGAGGCGGACATTTATCTCGCCAGAAGGGTTGGGGATTAAGGTTTTTCCAAGCTTCCCGCTTAAATCGTGCCGGAATACCGCGAAATTTTAAATCGAATCAGAATTGGTCTCTCCCATCCAACCGGGGATCTGGCACCCCTCTGACTTATTAAAAAAAAACAGCCCACCATCTGGTGAACTGCCTTCAGGCTTTTTCCTGCTGTTCACTCTTTGCGCAATGGCTCAGATGCTGAGCGCGCCAGGTTGATCTGGCTTTCCAGGCTGTCGGCCAACATGCCGCGCAGCAGTTCCAATGCCTGGATCACCCGGTTATCAGCCAGGCTGTAATACACCGACTGGCCATCTCGCTCTGAGTTGACCATATTGCGCTCGCGCAATATCTTTAGATGGCGCGAAACCGTTGGTTGGGGGATCTCCAGCGTGGATGCCAGGTCGCTGACGTTGTGCGGTCCTTTATCCAGTTCATACAGGATCAGAATCCGGTTGGGGTCCGCCAGCCCGCTGCACACCTGTGCGTGGAGGATATTGATCTCGTCTCTTAGTGTTTTGGCCATCTTGCCCTCAATAACCTAGAATATTATCCGAATATCTATTTATGTAATCTTACCATTTTGTGAATATATTCGCAAATTTATTTATTCAGTTCTGATCAAAACAGATAAATTCTGGGCGATTTATCAGATAAATTCCCAAACCTTGCAATTTTGTTAGGTCTTGCTATAATTGATTAACCCCAGATTAATTATCACGAGTCATTGATCAGGACTTTAGAGTATTTTGGGGGTAGCTGCATCTAAAGGAGGTGGACATACAAAATTAGATTGCATTGAAAATTTCATTGGAAAAGAAAAATCAGATTACTTTTTGGAGGAAAAAAATGAAACGAAAATCATTACTATTCACCTTAGTACTTGTTATCCTGTTGATGGCAACTTCGCTCTCGGCCATGGGCAAGCAAGCATCGGCTCTCGCCAGCGATAAGCTGTTCTATGTACCCGATCTTCTCGCGGCAGAGTATGCATTTGATTTAATTGAGCCGGATGCCACAACGGTAACGGATATGCCAGTTGCCAAGGGTTTTTGGACTGATATGGTTGACACAGAAAACGTATCTCAAAGCGGAGAAGGTGTCTATGTCGCTGTGTTGGATACCGGTCTGCTAACGCTTGCCCCATTCTTGCTGTCTGAAGCCAATGTTGCTTGGGATCTGGGGAAAGGTTTCTCCCATGATATCTACTGGGATGAAACCATCGGCGATATTGTCATTAGTGACCTCAAAGATGACCGAGGTTTCTGGACAGATTTAGCCAGCGGCCATGGCACCCATGTGGCCAGCACAATTGTTGGTTTCAATGTAAATGATGCATTTTGGGTAGATGGCGTGGCACCTGCAGCAACCATCATCCCGGTGCTGGTGCTGGATGCCTGGGTTATACCCTCTCCATATGGTGATCTTACCCTCTCTGGTGGTACCGATGAGATGGTCTCTGCCGGGATCTATTACGTTGCAGACCTGGCCGAAACTTTGGATGGTCCGGTGATTATCAACATGAGCCTTGGTGGACCGGAACCAACCCAGATGATCGAAGACGCGATTGACTATGCCATCGAAAAAGGCGTCATCGTGGTTGCTTCCGCAGGAAATGAAGGCGCAGCTGGCCTGGGTTACCCCGGCGGGTACCCACAGGTGATCAATGCTGGAGCTGCCGGCTGGGCTTCCATGTTCTACTATGGTTGGCAGGGTGATGTTCCCGAGAAACTGAATACCAGCGATATCCTTGGGAATCCTTTCCAGATCTATCTGGAGGATTTCAGCAGCCGGCCGAACAAGGATCTGGGACAAAAGCATCAGGACCTCGATGTCGCTGCTCCCGGCGCCTGGGTGGTTGGACCTTACAAATCCGCATTCAGTTCAACCGTGGGTTACTACTACCTGAGCGGCACCAGCATGGCGGCCCCGCATGTTACCGGTATTTCTGCTCTCGTGATGCAGGATCACCCGGAACTCTTCCAGGCTGACCTGGAAGCTATTCTGCGGAATGCAGCAACTGGTACCCCGCTCCCTGCCGCGGATGCAATTGTTGCTTTCCCCTTTGAAGAACCATACTACTATATCAGCCCGTGGGATGGTGGAGACTATGGGAAAGGTTTCCTCACCGCTGACGAAGCCATCACAGTCGCAGGGATTAAGGATAAATAAAGTCACATCTTGAAACCGTGAATCAATCAAACAGGCTGGCAATCTCTGCCAGCCTGTTTTTTGTAACCGTTCATAGTCAGATAAATATGGATGATGGTAGATTGCCCGTTTGATCGAAGAGAGGAAATCAGCGGATAATATCGACAACATTTGTAATATTCAAACCTTGCAATTTTGTTAGGTCTTGCTATAATTGATTAACCCCAGATTAATTTTTTCCGATCCATTGATAATGAAAATTAAGAGTGCTGGGGGTAGCTGCATCTAAAGGAGGTGGATATAAAAAACTAGATCGCATCTTTCTTTGTATTGGATAAGATTCAGATTACTTCTGGAGGATAAAATGACTAAAAGGATGAAACGGATTTTAATATTTGCAGTGGTCCTCGTGGCTACATTGGCAATTGTCATGCCAACCTCTGCAGATACACCAACCTTCGAAGCTGCAGGATTTGTCGAAGAAAGCCCCAATGGGATTTACATTGTCCGATTAATTGATGAACCTGTTGTGGCTTATGAAGGCAACATCAAAGGATTCAAAGCCACAAAACCGGCAGATGGAAAGAAAATTGACCCATTCAGCACAGCGGTAACCAGGTATGTCGGCTATCTGGATAGCAAGCATGACGAAGCTCTGGGAAAAGTGGGTGGCGGCAGGAAAGTCTATGACTTCCGCTACAGTATTAATGGTTTTGCCGCAGAACTGACCTTGGATCAGGCTAACAAACTTTCACTCCTAAAAGGGGTAATGTCTGTTGAACCAGACCAGATGTATACCGTGGATACAGTCACCACACCTGATTTCCTGGGATTGACCGCCACAGGCGGCCTGTGGGATATGGGCTATACCGGTGAAGATGTGATCATCGGTATTGTTGACAGCGGTATCTGGCCGGAAAGCTTCAGCTTCTCCGACCGCACAGGTACGAACGGCAACGACACAAAAGATGGTAAGCTGGACTACCAGCAGATCCCTGGCTGGCACGGCAAATGCACACCCGGTGAAGATTTCACTGCATCAGACTGCAATCAGAAGCTGATCGGTGCACAGTACTTCAATGCTGGCTACGGCGGTGATGCAGGAATTGATGCTGACCGGCCATGGGAATTCAACTCACCGCGTGACTACAACGGCCACGGTACCCATACTGCCAGCACGGCTGGCGGTAACAACGGTGTTCCGGCTGAAGTCTCTGGTGTGGACTTGGGCACAATCAGCGGCATGGCGCCGCGTGCCCGGATCGCAGCTTACAAAGCCCTGTGGTCGAACGAAGATGGCACTCAGTCCTCCGGCTTCACCGTAGACCTGGTGGCTGCCATTGACCAGGCTGTCGCAGACGGTGTGGATGTGATCAACTACTCCATCAGTGGTTCAACCACATTGATGAACACATCTGTGGCGATCTCCTACCTTTATGCTGCAGACGCGGGTGTCTTTGTCGCTTCCTCGGCTGGTAATAATGGTCCTGGCGCTTCCACTGTTGCCCATAATACCCCCTGGCAAACCACTGTTGCTGCAGGCACCCACGACCGCTTCTATTCGGGGATGGTGTACCTTGGTGATGGCAGTGACTACGAAGGCGCCTCAATTGACTCGCGCGGCGTTGGCCCGGCCGATTTGGTGTATGCCGGTGATGCCGGTGATGCCTTATGTGCAATTGGCTCATTAGATCCGGCTGTTGTCACAGGGAAGATCGTTGTCTGTGATCGGGGTATTTATGCTCGGGTAGATAAGAGCTATGCGGTCATGGAAGCTGGCGGGATTGGGATGGTGCTGGCTAATGTTACCCCTGCTTCGCTAAATGCAGACCTGCACTATGTGCCCTCAGTCCATGTTGATGATGTTGCAGGTGCGGCCATCCGCGCCTATGCCCAGACAGCTGGCGCAACGGCAACGCTGACCGGAGGCATTTTAGCATCAATTGAAGCACCTCAAGTAGCAGCCTTCTCCTCCCGTGGCCCAGCCCTGGCTGGTGCTGGAGATCTTCTGAAACCTGACATTATGGCCCCTGGTGTGGATGTGCTGGCGGCAGTTGCGCCTCCCGGCAACAACGGCCGCAACTTTGATTTCTACAGCGGCACTTCCATGTCCAGCCCGCACATTGCCGGCATTGCTGCCTTGCTCAAAGATGCGCACCCAGACTGGTCGCCAATGATGATTAAATCCGCCTTGATGACCACTGCAAGCACCACCACGAATCTGGGTAACCCCATTTCTGGTGGATACTTTGATTACGGTGCCGGGCAGGTGGTGCCCAACAGCGCATTTGATCCCGGCCTGGTTTACGATGCTGGCTTCTACGACTGGCTGGCCTTCCTGTGCGAAACATCTGATGCCGTCAGCGCGGGAACATGCAATGCCCTGGCAAGCATGGGATACTCTCTTGACCCCAGTGATCTCAACTACCCGTCTATCTCCATTGGCGCTTTGCCTGGTTCCCAAACAGTCACCCGCACAGTTACCAACGTTGGCACTCCTGGCACCTATCATGTATCCGTTGATGCGCCCGCCGGGATTGACGTCACCGTTGATCCAGCTTCTCTAACCTTAGGTACGGGCGAATCAGCCAGTTACACTGTCACCTTTACCGGGAATGCTTCGATTGTCGCCAATGCCTGGACCTTCGGTTCACTGACCTGGAGCAAAGGCCCGTATGAAGTGACCAGCCCGATCTCGCTCTATCCGGTGGCGCTCGCCGCTCCGGCAGAAGTCGCGGGATTGGGTGCAGATGGTTCTCTCGACTTTGAAGTGACCTTTGGCTACACGGGTGACTACACTGCTGCTCCGCATGGACTGGTTGCCGCAACTATGACCGCTGGCAATGTGCTCGATGATCCTACCGATAGTTTTGCCCCCTTCGGACCCGGCACTACCTTGCACTTTATCACCATACCGGCAGGCTCAGCCTACGCCCGCTTCTCGTTGTTTGATGCTTACACCGATGGCAACGATGACCTGGACCTGTATGTCTTCTATCCAACAGGGACCTTTGCAGGCGGCAGCGGCTCTGGCACTTCAGCTGAACAGGTTGATGTTCTCTTCCCAATGGCGGGAGATTACTATGTCTTCGTCCACGGCTGGGGTACGGATGGCCCAGATGCCAACTACACCTTGTTCAGTTGGGCGGTCCCGGCCGCACCCGGCAGCACCAATATGACTGTAACAGCGCCTGCCGCGGCAACGGTTGGCGCAACCCAGACAGTCACGGTTGATTGGTTCGGACTCGCCGCAGGTACAAAGTATCTTGGCGCGGTCTCGCACAGTGATGCTAGCAGCCTTCTGGACCTGACTCTGATTAGTGTTGACACAGACTGAGATATCTGCCTAAAGATATCGCAACCAAACTAGGTATACAGGCTGGCAATCTTGCCAGCCTGTATTTACCTTATCTAAGATTAAGAACCGCTAATAAGCACTAAAGGTCAATCGGAGTACCAGAAGCAGGGGGCTCGGGATTCTGGCAAAAGATCAATTCTGTTCCGGTGCTGGCATGGTATTCAAAGTTGAAGTTTTTTGCTTGCAGGACGATCAAGTAGCCAGGGGTAAGCACGTCAGCATAGGCCATGCCAGGCTGTGGGCATCCCAGACTGCTGTTAGACCAGACCACTTCCCTGGCTTCGACTACGGAAATTTCGGTTGCATCAATCGATAAGCGGCTCGCCAAATCCTGCTCGGCTCGTTCGATCAAATCTTTAAGCCCTTGAGATGCTTGTGAGGGTGTAGTGGGTGTCATTGGTACCTCCATACTTGGCGCAGTTGGGGCTTTTTCGGTGGGGATAATAATAATTTCTGTGGGTTCAAATTTTCCATTGACAGGTTGTTCTGCAGGCATACCTGGTTCAACCTCAGGTAGAGTTGTTGGGGAGAACTGATTTTCGTTCTCAATCAATTTCGGTGTCGAGCAGCTGGCAACAATCGCAAGGATGGGTAGAAAAGCACATGCCAAAAAATATATTTTTCTCATATTACCTCCCTTATTATAACGGTGATGCTATTGAAATTGTTCCGACATTATCCCAATCACTTTGGGAGTGGCTAAATTAGTGGTTTAATAGAGACATGAAATGCCCACATTGTGACCGCACAGACAGACAAAATAAAGTCGGCAAGA
>JAFGDK010000047.1 GCA_016932165.1 Anaerolineales bacterium
AAGGAATGCTGGCGTTACTTGATTAGGTGGAATCTGCTCTTCATAGCAGGGGCATTTGTGTTTTTAGACTATAATTTATTTCAGGAGCAGTTTATCCATTAAGAATAACGCTTATCAACCTGTTAGGCTGCCCCTAAAAGATGGAGTGAACATGATGAATCAACTTACGCAAGATAACAGTAGGTTTTTACTGGCTGCATTCATTGAAGAAAACGACCTCAATGTTCGACAGGTTTCTAAAGCAATAGGGTGTTCGGAAGCAACTCTTATCCGTATTCTGGCTGTCCGCTCATTACCATCGGATGAAATGATAAAACAAATCGGAATTATGATAGAACTTGGGTTTGTTTCATATTCAAAATTATCGAACTCGCAAAAAGAACGTATATCTGAATCAATCGGTACTGTTGGTGGCGGTATTCTTGGATTTGGCTCAATAACAGCCGCTGTAAGTTCGTTAGGCGCAGTCAGTGGTCTCTCCGCAGCGGGAATAACTTCAGGACTTGGTGCTTTAGGGGCTGTGGTTAGTGGTGGAATGGCAGCAGGAATCATGGTAGCAGCAGCAATTCCTATTGCTGCTGGGGCTGCGGGTTATGCAATTATTAAAGGCGTGAAATATTTCGCAAGTGAATGGCAACTTAATGTCACAGATATTGATGAACATTGGGAAATCGTTATTATCCCCAAAGATAATCCTCAAAGTTAAATCTGTGAAATTTATTTTTTACGCAGGTGTGATAGTCTAGCAATCCATAAAAGCAGTCTAACAAAGCGTGCACTTGACGGGTGGGATTCTGCGGCACTTTCTGGCTTTATCTACACCTGAACAGAATCTTGCTATCGAAGTTTTATCCACGCCCGCCCACCCGCAAGTAACGCAAACCGTTAGATTCTATAACGCGTGAACCTTTCTAAACAGAATTCTGATCTCGATCCGGGCTCACCAATTTTGTATGCCGGGTATGCTTTCCAATTTTCCCCTTTGGCTAAAACTTATAGAAGACAAAAAATGCTCAAGATCAACTTGAGCATTTATCGATGCCAGAGGTGGGATCTGCTCCGAACCACTTTTATGAGGGATTTATGGCTCAATTGTAATACTTACTCAGAACCTTAGTCTGAAACCTTACGAGCGCCAAGGAATGCATGTGTTACCAATTTATTTCATACTGCTGATAAGTTGGCTCAGGACTACTCAGAAAGAGACTGCTTTCTAAGAACCAGTATGCCCCAGGTGAAAAAAACCAATTCTACAATAGTGGAAACAATTGTGATGGCGTCCAGAGATCCATTGATGAAAGCTGGAATCCTGCTGAGGATCAGTAATCCAAACACCACTAAAACTGCCTTGATATACGTTGATTTTTTCATAACTCCGCCTTCATTTGAGTAGTTCGTGGATAGTGTACTGGTCAGAATTGACGGGCAGGCTGATCAGGGTACCATCATTCGCCATTTGTAGATGGCCGTCATAGATTTCCCTGGCATCATGCAGGAATGGTCGCCTCAGGAAATCTGGTACCGGGGGCAGAACGTGGGTGATGATCAGCACAGGAACTCCGGCTTCTTTTGCAACGGCCGCAGCTTCTTCCGGCTTGATATGAGATTCCTGGATGTCCTCGGTAACGGATGACAGGTTGTTTTCCATGTCTTCCCCGGCATCAGCGATCATTTGTGACATCTTATGATTCAAGGAGTCACTGACCATCAAATCAGCACCCATTGCGTGATGAATAAGGCTATCTGAGTAGATCGTATCCCCCGTAATCATGGCGCTCCGGTCTTTGTAATTCACGCGGAAGCCAACCGCCGGAACCACCGGTGGATGGTCTACGTTGAAGGCAATTACCTGTACATCGCCTGCTTCATATACAACCTCACTGGACATGAGATCGGTACCGAGGTCAAATGTGTGCGCTACTCCGCCAAATCCTGCAGGGGGCATAACATCTGCACCATGATGGTTGATTCGGTAGCCTCGATCGAGCCGATATGCAGCCAAAAATCCTGCCACGACTTCTTCCACGCCCGGAGGACCGTAGATATTCAGTGGTTCTTCCACGCCAGTGCCTGTCCAGTGCTGTAACATGAACTCACCCAAATCACTGATATGGTCGGAATGAAAGTGTGTCAGAAACAGGGCATTGACTGAACTGATACTCAACCCAGTTAGTGCGAGTTGACGCGTACTGCCAGGGCCCGTATCAAAGACCAGCATCTGATCACCAGCTACCACTACGGCCTGGGGGCCGACACGGTTGGGATCCGGTAGCGGAGCGCCTGTTCCGGTTGTGACGACGTGCAAGGCATCTTGTTGAAAGTACTCACTGTTGCGGTCTGCATTTACAGCTCTGTTGAAAACCCCTTCGATAGCGGAATCGGGCATGTTATTCCTGTACCATAAGCCACCGCCAACGAGGAGGCTGGCAACACCCACACCGGATCCAATCAGGAAATCCCTTCGGGAAATCCCCTTAGGGTGGGTTTCCTCACCGGAATTCTTTTTGACCTCCGGATTTTCATTCTTTCGATCTAAATTAGACATTATTATCTCCAATTAGTAATATTTCTGACATGCTGTTTTTCGACAAAGCCCATTATCTCAGTTCCCCTCAGCAAGCAATCGCAGCAAAGTCTGTGCAGCTTCACCAGAGGAGTTCTGGTTCTGTCCGGTGACGATGTCGCCATCCACCGCCACGTAGGTCGCAAAGAAATCCCGGAAGGCGGTATCGCTGACATAGTTGGCATTCTGCTTGCGCAATTCTGTTTCCGGATGCAGAGGCGTGATCTCAATGCCAAGCTCCACAATCTGCTTATCAGTGACACCGGTCATGGTCTTGCCTTCTACCAGCGGCCTGCCGTCGACCTCGGTTGCCATGCGGAAACCGAGAGCGCCATGACACACCGAACCCAGCAGAATACCTTCCGCATGGGCTTCTGAGATCTTCTCGCCAAGCACTTCGCTGTAGCCCAGGTCATAGGCTGCACCCCAACCACCTGCCATCCAGATGATGTCATAGTCGAGGAAATTCACTTCTTCGATACTGAGTGAGTTTTCAGTTTTGTTCTGTGCATCCTCATCGTTCAGGTAACGTTTGTCTGCATGTGTGGCCATCGGCCAGCGCAAACTGACTGGCTCGAACGGGATTTTGCCCCCTTCTGGGCTGGCAATATCCACCGTCATACCGGCATCCAGGAACTCATAATAGGCAATCGTTAGTTCCGATCCATACACACCAGTTGCCTTGCCCGATTCACCCAGGGTATCTTCATTGGTAGCAATGATTAGCGCCTTTTTTCCCGCCAGATCGTATTCTAATCGATCATAGGTAGGATGAAGGCCAATCGAACTGAGGATCTGAGGCAGCATGATCAAGACCATTGCAATAATGGTTACTACAATTCCTGCGATCAATAATGTTCTATTCATTTATTTATCCTTTCATTTGTTGACTAAATTATGTAACTTTTAGTAAAATTTGTATCAAATAATAATTTATGATACAATGTGTATTGTATTTAGATTATCATTTATTTCAAGGATCAGTTTCTGGCATTGAAACATATGTAACAGGTGTAATATTATGAGCATTAATCAAAGTGATTTACGGGTGATAAAAACAAAACGCGGTCTACGAGAAGCGTTTATCCGCTTGCTGTTGGAAAAAGGGTATGATGCGGTTTCAATTCAGGATATTGCCACTGAGGCAGAAGCAGCCCGGGTGACGTTTTACAGACATTACAAAAACAAAGAGGAACTGCTTGTCGATTGTATCGATGTGATTTATGAAGACATTGCCAAGCATAGCAAGCAAGTATCCAACGAAGAAGTTCAACAGGGATTTTCCCCGACGCTGGCTTTTTATCAGCAGATCCAGGGCGATGGTGAGATCTATCGGCTCTTATCTTCAAGTCAGGCCGGACATCTTTTGATGAAGCGATTGACCGAATTGGTTGCAGAAAGGATTCGAGTGCAGTTGGAAGTGCGCTTTTCGACAGAACAGTTGTTAGCGCCATTTGATATTATTGCGTTTCATATCGCCAGTGCTCAAATTGGGTTGGCAAACTGGTGGATTGAAAACGCTCAGCCCTATCCCCCAGAATACATGTCGCAAATCTCATTCTGGCTCAGTTTAGCCGGCAGTGCTCGCGCATTTGGGCTCGAGAAATTCCCAATAGGTCCTCCTGAAATTCCAGAAAAAATGGGCTAGAAATTTCTTCACAAAAATCTTGTTTGATTTTGTATAACCGGGGAGAATTGGCGCGGAACAAGGGATGACATCATCTGCTACTCGAACGCAAAATTTCATCAAGGAAAATTTACAAGTAAGAATCGAACCGCTTTAATGAAAAATGATGCGTTTACTTTCCAAAGTCAAAAGGAAAACCTTTTAGTTTTTCCCTAGTATCAAACCGCAACATAGATAAAAACTGCTCAAGGTCAACTTGAGCAGTTTTGCATGCCAGAGGTGGGAATCGAACCCACAAGTCCTTACGGACACGCGAGTTTGAGTCGCGCGCGTCTGCCAGTTCCGCCACTCTGGCTGGGTGGAGAAAGTATAACTGCGGTTGATTGGCAGGTCAAGATGGGGTTTCAGATCATTCGTAGCGAATCGTTCTCGCTTGCCAGGCAATCGGAACGATCCCTAAGCAGT
Organism: Anaerolineales bacterium; assembly: GCA_016932165.1. GTDB lineage: Bacteria > Chloroflexota > Anaerolineae > Anaerolineales > UBA11579 > UBA11579. Next base: position 4,656 of record JAFGDK010000047.1, read on the forward strand.
TTGCACCCAATTGCCCCCCTCCTTTTCTGATAAAATGGCGCTACCCAAAAGAGGCTGTTGATGAAGAAAAACAATCGCTGGTTCACGCTCCTGCTCGTGCTGATCTTTGTGGCCGGGGCCGGCATCCGCCTGTACGACCTGACCGATGAACCGCTGGAAACCCACATGGCCCGGCAGCTGCGCTCGCTGTTAATCTCCCGCAGTCTCTACCAGGGAGAGGGCATGGGCGGGGAAAGTCTGATCGAGCCACCGATCATCGAACTGCTTTCCGCCGGGTTCTACCGCATCGCCGGGGCAGAGATTCCCTGGGTGCAGCGGCTGATCTCGATCAGCTTCTGGATGCTGGGCGCCTGGGCTTTGTTCGACCTTGCCAAAACCATCAGTGGACGCTTCGGCGGCCTCTTCAGCCTGGTGTTCTACCTCTTCATGCCCTTCAGCATCCTTTACAGCCGGCTGATGATGCCCGACCCGATGATGACCGCCGGCACTGTGCTGGCGGTGTGGGCATTGCTTCGCTGGGAGCGGCGGCGCACGATCAAATCGGCGGTGCTGGCCGGGCTGCTCACCGGCTACGCCATCCTGACCAAATCGGTGGCCGGGTTTGTACTCCTGCCCGCCTTTGCCCTCTTTACCCTGCACAGCATGCCGCTCAAAAAACTGGCGCGCAATAGACAAATCTGGATGATCGTCCTGCTCACCGCCCTGCCCAGCCTGCTGTATTACATCTACGGCATGGTGATCCTGGGCACACTGGGGGGCCAGTTCCAAGGCCGGTTCTTCCTCAACCTGCTGTCAGACCCGGCCCACTACCTGCGCTGGATCAATGTGATCAAAAATAAGTTTGGGTTGGGGGTGGCAGCCATCTCGATTATGAGTATCGCCCTGGTCAAAGAGAAGAAATACCAGCAACTATTGGCCGGCTGGTGGCTGGGGTATGTGCTCTACGGACTGGTATTCGCCTATCACATCTGGACGCACGATTACTACCAGCTCCCTCTGCTGCCGGTTATCGCCCTCTCGCTGGCCCCGCTGGGGGAATTGATCTGCCACACCGCGGTTGAAAAAACAGACTCGCGTTGGCTGGGAACTGCCCTGCTGGTGACCGGCCTGCTGGTCTACGCGCTCCCCAATATCTGGAATACCCGGGTAGAACTTGCCCGCAACGACTACCGCCAGGAAGCCAAAAACTACCTGCCGGTTGAAGAAGCCCTCACAGAGCACCTGGATGAGCCGGTCATCTCCATCTCAGCAGATTACAACACCCGGCTGGAGTATTTCACCCGGCTGGAGGTGGATAACTGGCCGGTTGGGGCTGATTTTCGCTACAACCAGCTCTCAGGCAAGGGCTTTGACTTTGACCAGGCCTGGGATCAAACCATCCAACAATACCATTACTTCATTGTGCTCTCTGAAGCTGAACTCAACGCCCAGCCCGACCTTGCGGACAAATTAAACCAGGCACCGGTCTTCTACCAGGGCGGCGGGGTGACAATCTATGATCTCACCGCCTTGTCAGCCCTTCAGCCCTGACCCGATTTTGGACACCGCCTCTCGCCTCCCCCGCTCTTTTTATAACCGCCCAACCCCAGTCGTGGCGCAGGAACTGCTGGGAACGCGTCTGGTGCATATGGAACAGGGAGTGCGCCTCTCCGGCTGGATCTGCGAGACTGAGGCCTACTGCGGAGAAGAAGACCTGGCTTGCCACGCCAAAGCCGGGCGCACGCCGCGCACCGCGGTGATGTACGGTCCTCCGGGGGTGGCTTACGTCTACTTCACTTACGGCATGCACTGGCTGTTCAATATCGTCACCCGCCCGGCTGGGTTACCGGAGGCTGTGCTGGTGCGGGCAATCGTCCCGGCAGAGGGATTGGAGATCATCGCCCAACGGCGCGGCAGCCAGCCGCGCAAACGCTGGGCAGACGGTCCAGCCAAACTGACCCAATCGCTGGGGATTGACCGCCGCCACAATAACCTGGATCTGTGCGCCTCGGATGCAGAAATCTTTATCGCGGCTGGTATTTCTGTGCCGGATGAATGGGTCACTATCGGGCCGCGGGTCGGGTTGGGCACCACCCCGGAGCCGTGGCTGAGCAAGCCCTGGCGGTTCTTCATCGAGGATGCTGAGGCCCGCTTGGGCGGTCAAACCGGCTGAGATGGGGTAAAATACCCCTCACGAAGAAGAGAGGGTTCTATTATCATGTTCAGAAGAAGAGATGACGCAGACCTGACCCCTGAAACTGCTCCCGCCCAACCGGAGCGGATTACTTCCGTTTTAGGAGATGGCACCTACTATAAAGGGAAGTTGAGCGGCGAAGGGGGGGTGCGTATCGAAGGGGTTTTTGACGGCGAGATCAAGCTGGATGGCTTGCTGGTGGTAGGTACCACCGGCCGGGTGACCTGCGAGGATCTGCGCGCCAGGTCGGTGATCGTGGCGGGGACAGTGCGGGGCGATATCACTGCCAATAAGGTTGAGATCAGGGCCAGCGGCCGGGTGTGGGGCAATGTCACTTCAGTCACCTTTGCCACCGAAGAAGGCGCCTTTTTGCGCGGTCAGATCCAGATGGAGGACAGCCTGGACCTCGGCCTGGGCGGACCAGAAGTTGAAGAAGCCAGCTCAGCGGGTGCCGAAGCAGCTGGTGATCAGGAAAGCAAACAGGCTGTAAGTTAGCGTCCTCTCCAAACAATCGGTACCCAATTTATCGATTACGTTCTATCCAGCAAGTCTTTCAACTCCCGGGTCAGTGCCAGGGTTTCATTTTCTACGGCTGTGCTTGCGTCTATAGATGTCTGCAGCTGAGTGAGTTTTTCTTCCAACTTTTGGATTGCTGCCAGGATTTCACCGTCTGTGGTGCCGCCGCCGTTGGGTGGCGGAGGCGGCGGAGGCGGGTCAACCGCGCCGTCCTGGTGGAAGAGGGTATAAAGCTCTTCCTTTTTCATGGCTGTGTAATTGAGGTCGATGTTTGAGTAGATACCTTCGATCCGGCCCTTGTTGGTGTACTGCCAGGCAAACATCTTGCCAATCATGTCATCGGCGCTGGTGGCATACTCATTTGAAAATCCTTTAGGCACACTGGGACTGTGATTCTTGTTCCACGGATCATTGCCGATCAGCAAGAGGTATTCCGGTTCCCATACACTGACCCGTTCTGCCATCCACTCGGTTGCTTCTTGGGTCAACCATTCATCCGTCCACCATGAACCGGAATACAAGATCACATTGGAAAAGTTTTCCTGGAACAGGGTAACCATATCTTTAGCCATCGCTGAAATCGAATTACGTCCTAATCCAGCTGCTTCCAATTGGGTGGCGCTTTGTTCCATATCCAGAATGGCGGTATCCACCTCTGCCTGGTATTGCTGCGGCAGCAGGCTGACGGCATGTTTGAAATAATCCAGGTTAGCCTGCACGATCGCCGTTTTGTTGCTCAGCGGCAGGGGACGGTCGAACCGGCAAAAATGGTAGGCCCCCGCCACCAACCCGGTTTCCCTGGTATGGACAAAGTTATCAACAAAACGCGAATCAAAATGACGCTCGGCAGAAAAATCGTAGTTGCCATCTTTGTCCGGCAGGTGATAGTTATCCGAGGCTTTGCTGATCACCAGCCGGTGCCCGAGGTTGGCAAAAAGCTGCATGTCAAGATCGCCTTTATGGTGGGAAACATCTGCGAATTGATAAAGATCCATTTTCTCTTTCCTTGTTTGGTAGGGCTCTGCACAGGCGATCGGGATAGCGGCAACGAGGTGAAGGGCAGAGGATAATTGAATTCAGACTTAAGGGGATGAGGCGGTGGCGGCTGATGTAGCCATAGTTTACCAGAAAGACCTGGTTTTGTAAGACGCTTTGGTCGGCAGTCAATCAGCTTTTGAAGCGCGGGTCTCGCTCTAGGGTGAGCTGCAAGCCATCCGTCAGCGAGTGACGCGGGGTAAAGGAAAGTTTTTTCTGCGCCAGGGAGATATCCGCACACAGGCGGGAGACGCCGGCGTCATTGCGCGGCGTGTAAAGAATCTCGCCTCTGTTGCCGGTCAGTTGCAGCACCTGCTCAGCGACCTGGCGCACGGTGGTCTCCTCGCCGGAGCCGATATTTATCACTTCCTGGTTGATGTTCGGGGCCGTGGCAGCCGCGATCATCGCCCGCACCACGTCAGAGACATAAATAAAATCCCGGGTCTGGCGGCCGTCGCCATGGACCACCAAAGTGCCGCCGCGCACAGCCTGGCGCAAAAAAGTAGGGATCAGCGGGGCATGAGCAGGCGGGAGATGCTGTCCAGGGCCATAGGCGTTGAATACCCGCAGGATGGCAGTGCCGATGCCCCACAGTGCCCCGATGGTATTGACATAGTATTCTGCCGCCAGTTTGGATACCGCATAAGGGGAATGCGGCTGGGGATGCACACTCTCGTTGACCGGTTGTTCCTGCTGGTCTCCATACACCGCTCCGGATGAGATCAATACCACCCGCCCTACACCCACATCCCGCATCGCCTCCATCAGGCTGACCGTGCCGCCGACATTGACCGCGTTGTATTCACGCGGGTACAGCAATGATTCTGCCACCAGCACCCGCGCCGCCAGGTGATAGACGCAGTCCACATCCTGAAGCAGGGTCCACAATTTGGGGCGGTCGCTGACATCCCCGCGGGTGAAATGCACATCTTCCATCAGAGCCTGCGGTTCGCCGGTGGAGAGGTCATCCAACCCGCGCACCTGGTGGCCTTCTCTGGCCAGCTGGTTGGCCAGGGCTGATCCGAGAAAACCTGCTGCGCCTGTGATCAAAAAGTTCATGAGGGGTTGCTCTCTTCCTGAAAAGTAGCGAGATTATAGCATGAAAGCTGTTCAGCCTGTAACCTCATCCTCGGTCCATTCACCATCAGAGGTGAAGAAAGGCCTAAGGTCAGCCAGAGCCTGACGTTCAGCCGAAGGCTGAACTATTGGCCTTTGCTCGCATTCTGCTTCGCAAACGCCACCCTCCACATCGGACTGTATTGCCGAGGATACACTACCTATAGTTCTATCTGTCTGCTGAACTCCTGGATGTTAATCACATACCGCCCATGAGTGCCAGTGCCGATCAGTTTTTCCCCGTCCCAGGCTTCCACCTTCAGCGTGATTTTGGGCCCATCCACGCCCGTCACTTCAGCGGTCACCCTGATCTGTGCACCGAGCGGGCTGGGCGCCAGGTGGCGGACATCCACGCGGGTGCCGACGCTGGTATGCGCCGCGTCCAGGTGTTCTTCCAGCATCTCCATGGCGGTGATCTCCATGTAGGCAATCATAATCGGAGTCCCCAGCACCCTGACTGTCCCGCTGCCGATGTGATAAGCGGTGTGTTCCTCTTTGACAGTAAAGGTTTTAATCATGGTCAAGCCTTGTGCAATGCTCATATTCGCTCCTTAATTTATTCCGATAAATTCAATTCACAGCTTATTGTTGTGGCGTTTCTTGCGTAAACGCTTATTTTAAACGCGCGTGGCAGACCGCTTCAATAATCAATCAAGCCGCTGCCCACCAGTCCTGAGCTTCCATCAAACCCAGTGCACTCAACCGTTGGCGGATCAAATCCCGCGCCCCGCGTGCGCCCACTGCAGATAACAACACCGGTCGGCTGGCCTGTGACCAGACGCGTTCCAGTTCCTCCGGGGAGATAATCGGCAGCCCGCGCCGGGTGCGCCCGATCTTTTTGGGATCTATATCTACAAAATATTCCAACGGCACCCCTGCCCGGAGCAGATGCTTGCTCAACCGCCGCCCGTGCATGCCTGCCCCCCAGATGATGACCGTGTCTCGATCCGCAAGCGGGCCGACTGCCAGGTAGTGGGCTTTGGCGCGGATGAAATTCTCTAGCGAGTAGCGGCTGTCGGTGCGGGTCAGCCGGTGGGGATGTTCGCGCCATTCCAGCAGCACCTCGGGGATTTTGGCGAACCGCCACCCAGCCAGGCAGCCGCGCAGCCAGAGATCATAGTCCTCTGGCCAGCCCTTTTCCTGGTATCCGCCCAGAGCCAGCACAGCAGACTTTCTGAAGGTCACCGAAGGGTGGCAAAGCGGGCTTTCTACAAACATCTCCCGGCAGATGCTGTCGTGGTCAGGCAGAGAGTTGAGCCACTCGATATACAAACTAAGCCCTTCTCTGTGCTCACCGGCAGGGAAGCCGGCCACCAGGGAGGAAACCAAGTCTGTTTCGGGGTGGGCTTGCATGAACCCGACTTGCTTCTCCAGCCGGGCGGGGTGCATCCGGTCGTCAGCATCCATGCGCGCCACTAGGTCTGACCGGCAGACCGCCAGCCCGGCATTGAGGGCCGGGATGATCCCGGCATGTTCCAGCAGCAACACTCTGAAACGCGGGTCCTTCTCCGCCCAGCAGCCCAGGATTTCTGGGGTCTGGTCGCTGGACCCATCGTCCACCGCCACCACCTCGAAATCTGTGAGTGTCTGGCTGGCAATCGAACCCAGGGTTTCTTCCAGGTGAGCGGCCATGTTGTAGCACGGCATTAACACTGAAATATTTGGCATGGCTCTATTCTAACCCGAGGTCGGCTGCGAGTGTGTACTATAATAGTTTGAGCCTGAAATTAATATTTACCGCTAGAGGTGATGATGGAAAATTTAATTGAAAATATCATGACTGTGCTTGAAAATTGGTGGCAGGGATTTATTGAGAACCTGCCTGGTCTGATTGCCGGTCTGGTGATCTTCCTGCTCAGCCTCTACCTGGCCAGAGTGTTATCCCGGGCGGTGAGGCGGATGATGAAACGCCGGGCGGAGGATGAGGAATTGACTGTATTGATCACCCGGCTGGTGCGCTGGTCGGTGATCGTCCTGGGCATCATCCTGGCCCTTGAACAGGCTGGGAAAGATGTTTCTGCATTCCTCACCGGGTTGGGCATTCTGGGATTTACGGTGGGGTTTGCCCTGCAGGATATCAGTGCCAATCTGGTCTCGGGTATTTTGCTCCTGTTCGAGCAGCCTTTTGACATCGGCGATTCTATTTCTGTGGCAGATTACTCAGGGACAGTAAGGACAATTAATCTGCGGGCTACCGAAATCCTCACCTGGGACGGCTTGCTGGTGCTGATCCCCAACCGGGAGGTGTTCACCAACTCGATTACCAACTACACCCGCATCACCCAGCGGCGGATTGGGTTGAGTGTGGGTGTGGGCTATGACAGCGACCTGCAGCAGGTGGAGCAGATCGCCATCAAGGCGGTCAAAAAGCTGCCCGGCGTCAAGGAAGACCCGGCGCCCTTCTTTATGGTGGATAGTTTCGGCGATTCAGCGATCAATGCGACAGTGTATTACTGGTACGATACACAGAATAACGACCTGGCAGAGTTGACCAATAACGGGGCTGTGGCTGTCAAGCAGGCATTTGACCAGGCCGGGATTGAGATGCCCTATCCGATCCGGAGTGTGCGCCTGGAAAAGATGCCTGAATGAAGCAGCCGGATGCCAAAGGGTATTAATGGAAAATGACGGTGGTCTCCACCGTCACTGTACTCATCAATTGGTTTGCTTCTGATCAATTGGCGCGCAGCACCCGGTCAGGGCCTTCGTCCACCTCCCAGGGATAGACGATATGCGCATCGGTGCTGGCAGCGAAGTAATCCGGCTGGTTGGTGCCAAACAGGTTGCGGTAGGGGTTGAAGTGCAGTACGCAGGTATATGGGTTGCCGCCCGCAGCCGAAACCCGGTTCTTTACCGCAGTGATCGTGCGGCCCGAGCCCCAGACATCATCCACCACCAGCACGCGCCGTCCCGTCAGCATTTCCGCATCCGGGAACTGGATAAATTGCGGCCAGATCAGCAGTTTGGTCTCTTCATTTTGTGACTCAGCAGGAAAGTCCACCGCGGCAGTCAAAATGTGGGTGATCCCCATGGCCTCTGCCAGCATTCCTCCCGGAATGATTCCTCCGCGGGTGATCATCAACATGGCCTGGAATTCGTAATCGAATTGCACCATCAGATGGTCAATCAATTTTTGCACTTCATTCCAGGTGATCAGTTCTCGTCTCATTCTGCCTCCGGGAGAGGTGGACTGGGCAACTGCCTAAATCCAAAAATCTCGTAGCTGTCATTATACACGAGTTGTGCAAAAATTCTTGTCTATCAGGGTGTGCAGATTCTGGCCTTGGGTTTCCCTGCAAGTTGGCTTATTTTCAGAATTCGCTTTGCCCTCAGCAGGCAGCCCTCGATAATTCTCCAGGCAAGTTTTTTCCAACAGTCGAACAACCAATCCTGCCCTTGACCGATGACATCCAAAGGTTATAATTCGGGGACTGAATTTTATAACAGGAGGCTTTAGATGACCACAGCGATAATCACCGGAATCACCGGACAGGATGGTTCCTATCTCGCCGAGTTTTTACTGGAAAAAGGATACCGGGTTGTTGGGATGGTCCGTCGCAGCAGCACCGTTACCTGGGAGCGGATCGAACACATCAAGGATGACATCGAGATCGTCCAGGGAGACCTGCACGACCAATCATCCCTGATCAACCTGATCGACGATACCCAGCCCGATGAGGTCTACAACCTGGGGGCCCAGTCCTTTGTACCCACATCCTGGAACCAGCCGGTGCTCACCGGTCAGGTCACCGGTTTGGGTGTGACCATGTTGCTTGAAGCGATCCGGTTGGGGAAGCCTGACACCCGTTTTTACCAGGCCAGTTCCAGCGAGATGTTCGGCAAGGTGAAGGAAGTGCCTCAGAACGAGGATACCCCTTTCTACCCGCGCAGCCCTTACGGGGTGGCGAAAGTTTATGGACATTGGATCACGGTGAATTATCGCGAGTCGTATAACCTGTTTGCTGTCTCCGGGATCCTCTTCAATCATGAGAGCCCTCGCCGCGGGCTGGAATTTGTCACCCGCAAGATCACCGACGGGGTGGCCCGGATCAAGCTGGGAATGGCTGATCAGATTGCCCTGGGCAACCTTGACTCTCGCCGGGATTGGGGCTTTGCCCAGGACTATGTCCGCGCCATGTGGTTGATGCTCCAGCAGGAGGAAGCGGATGACTATGTAGTCGGCACTGGTCAAACCAAATCTGTGCGCGAATTTTGTGAAGCTGCATTTGGGTACGTTGGCCTGAACTACGAAGACTACGTGGTACAGGACCCGCGCTTCTACCGCCCGGCAGAGGTTGATCTGCTGGTCTCTGATCCGAGCAAGGCGCGCAAGGTGCTGGGCTGGGAACCAACGGTAGATTTTAAAGAATTGGTGAGCCTGATGGTGGAGGCTGATCTGGCTCGATTGTCGGGTTGATCTTGTCAGAAAGGCACCGGGAGCGGCATTGAATCAAACCAATGATCGGCATATGCTTCGCTGGGGGCTGACGGCACTCTGGTTGGTGAGTTCAGCTGGAGTCTATTCGTTCTATGTGCATATTGTCGCCGAGGGCTGGTGGTTTGTCTCCCTCAAGCTCCGGCTACTGAACGTTTTCCTTTGGGTTGTTATTGCACTCCTGACGGTGGTTTGCATCTATGCCTGGGCAGGAAGAACAGACCGCTTATTGAACTGGCTGGAAAGGCTGGTTGAAATGGTTGCAAAGCTGCGTCTGGGTCTCTGGCCTGTCCTGCTGGCGCTGCTGGCAGTCTTCCCTCTCTCCATGTCAGGGATTTCCGGGCTATATCTGGATGTCATCTGGACCCGGCAGGCAGTCTTTATCTGGTTGATGGTCATATTGGCAATCGGTGTGGCTGCCATGTGGCAAAAATCTGCCCCAGAATCTGCTCTGATTGCTGCCCTGAGCATGTCGGTGGTGTATCATCTCGCCACCTACATCCCGCATGTGACCAATTATCCTTTTTCACTGTGGTGGTCTGAAACCACCCGCTATTATCTGGCCTCCACAGCCCTGGGGCAGAAGATTTACGGGCAGGAGCTTCCCTGGATGATGAAGGATCTGACCCGTTATCTGATTCAGGCGGTTCCCTTCCTGATCGAGGACAGCCCGTTGTGGCTGCACCGTTTATGGCAGGTGAGTCTCCGTTTTACTACCAGCTATCTGGCAGGTTATTTGCTCGCCCGGCGGTTCAATTTCTCCCGCAAGATGGAATTGGCACTTTTCAGTGTCTGGGCGGGTCTCTTCCTATTCCAGGGGCCGGTGTTTTACCACCTGATTGTGGTGGTGATGTTGATTTACTGGCTGGCAGACCCACATAAATTCTGGAAAACGCTGGTCGTGGTGGTGATCGCCTCGATTTACGCTGGTTTCTCCCGTGTGAACTGGGTGCCAATGGCTGCCATCCTGGCATCGGTGCTGTATTTCTTGGAAGTGCCGGTAAAGGGGAATGGCCTCAAGGCAGTCTTCGGCTATCTGTGGATGCCGGCAGTTTGGTCTGCGGCTGGTTTGGCTTCCGGATTGGCTGCCCAGCAATACTGGTATGTCAACTCCGGCAACCCGGTGGAGATCTATCAATCTTCCTTTACTTCCTACATGTTGTGGGACCGGCTGCTGCCAAACCCGTCATATGCCCTGGGTATCCTGCCTGCAATTGTGCTGGTCTCCCTCCCGCTGTTGATTTATCTGGCGATCGGGTTCAAGCATCAGCGTAGGAATGTGCACAGCATTCGTTTGATTGCGCTTGGTGGCATTTTACTGGTGCTGTTTGCCGGCGGGTTGTTGATCAGCGTCAAGATCGGCGGGGGCACAAACCTGCATAACCTCGATATGTACCTGGTGGTGTTGCTGACGATTGGGACGGAGTTGTATATGGGCAGGGCGGTTACCACAGATGCAAAGCCTATCAAGGTCTCGTCCCCGTTCTGGCTAAAGTTCGCGGCTGCAGCCATCCCGGTACTTTTTATCGCTTCTTTTAGTGGCCTGAGTACGAATACAACTGATCTGCAGACAGCCTACAAGGACCTGGCGATGCTGCAGAAATATGTCGACCAGGCGACCACTGATGGCGGTGAGGTATTATTCATCTCCCAGCGCCACTTGCTGGCTTTTGACCTGATCAAAGATGTCCCCATGGTGCACGAATATGAAAAAATGCTCCTCCAGGAGATGGTGATGGGCCAAAATCAGGCTTACCTGGCTGAATTTGCCGCCCAAATGAACGGGCAGCGTTTTGCCCTGATTGTCACCGACCCTTTGCCAGAATCTCTAAAAGACCCGCAGAACGTGTCGCTGGCGATGGAAAATAATGTGGTTTTCACCGATCTGGTGCCCTTGATCACGTGTGCATATCAGATTGAGGATTCGCTGGTGGATGGTGGTGTGGATATCTACATACCAAGAAAATCGACCACCTGCGGGCAGGAATGATCTCTGGTGATCGCGGTGGAAGAGATGATGGATAAACTTAAATCACGGCGAATAGAATTGCCCGCCTTGGCGATACTGCTGGGAGCGGCGGTACTCTATCACCTGTCCACCTATATTCCCCATGTGACGAATTATCCCTTTTCGCTGTGGTGGTCTGAGACCACCCGCTTCTACCTGGGCTCCACTTTTTTTGATCAGCGGATTTATGGGCAGGATCTTCCATGGGTATTCCGTGACCTGACCAGATATCTGATCCAGGCTGTCCCTTTCCTGATCGAGGACAACCCTTTGTGGGTTCACCGTTTATGGCAAGCCGGGCTGCGCTTTTTGAGTGGTTACCTGGTGGGTTTTGTGCTGTCGCGCCGCTTGAAGATTTCCCGGCCGCTGCTGGCAGGGATGTTTACCGCCTGGACGGGGCTGTATCTCTTCCAGGGGCCGTTGTTCTATAATCTTGCACCGATCGTGATCCTGGTACTCTGGCTGGTTGACCCCAAAAGGTTTTGGAGGACAATCCTGGTGATATCGGTAGCATCTGTGTATGCCGGACTCTCCCGGATCAACTGGGTGCCGATGGCAGGACTGCTGGCTGCATTGCTGTATTTTTTAGAAATCCCTGTGGGAGGCAAGAAACCCAGAGAAGTTCTCATCTATCTGGTCCCGCCAGCGGTGTGGACAGCAGCCGGTTCGCTGCTTGGATTGGCAGCCCTGCAGCTTTGGCAGCTCAACTCTGGTAATCCCCCGGAGATATTCCACTCTTCTTTCACTTCATATTTGTTGTATAAGCGCCTGTTTCCCAACCCCTCATACCCGCTGGGAATTGTGCTGGCTACCCTGATTGTTTCTGCCCCGCTGTTGATTTACCTGTTGCGATCCTTGCACGCTTGGCGGAAAAAATGGCATATCGTCAGGGTGGCCGCGATTGTGACCATCCTGCTGCTCCTGGGGGCTGGAGGGCTGCTGGTGAGCATCAAAATTGGGGGCGGCACAAACCTCCATAATATGGATGTCTTTCTTGTGGCCCTCCTGTTGGCAGCCGTTGAGTTGACTTTCGGCCGTGTCGTGGATGAGCAGGGCGAAGTTACCCGTGCAGTGGCGCCGCTCTGGTTGAGAGCGTTGATTATCCTGGTTCCGGTTGGTTTTGTGTTCACCTTCACTGGGCGCAATCTCACCCCGCTGGATATCACCCGGGCGCAGGAGGATCTGGTGACTTTGCAGGCTTATGTCTCTGAAGCGGCGGCGGGAGGAGATGATGTGCTCTTTGTCTCCCAGCGGCATTTGCTTACCTTTGGGTTGATCAAAGATATTCCCTTGGTGCATGCCCATGAAAAACTGCTGCTGCAGGAGATGGTCATGTCTAAGAACACTGCCTATCTGGAAGATTTTGCCAGGGAGATGGCAGCCCAGCAATATGCTATGATTGTGATCGATCCGCTGCCGGAGTATTGGAAGAACCCGGATAAAGAACCACTGGCCATGGAGAACAATGTCGTAAATAGAAACCTGGTCCCGCTGATCTTGTGCGCCTATCAAGAGAAGGATATGCTGTTGGATGGCGGATTGCAGATCCTGGTACCAAAAGAAGAACCCACCTGCCAGATCTCTGAGGAGTAAAGAATATGCTGATTTCATTTGTGATTCCGTCTCAGGATGAAGAACCAAGCCTGCGCAAGCTGGCGGAACAGATCATCGCCCATGCCGAGCCGACCGGGCATGAACTTGAGATCATTTTTATTGATGACGGCAGCACGGATAATTCTCTGGAAGTATTGAAAGGATTGCATCAGGAAGATCCACGCATCAAGGTGATCCGGTTCCGGCGTAATTTTGGAAAGGCAGCTGCCCTGATGGCCGGATTTGCCCAGGCAAAAGGCGAGATCATCTTCACCATGGATGCCGATTTGCAGGATGATCCAGCGGAAATTCCGCGCTTCCTGGCAAAGTTAGAGGAGGGATATGATCTGGTATCCGGCTGGAAGTACCCCCGATTGGACCCGATCACAAAAACAGCCCCCTCCAAACTGGCGAATTTCACCATCCGCCTGGGGAGCGGGATGAAACTCCACGATTTTAACTGCGGTTACAAAGCGATGCGTGCCGAAGTGGCCAAGGAGATCAAACTGTATGGCGATCTGCACCGCTATGTGCCTGTGCTGGCCGATTGGCGTGGTTTCGATGTCACCGAGATCAAAGTGCGCCACCATCCCCGCCAGTTTGGCCGCTCCAAATATGGATTCAGCCGCTTATCACGCGGCTTATTCGATTTCATCACCGTGATCTTTTTGATCCGCTTTACCCGCCGGCCGCTGCATTTCTTTGGCTGGCTGGGACTGATCTCTTTGGGGCTTGGTTTCCTGATTGATGGATATCTGAGCATCCTCTGGCTGATGGGGCACACGATTGGGCACCGCCCATTGCTGACCCTGGGCACCCTGCTGATCATCATCGGCGCGCAATTTTTCTCTCTGGGCTTGCTGGCTGAATTATTGTCTCACAGCATCCTGTCACGCGAAGAGGAATATACCATCCGAGAGATCCTGGAATAGCTGGTTGCGGCTGGCCGCTTTTCTCCAGCGATTTATACTGAAACATATGATTGAGAAAACTCTGATCCACCCGGTAATTCAACGTGCACATCAAGCGCCAGATGCCGTTGCTCTGATCATGATCCACCAGGATGGCAGCCAGGACGTGATCACCGCCGCTCAGTTTCATCAAAGGGCCTCAGCCTTTGCCCGTACCCTGCAGCGCATTGGTGTCGGACCGGAGGATCTGGTTGTATTGGTGTTGAAACACTCGGAAGTGCTGCTGTCCGCCTTCTGGGGAGCGCTGTATCTGGGTGCTATCCCTTCGATCTTCCCATTTTTGACCGAGAAACTTGACCCAGACCTGTACATACAGCGGGTGAAGATGCTGGTCACCAATGAGGAGGCCAAAGCAGTGATCACCTTCCCGGAGTTCAAGCAGGAGCTTTCTGCACTGCTTGCAAATGCAAATTGCTCTGTGATCAGCACCGATGAGGCTGCGGAACCATCCCTGGAGGAGACGGGTGAAGATTTTTGGCATCAGCCCTCAGGTGAGAAGATCGCCTTCCTCCAGCACAGCAGCGGAACCACCGGCCTGCAGAAGGGTGTGGCGCTATCTCACCGCGCAGTGCTGAACCAGATTGCCTCATACCGCCAGGCAATTGAACTGGATGAAAATGATGTGATCGTCAGTTGGCTGCCGCTCTATCATGATATGGGCTTGATTGCCGGGTTTGTGATGCCGATCGTCACCGGCGTGCCGCTGGTGCTGATGTCCCCATTCCACTGGATCCGAGACCCGAAGATCTTGCTCCAGGCGATCGACAAGCACCGGGGTACGCTGTGCTGGCTGCCCAATTTTGCCTACAACCATCTTGCCCGGGTGGCCCGGCCATCTGCTCTGGAGGGATTGGACCTCAGTTCCTGGCGGGCAGCGATCAACTGCTCCGAACCGGTCTATCATCGGAGCCACCAGGTGTTGTTGGAGAAACTTGCGCCTTATGGTTTTGGCGAAGAGGTGCTATCTGTTTCTTATGCCATGGCAGAGAACACCTTTGCCGTTACCCAGACAAAGGTCGGGCAGCCGCCCCGCCTGGACTGGATCAGGATTACCCCGCTCCAGCAAGACGGCCTGGCAATCCCTGCTGAGGCTGAAGAAGCTGGTGCGGTGCCGATGGTCAGCTGCGGTGCGCCGATTGGCGGCACCAAGATCGCCATCGTGGATGAAAACCGGACGGAGCTGCCCGAACGGCGCATCGGTGAAATCCGGCTGCGCTCCAACTGCATGCTCGCTGAGTATTACAAGCGCCCTGAGATCACCGCCGAATCGATTGAAGATGGCTGGTACCACACCGGGGATATGGGCTACATTGCCGATGGCGAGTTGTACATCACTGGCAGGAAGAAGGACCTGATCATTGTCGGCGGTAAAAACATCTACCCCCAGGACCTGGAAGCGATTGCCAACCACATCCCCGGCATCTACCCCGGCCGAGCAGTTGCCTTTGGCTTGATCGATGAGCGGATCGGCTCCGAGGTGGTCATCATGGTGGCAGAGTTGAAACCTGATCTGGATGGGCGCACTCCGGTAGAGATCGAACGCAGTCTGCGCCAGCAGGTTGTCGCCCAGACAGAGGTGACGCTGGCGGATGTGCGCCTGGTGGAGGACCGCTGGGTGATCAAAACCTCAAGCGGTAAAATCGGCCGGGCCGATAACCGGGAAAAGTATCTAAAGCAGTTCAGGAATCATGGATAAGATCAGGATCACCCCCGCGAAGGTCTGGGGAATTGCTGTCGCAGTAGTTGTACTTGCCGGCCTTGCGCTTCTGCTCGCCTGGGTGTCGCATGGATGCCAGTCGGTGATTGGCTGGCACCGTTTTTTGCTTACAGAGGTGATCTCCCTGGCGATCGCCTGGGCGGGTTTTCGTCTGTTAAAAAACGAAGACATTCCCGCCTGGCTGACCTGGCTGGTGGCCGGCGCGGTGGCCTTGCGTCTGGCAACTGGCATCTTCTGGGCGGCTGCGCTGCCGGTGTGGGGATATCCCAATCAGATCCAGCAGGCTGGCTATGTGATGTTTGACCCCTTCTTGCGGGATGGGGATGCCTGGGAGCTGGCCCAGTCAGATGAGCCGCTCATTTCCGCTTTCTGGGGCTATTCCCCTCACGACCAGTACGGTGGGTTGTTGTTCCTCAGCGCGCTGCTCTACCGCACATTGGGCGGTAATATCCACCAACCGCTGCTGGTCGTTGTGGTCACCAGTATGGCATCTGGGATGGCGGTACTCTTCGCCTGGGGGTTCATCCAGCGGTTGTGGGGATACCAACCCGCTGCCCGTCTGGCAGCCTGGGGGCTGGCGCTGTACCCTGAGGCAGTTCTGCTGGGCAGTTCACAGATGCGCGGGGCTTTCACGATTTCGTTGGGGGCTGCGCTTGCTTATCTCGTGTTGCGCTTTTATCAGGAGCGAAAGCGGCTTGACCTGCTGTTGATCGCTTTGCTGGCCGCGGTCACAGCTGCCTTCACCTGGGCATATCTGTTCCAACTGGCGGCCGTGCTTGGTCTGCTGACCATCGGCCTGCTGCTTGCTGATATTGACCCACAAGCTCAGTCACGGTGGCGCAAAATTGGCTGGGCTGTTCTGGCAGGTGCGCTTCTGCTGACAGGCGGCGTTCTTTGGCCTTTCTTATCCTCGATGAACAGCTATCAAACCTACCTCACCGAGAGAGCCTCTGGGTTGGTGCAGGCTGTCCTCGGGCGGCTTCCTGAGTTTCTGCATATTCCCTTCGTGGTCAGTTATGGGGTTGTCCGTCCCTTGCTGCCCGCCGCACTGATGGAAACCGGCACCGCCCAGCTGTGGCAAGTGGTTGCGATCTGGCGGGCAATTGGCTGGACAGTGCTGCTCACCCTGCTGGTATATGCCACCCTGACGGTAATCCGCTCCCGGGAATGGCTCACCCCCGCCGGCATGCTGATGTGGGGCAACTGGCTGATCATTCTGGTGGCCTCCTTCCGCGCTGGGGGAGACCTGTGGGATAACCCTAGATATCGGGCTGGTTTCGTTGTCTTCCAGATCGCCCTGGTGGTCTGGGCGTTGCTCCAACACCAGTCTAGGAGGACACCCTTGCTGCGGCGTTTGATCGTGGTGGTGGCGCTGATGGAAATTGTGATCACCCTCTGGTATGCCAGCCGTTATTCGGAATCATCCCTGCTGGCTGGCAGGGTAGAAACCCGCGTGTTGATTGGGATGGCAATTGGCATGGCTTACTTGCTGCTGGACTGGTTGTGGGAAGTATGGATGAAGAAAGAGCGAAAACCCTGACTAAAAGTTGCCCTTGACCGAACTATTAGCACTGTTATAATTCATACATTGAATTTTGGAGCGACCCTATGGAACCCTCGATTGAAGAAGTTAGAGAGCTCAATCTGTTGGAGAGGATCGAAGAAGACCCGGATATCACCCAGGCCAATCTGGCCGACCAGCTGGGAGTCGCGGTCGGCACCGTCAACTGGCATATTAAACGGCTGGTAGATAAAGGTTACGTCAAGGTGAAGCGTGCTCAGCGAAAGAAACTGCGCTACATCATCACCCCCAGCGGGATCGCCCTGCGAGCCAGGCTGACGATCAATTACATCGAATGGTCGATGCTGCTGTATCGCAAAACTCGCCGGCGAGTAAGTGACTTACTGGCTGAACTGAAAGAGGCTGGCTACAGCGGCGCCCGGATAGAAATTCGGGACCAGGGGCCTGACGATATCAAGGATATCTGCCGGCTTACCTGCCTGGAGCACGGGGTGGAAGTGCTGCAGGATAATGATTCAAAACAGGTGCCGGTGCTTGAAGTGAACGGTTCGAAAGTGCATTTGCATCTACCTGAAAAAAAGATGAATTAACCCTAAAGGATGAAAGGTGAAAGCGATGTCTGATTTTTGGAAGGATAAGCGTGTATGTGTGACTGGCGGGGCAGGATTCCTGGGATCATTTGTGCTTGAACAATTGGCCCAACGCGGGCCAAAAGATGTTTTTGTCCCCCATATCGAGGACTATGATCTGACCCTGATGGAAGATCAGGACCGGATGTTGGATGACGCCAGACCCGATGTGCTGATCCATCTGGCTGCACTGGCTGGCGGGATCGGCGCCAACCGCGCCCGGCCGGCAGAGTTCTTCTACAAGAACCTGATGATGGGCGTACCCCTGATGCACAAAGCCTGGGAAAAAGGTGTGGGCAAGTTTGTCGCCATCGGCACGATCTGTGCCTACCCCAAATTTACCCCGATCCCCTTTCAGGAAGAAAATCTCTGGGAAGGATACCCGGAGGAGACCAATGCCCCCTATGGGCTGGCTAAGAAGATGTTGCTGGTGCAAGCGCAGGCTTACCGCGAGCAGTACGGCTACAACGCGATCTATTTGCTGCCGGTGAATCTGTATGGGCCGCGGGACAACTTCAACCTGGAAACCTCGCATGTTATCCCGGCGTTGATCCGTAAATGCGTGGAGGCCAAGCAGCGCGGCGATGAGGAGATTGTGGTCTGGGGCACCGGGATGCCCACCAGGGAGTTTCTGTACGCCGGCGATGCAGCCGCTGGTATTTTGCTGGCCGCTGAGAGATATAATGGCATTGAGCCAGTCAACCTGGGGTCTGGCATGGAGATCAGCATCCACGACCTGGTTGAACTGATTGTCAAGCTGACCGGCTTTGAAGGCCGTATCGTTTGGGATAAAACCAAGCCGGACGGCCAGCCGCGCCGCGCCCTAAACGTAGACCGGGCCAAAGAATTCTTCGGCTTTGAAGCCCAGACCCCCTTTGAAGAAGGACTGCGCAAGACAATCAAATATTATATCGAAAACCAGGACAAAATTGATTAGGGCTCTGTTAGCCTGTGATCAGAAAGCACAGCTATGGATCAAAACCTGAGATCAACAGCGCCTGAACGATCGGAGCGCGTGGTCATGCTGAAGCCTACCAAAGGCTGGATTTCCCTCAACCTGGGCGATCTGTGGCAGTACCGCGAACTGGTCTACTTCCTCACCTGGCGGGATATTCTCGTGCGCTACAAGCAGACCTTGTTGGGGGCCGCCTGGGCAATTATCCAGCCGCTGATGCAGATGGTGATCTTCAATTTCCTGTTCGGCAACATGGCTGAGATTTCCACCGGAGAGGTGCCTCGGACGATCTTTACCTTCTCGGCGCTGCTGCCCTGGAACCTGTTTTCCAAGTCCCTCAGCGATGCCAGTCGCTCGCTGGTCAGCAACCGGGGGATGATCACCAAGGTGTATTTCCCCCGGCTGGTGATTCCGCTGGCCTCGATCCTCAGCGGGTTGGTGGATTTCTTGATCGCCTTTGTGATCCTTGCCGGGATGATGGTCTATTACCAGGTATCGGTTACCTCAACCATCTGGATCCTGCCGCTGGTGATCCTGTTCACCCTGGTCCTGGCCTTGGGGGTGGGGCTGTGGTTTTCCGCCTGGAACTTGCATTACCGGGATGTGGGCTATTTCATCCCTTTCCTGACCCAGTTCTGGATGCTGGCTTCGCCGATCGCATACCCGCTGAGTGAGATACCGCAGCAGTGGCAAACCCTGTATATGATCAACCCGATGGTCGGGGTGGTGGAGAGCTTCCGCTGGGCACTGGTCGGCGGTGACCCAGTACCCACACTGGCCCTGATCCTGACAGGCGGGATTAGCATTGTGGTGCTGGTCAGTGGATTGTTTTACTTCCGCCGCATGGAACGCACCTTTGCGGATACGGTGTAAGGTGAAACCATGAACAGCAATATCGTGGTAAAAGTTGAAAATCTCGGCAAGCAGTACAAGATCGGTGCGGTTGTGGATCGTTCCCCCACCCTGCGGGATGCGATCGTGCGCGCGGTTAGAAGGCCGGTTGAAGTGCTGCGCGGGCAGGCTCTGCCGCGCAAAGAGATCATCTGGGCGCTGCGCAACGTCTCCTTTGAGGTGGAACGGGGCAAAGTGTTGGGCATCATCGGCCGCAACGGTGCTGGAAAAAGCACCTTGCTGAAGGTCCTCTCCCGCATTACCGAGCCGTCCGAAGGGTATGCGCGCATCACCGGCCGGGTCGGTTCTCTGCTGGAAGTCGGCACCGGCTTCAACCCTGAGTTGACCGGTCGGGAAAACATCTTCCTCAATGGGGCGATCCTGGGGATGCGCCGCAGTGAGATTGACCGCAAGTTCGATGAGATCGTGGAGTTCTCAGGCGTGGAGAAATTCATCGAGACGCCGGTAAAACGCTATTCCTCCGGGATGTATCTGCGGCTGGCCTTTTCGGTGGCTGCTCACCTGGAACCCGAGATTCTGGTGGTGGATGAGGTGCTGGCGGTTGGCGATGCTGAATTCCAGCGTAGATGCATCGGGAAGATGAGCGAAGTCGCTGGGGAGGGGCGCACTGTGCTGTTTGTCAGTCACAATATGTCGGCTGTCATACGGCTGACGGAAGAATCGATTGTGCTGCAAAACGGCCAGATGGTCTACCGAGCCCCTACTCAGGAGGCGGTGGAATTCTATATGTCCTCGGGTTATTCGCAATCCAGCGAGCGCCGCTGGAGCCTTGATGAAATTCCCGATTCCGCCAAACCCTTTCGCCCGATCGCCCTGCGGGTAAAGGACCCGCGCGGCAATATCGGTGATGTAGTCCGTTCGATTGAACCGCTGACTGTGGAAATGGAATACGAACTAGAGGAAGATATCCAGGGTTTGCGGGTGGGGATCTACCTGCTCACCATGCGGGGAGACCTGGTGTTCGTCTCATTTGATACTGACTCCGGGCCGGAGTATGAGAAATTTGGCACCCGCCCGGCTGGGCGCTATGTCAGCCGCTGCCAGATCCCGGCGGATTTCTTCAACGAAGGGCAATATGTAATTGGGATTAACGCGTCCTCTTACCGGGTGAAGCGTTTCTTCCAGGAAGAACATGCCCTCAGTTTTTCAATCGATTCTATGGGAGCGCCAGGCAAGCAATGGCCGGAAGTCCGCATGGGTTCCGTCCGCCCGCGTCTCAACTGGCAGATTGAGGAACAGTTTTAATGAGTGAATTTAAGCAGCGGGTGAAGAATCTGGCGGACAACCTGCCCTTCAGCGGTGATCTCGAATGGCGTCTGGTGGGGCGGTCCAGGATGCAGGAGAATGAACGCTTCCGGCAGTTCCTTGAGAATGTGCAAACCTGGGCAGACGATGCCCGATCGGTGCCGGTCAAATCTGGTGAGAGTAAGAAAGTTCTGCTCTTTGCCATGATCCACCTGTGGGTGCGCTACGCTGCGGCGCTGAGTCTGCTGCTCAACCGCCTGGGACATAATGTCACCCTGGCATACCTGCCGTATCAAAATTGGTTCGATGAAAGCCCGCCGCGTGAAGATACCCGCCTGCATTATTACTATCAGGCATGCCTGCAGCCGCTTGCACCGTTGATTTCCCTGCGGACGTTGTATTCCCGCCAGCAAAAACCTGCACCCGTCCCGGAGGAACTGGCTGCCAGGATCGAGATGATTTCCGAACGTGATTTCCAGTATTCCCGCCAGGTGGAAGAGGTAGATCAAGACGATCCTCTGTTTATGCTGCGGCGTAAACGCAACCGGTATGCCGCCGGGGAATTCTATCAGCTGCTGCAAGCCGACCGGCCGGATGTGGTCATCGTCCCCAATGGGATGATCCTGGAATTCGGCGTTTTATATGAGGTTGCCCGGTATCTTGAGATTCCGGCTGTGACCTATGAGTTTGGCGAGCAAAAAGACAAAATTTGGATCTCGCAGGACCAGCCAGTGATGTTCCAAAACACCGATGAACTATGGGACAAATATAAAGATCAACCCTTTACGGAGGGGCAGCAAAACCAGATTGAGGAGCTTTACGCTTCCCGCAAAAATGCCTCGTTGTGGAAGCAGTTCTCCCGCCAATGGCAGGAAGTGCCCTCCGAAGGGGAACGGGAGGTGAAAGCCCGGCTGGGTCTGGATGAGCGGCCAATCGTGCTGATGGCGGTCAATGTGATCGGAGACAGCCTGACCCTTGGGCGCCAGGTCTACTCTGTGGATATGTCTGAGTGGATCAGCCGTACGCTGGCTTACTTCAGGGAGAAGCCAGAGGTGCAGTTCATCCTGCGCATCCACCCCGGAGAACGTTATACCGACGGTCCCTCGGTGGAGGACATCATCCGCCAGCGGTTCTTGGACGTTCCCGACCACTTCAGGGTGATCTCTGCCAGCGACAAGATCAATACTTACGATCTGGTGACGATTGCCGACCTCGGCCTGACCTACACCACCACGGTGGGGATGGAAATGGCGATGAGCGGCCTGCCGGTGATCGTCTCAGGCAATACCCATTACCGCGGCAAAGGCTTCACTCTGGATCCCGCTTCATGGGAGCAATATTTTGAGATCATCGAGGCCGTGCTGGCTTCTCCAGGAGCGTACCAGTACACCGCAGAAAAACTGAATACAGTCTGGCATTATGCCTACTGCTTTTTCTTTGAATACCCCTTCCCCAGCCCGTGGCATTTGCGCGGCATCCTGGAGATGATCCAGGAACAGCCGATTTCCCGGCTGGTCTCAGAGGAAAGCTTGCAGCAGTATGGCAGCACCTACAGTTTCTTGCTCAACCAGACTGTGGCAAAAAAAGAAAACTGACCAACATATTATTTTATTTGGAGCAACTTATGGATTGGACAAAATCAACCGTGATGGTAACCGGCGGGACCGGCTCATTTGGCAAAAAATTCATCAAGTCCATGCTGGAAAAGCAGCTTGCTGAGAAGGTGATCGTTTTCAGCCGCGATGAGCTCAAGCAGCACGAGATGCGCATGGCCGGCTTTGATACCCCCAACCTGCGCTACTTCATCGGCGATGTGCGCGACCAGGAACGGCTGCGCCGGGCGATGCAAGGCGTGGACGTGGTTGTGCATGCCGCTGCCCTCAAGCAGGTGCCCGCCTGTGAGTACAACCCCAAGGAAGCGATTAAGACCAATATCAACGGCACCAGCAACGTGGTGGAAGCCGCTTTGGATGCCGGAGTGAAAAAGGTGCTCTCGTTGAGCACCGATAAAGCTGTCAACCCGGTCAACCTATACGGGGCGACCAAGTTGGCCGCCGAGAAACTGGCGATCCAATCCAACGCCTATGCCGGCGGTCGCGAGACGCGCATCTCCTGCGTGCGCTACGGCAATGTGGTCGGCAGCCGGGGCAGCGTGGTACCCATGTTCCTGAAGCAGCGGGAGAGCGGCGCTGGCAAGCTGACTGTCACCGACGAGCGTATGACCCGCTTCTGGATCACACTCGACCAGGGGGTGGCCTTTGTGATCCGGTGCATTGAGCAGATGCACGGCGGCGAAGTGTTTGTGCCCAAGATTCCCAGCACCACGATCGTGGACCTGGCCAGAGCGATTGACCCGGATGCCGAGATCGAATTCATCGGCATCCGCCCCGGCGAGAAGCTGCATGAAGTGCTCATCTCTGAAGATGAAGCCCGCTCCACGGTGGAACTGGACGATATGTATGTGGTGCAGCCGGCCACAGCCTCCTGGTTCGGCTACGAATGGGAAGGCGCCGGCAAAAAGCTGGAAGACGGCTTCCGCTATGCTTCCAACACCAATGATGAGTGGCTGACGATTGAGGAGATCAAGGCGATTGTCGCCCCCATCGAGGAAGAATACCTCAAAGGAACGCTGCTCTGATGAAAATTTTGATCACTGGTTCCAGCGGGTTGCTGGGTTTGAACCTGGCGCTGGAACTTGCTCCTGATCACACCGTGGTCGGCGCAGACCGCAACCCGCTTACCTCCCAGCTGCCCTTTGAAGCGGTGGGTGTCGATCTGCTGGATCCCGGTGTGGTGGCGGCTCTGCTGGAGGATGTGCAGCCGGATGCGGTGATCCACTGCGCCGCAATGGCCGATGTGGATGCTTGTGAAAGCGAACCGCAAGCAGCCCGGCGGATGAACGCCTGGCTGCCGGGCGAGATTGCTGCCCAATGCGCCCGGTACGGGATTCAACTGGTGCATATCTCCACCGATGCGGTCTTTGACGGCCAGAGTGGCGGCTACACTGAGGAAGACCCGCCCAATCCGCTGAGCGAATATGCCCGGACTAAGCTGGATGGCGAGGAGGCCGTATTCTCTGCCATGCCGGAAGCCGTGGTCACCCGGATCAATATTTTTGGCTGGAGCGCAACCGCCAACCGCAGCCTGGCAGAATTTTTCTATTACAACCTGGCCGCAGGCAAACCGCTAAAAGGCTTTACCGATGTGATCTTCTGCCCGCTGCTGGTCAATCACCTGGCGGCTGTGTTTGCACTAATCTTGGAGAAAAAGCTCAGCGGGTTGTACCACCTGGTCAGCCCGGTGGGATTGAGCAAATACCAGTTTGGCGTGCGTATCGCCGAGCTGTTTGGCTTTGATCCGACTGGGATCGAGCCAGTCAAGGTTGCCGATTTTGGGCTCAAAGCGGCTCGTTCCCTGCGTCTGACGCTGGACACCAGCAAGCTCAGCCAGGCCCTTGGCAGGCCGCTGCCGGATGTGTTTGACGGGCTGGAACGTTTTTATCAGCTCCACCAGCAGGGCCACCAGGAGAAGTTGAAAGCCATGCTGGGATAATTAGTTCGGCTGAAGGCTGAACGTCAGTCAGGAGAGTAACTATGGAAATCAAGATATTGGATAAAACCATCGGGCCAGACCACCCAACCTACTTCATTGCCGATATTGCTGCCAACCACGACGGCGACCTGGAACGCGCCAAACAGCTGATCCGCCTGGCTAAAGAAGCCGGGGCGGACGCGGCCAAGTTCCAGAACTTCCAAGCCCCCAAGATCGTCTCCGATTACGGTTTCAAGGCCATGGACAGGCAGGTCTCCCACCAGGCAGAATGGAGCAAGAGCGTTTATGAAGTTTATCAGGCTGCCTCTGTGCCGTTTGAGTGGACGCCGATACTCAAGGATGAATGCGACAAGGCCGGGATTCATTACTTCACTTCTCCCTATGACCATAAATCGATTGAGATGGTTGACCCTTACATTCCGGCCTTCAAGGCTGGCTCCGGCCTGATCTCCTGGCCGGAAATGATCGTGGAGATGGCCAAAAAAGGAAAGCCAGTGCTGGTATCCACGGGGGCATGCAAATTGGGAGAGGTGGTCAATGCCATGGAAAAAGTAATGGCGGTGACTGACCAGATTGTGTTGTTCCAGTGCAATACCAATTACACCGCCAGCCCGGATAATTACGACCACCTGCACCTGCGCGTGCTGGAAACCTACAAAGCGATGTTCCCGGATGTGGTCCTGGGTCTCTCAGACCACACCCACAGCCCGGCTCCGGTGGTCGGTGCGGTGACATTAGGCGCGCGGGTGATCGAGCGGCACTTCACCGACAGCAACCAGCGGGAAGGCCCTGACCACAAGTTCGCCCTCAACCCGCACACCTGGGCTGAGATGGTCGAACAGGTGCGCATTCTGGAACGCTCCCTCGGTTCGCCGCTGAAGCAGGTCGCCGATAATGAAAAAGATACTTACATTGTACAGCGCCGCTGCCTGCGGGCGGGATGTGAGATCAAAGCCGGCGAAGTCTTCACCGCTGAGATGATCGAAGTCCTCCGCCCGGCTACCCCCGGCGCATTGATGAGCTGGGACCTCGACCAAGTAATCGGAATGAAAGCCCG
This sequence comes from Anaerolineales bacterium, assembly GCA_016932165.1. GTDB lineage: Bacteria > Chloroflexota > Anaerolineae > Anaerolineales > UBA11579 > UBA11579. The sequence goes on from JAFGDK010000047.1 coordinate 30,092, forward strand.
TACCGATCTGCCTTTTGGCAAGGAGTTGCGCTGGTCTGATCTGGAGGACTAAGCCTCCCATTGGAAAAACCTGCCGATGCGAATCATTTATTTCTCCCGCGACTATACCCCGCACGACCACCGCTTCCTGGCTGCTATGGTAGGGAAGGGGATCGAGGTGCATTATCTGCGGCTGGAGCGGCGCGGGCACCAGCAGGAAGACCGCATGCTGCCCCCCGGGGTGATCCCGGTCTCCTGGGCTGGCGGGCTAGAAGCTTATGACCCGCGCAAACACCGGGCGCTGCTGGCAGATTTGCGCAAGCAGGTGCGCCGGATCAAGCCTGACCTGATCCACGCCGGTCCGGTGCAGACCGCTGCCTGGCTGGCCGCTCAAGCAGGCTTCCATCCCCTGGTGAGCATGTCGTGGGGCTCCGATCTGCTGGTGGAGGCTGAATCCAGCAGCCAGATGCGTCGCCTGACCGAGTTCACCCTGGCCAATACGGATGTGCTTATTGGAGACTGCCAGGCGGTGAAGGAGAAAGCGGTGGAATTTGGTTTCCCCGCAGAGCGGGTGGTGACTTTCCCCTGGGGAGTGGACCTGAAAAAATTCTCCCCCGGTGAGAAGCACAACGAAATTCGGGTGCGCGCCGGCTGGCAGGAGGCGTTTGTGGTGCTGCATTTGCGCTCCTGGGAGCCGGTCTACGGTGTGGAGGTCTTTGCCAAAGCTTTCCGCAAGGCTGCTGAAGAATGCCCGGAACTGCGCCTGTTGATGCCCGGCAACGGCTCGCTGGCGCCCAGGATCCGCCAGATCCTCATGCCGGTGAACGACCGGGTGCATTTTCTCGGTCAGGTCAGCCATGAGAAGCTGCCAACCTATTACCGCGCTGCTGACCTGTACGTTTCCGCCTCGTACAGCGACGGCTCTTCCGTCTCGCTGATGGAAGCCCTGGCCTGCGGCCTGCCGGCGCTGGTCTCGGATATCCCTGGCAACCGGGAGTGGATCGCTGAGTCTGAGGCCGGCTGGCTGTTCCCCGATGGGGATGAGGATGTGCTTGCCCAGGGGCTGATTACTGCGGTGGAGAACCGAAACTCGCTGGGAGAGAACGCGGCAGCCGCCCGTAAGCTGGCCGAGGCGCGCGCCGATTGGCCGCAGAACGTGAAAAAGCTGATGCAAGCCTATCAGCTGGCGCTTGAAATTGGAGGCCGGCGGTGAGCAGCAAACCTAAAGTGGTCGCCATCATCCAGGCGCGTATGGCCGCCAGCCGGCTGCCCGGCAAGGTGCTGAAGGAACTGGGTCACTTAAGCGTGTTGGGCTGGATGATCGCCCGGGCGCGGCGGGCTGAATTGATTGATGAAGTCGTGATCGCCACCACCACCGATTCCAGCGATGACCCGGTGGCGGCGTACTGTGAACAAAACGGGGTTAAATTCACACGCGGCAGCATGCAAGACGTGCTGGATCGGTATTATCGGGCTGCAAAGCTGCATGGAGCCGATGTGGTTGTGCGCCTGACGGCGGACTGCCCCTTCATCGACCCCGCCATGCTGGATGACAACCTGCGCACCTTCATGGGGGCTGAACCAAAGCTGGATTTCGCCGCCAACCGGCTGCCGCCTCCTTATAAGCGCACGATTCCAATTGGGCTGGATGCTGAATTCTGCTGGTTTGAAGGGCTGGAGACCATCTGGCACGAGGCCAAAGAGAAGCACCAGCGTGAGCATGTGATGCCATACTTCTATGAGCACCCCGAGCGCTTCAATGTGCTGCATATTATCCACCAGCCCAGTTACGGGCATCTGCGCTGGACGGTGGATACCCCCGAAGACCTGGCCCTGCTGCGCCAGATTGTAAACCATTTCCCCGGCCGGGATGATTTCTCCTGGAAAGATGTGCTGGCCCTGGTGGAAGCCCACCCGGAACTGGGAGAGATCAATGCCGATGTGCGGCACAAAGATTACCGCGAGGTGGATGAGCGCCAATGAGTACCCTGACGATCTTCACCGCCCCCAAACCCTTTGTGGACGCGCATATCACCATTATCCAGCGCAACGCGCTGCGCTCGTGGCAAATGCTTGGTGCTGATGTGGATGTGATCCTGTACGGCAACGATTCCGGGATAGGCGAGGCTGCCGCTGAATTTGGGTTTGGGCATGTCCCCGATGTGGCTGCCAATCAGCAAGGCGTGCCTTACCTGAATGATATGCTCGCCCGCACGCGGGCGCTCTCCGCTTCACCGGTGCTGGCTGTGGTCAATACCGATATCCTCCTCTTCCAGAATTTTGCCGAGAATGCCCGCCTGGCGTTGGAAACCTTGGGGGATTTCATGCTCGTCGGCCGCCGCTGGGACCTGGATATCACCGAGGAACTCGATTTTGACCCGCAGATCGAATCTCGCCTGAAAATGGATACCCAGACCAGAGGCCAATTGAAAAGCCCGACTGCCAGCGATTATTTCATCTTCTCCCGCACAGTGCTGAACGAGATTCCCAACTTCACCATCGGACGGGCCGGCTGGGACAGCTGGATGATCTACCACGCCCTGCAGCAGCCCTGGCCGGTCTTGGATGCCACCCGCGAGATCTTTATCGTCCACCAAAACCACGATTACAGCCATCTTCCCAACGGGCAGCCGCATTACAGGCACCCAGAAAGTGAGCGGAATGTCGCTTTAGGCGGCGGAGACCGCAATATGTACGACCAGACTGACCTGCGCCTCTCATGGATGGGGGGGAAGGTGGTCCCCAAGCCGCTTACCTGGTACCGGTTGATCCGCTCTCTGGAACACCGCCTGCACCCCGGGGAGAAACCAGGTAGGATCAGAGGGCGGTTATTTGGGATGGTGAAAAATTACCGCCAGGGGTTGAGATATGACTAGATTTGGTGTCAGTCCGACCAGGAACAAGCTCTCAACATACCGTCCGGCCAAGGTGACCGCCGCGGTGCTGGTCTATATCCCCCAGCGCGAGGGTTATTACCGCCACCGGCTGGATGTGCTCAAGCTGTGCCTGGAGAGCCTGATGCGGACCTCAGCAGGTGAAGCCGACCTGCTGGTATTCGATAACGGCAGTGCGCCCGAGGTGGTGGAATACCTGCTATCCCTGCAGCGGGACGGGAAAATTGATATTCTGATGCTTTCAGGGCGCAATCTGGGCAAGATCGGTGCGCTTCAATTGATGTTCAATGCTGCTCCAGGCGAGTTTATCGCCTATTGCGATGATGATATCCTCTTCTATCCCGGCTGGCTGCAGGCCAGCTGGGATGTGATCGAAGCCTTCCCCCAGGTGGGCATGGTCAGCGGGCTGCCGGTGCGGGACGCCGCCCGGCATGGGGTCGAGTCTAATAACGCCTTTGCCAGGAGCAAACCAGATGGTTTAAAAATCACCTTTGAACGCTGGATCGAGGATGACTGGGACCTGGATTGGGCCGAGAGTACCGGGCGGAACCTGGAAGAACATCGTGCCGCCTTCAAAGACTTCCAGGATCCGTTATGGGAGATGAATGGCGTGAAAGCCTTCCCGGCTGCCAACCACTTCCAATTCGTAGCCCCCCGCAAGGTGATGGTCAGGGCGATGCCAGAGGAATGGTCTGGCAAGTTAATGGGCAAAATGGTGGAGATGGATGAAGCCATTGATGCCCAGGGCGGCCTGCGGCTGTCAACCGCCGGGCGGTATGTGCGCCATATCGGTAATGTGGTCTCCCCTCGCCTGGCAATGGAGATCGCGGCATTGGGCCTCGATCTGGATGTCACCGATGTGACCCGCCGCCAAAAGCCCCACTGGCTGCTGCGCATCCCCCGGATGTGGCACTTATTGGAAAGAATTTACAGCAAGTTGTTTGATATTCTGTATCAAGTGGAACGATGATGACTGAATACTTCAAAGACCGGCCGATTTTTATCTGCGGGCATCCCAAATCGGGGACCAGCCTGCTGAGGAACCTGCTGGATAACCACCCGCAGCTGGCGGTCTATCCGGAGGAGAGCCGCTTCTTCCGCAATTTCCTGCCCAAAGCCGAAGGGATGTCTGTGGAGCAGTTGATCGAACTGGGTGAGAACGAGTTGATCCACATCTTTGCATGGACTCGGGAGAACCCGCCCGCGCACCAGGCCGGCTTCCCTGATCGGGATTACAGCTTCATTTCGTATGATGCGGTAAAGGATAGATTTAGGGATTTGCTGCGGACTGAAGGCCTCCGGCATCACGGGGATGTGCTGTGGACTGCGGTGCAGTCCTTCGCGGAGTCGGTTGGTTCGCAGCCAGAGGCGCTGGCCGGCTGGGTGGAGAAAACCCCGAATAATGAATATTTCGCCGATCGAATCTTTGCCTGGTGGCCGCAAGCGAAATGCATCCATATCGTGCGAGACCCGAGAGACAATTACGCCTCTTACCAGCGGAAACAGGAGAGCTGGTCTCCAGGAAAGTTTTCAGCGCATTGGAACCGGTCTGTTTCCGCCGGATTCCGGAATCAAGCCCAGTACGGAGAGGAGCGGTATTGGGTTCTCCGCTATGAAGACCTGGTCAATCGGCCAGAGGAGATCCTGCCGGAGATGTGCGGCTTCCTTGGAATCAATGACGATGAAATTCTGCGCAGGCCTACCCGGGCAGGCGACCTGTGGGCTGGCAACTCGATGTTTGAGGATCAATTTAATGAAATCAGCCCGGCGGCGGTGGGCCGCTGGAAAGAAACCTTGACTGCGAGAGAGGCTGGTATCATCCAGGCAGCAACCCGGAAGTATCGGCGGCAGATAGGTTACCGGGATGAGATCTCGATAAATCTCAGGAACAGGCTGGCAGGATGGTATTGGCGGCTGAAAGGTTTGATCTATGACATCCGCCACCCGAGGTAGCGGGTGACAGGACAGCGATTGTGAAAAATTTGAACCTAATTGGAAGACGAATTAAATTGGTCATGCAGGTCGCCCGTTACGGCCGTCTGGAGAAGGCAGAGCCGCCGGATTTGGCGCAGGTCCGCCCGGAAGAGCTTGCTGAGATCAAGACGTTTTTCCCAATGGATAAATTCTTTATATTGGGTTTTGCCCGTTCGGGGACAACTCTATTGACCCGGCTGATCCGTCTGCACCCGGAAGTCCACTGTAATTACCAGGCGCATTTCTTCACCCGCCCGCCGCTGTTGAGCGGGATGGCGGCTGATCCCGCTGTCCGAGAATGGCTAGCCCGGCCCAGCAACCGCTGGAACAGGGGTGGAGATTTATCTACAATCGCACTGCGGGCCATGGCGGATTATATCCTCGAACGGGATGCCCGCCGGGAGGGTGCCCGGATCGTGGGTGATAAAAGCCCGAATGTACTGATGAACAGCCGGGCGATTATGCAAATGAGTCTGTTTTATCCCGAGGCAAAAGTGGTGGTTATCATCCGGGATGGCCGGGATGCCCTGGTTTCTCAACGCTTCCAGAATTTCATCAATTCTCCTCATCGCCTTTCAGCGGAGAACCTGCGCATCAGGGATGAATTTGCAGCTGATCCAGCACCTTTTTTGTCCGGGACGCGTTCAATTTTCACTGAAAAACGTATCCGGGATATGTCTGGTGACTGGGCTGCCAATGTGACCGAAACATCCCGGGAGGGGAGGGCGGTCTACGGTGATCGTTTTTACAGCTTGAAATATGAAGACTTGCTCAACCAGCCATATGAGACGATTTCAAAAGTATGGGAATTCCTGGGGGCAGACCCGGCAGGGCTGGATCGAGCGATTGCCCAGGAGATGGAGTACAACCCCGATGCCGATTATCAAAAAGAAGTTGCAGCTGATCTGGTGAAGCCGCTGGAGAAGGGCAAACACGGTTCATGGCGAGAGCTGTTCACCTCCCGAGACCGTCAAATCTTCAAGGAAATTGCCGGGCAGGCCCTGATCGGCTGCGGCTATGAAAAGGATCTGGAGTGGTAGGCAATGAGTGATCGCAGGATGAAATTTATGATCGCGGGATTAGGATCGATTGGCCGCCGTCACCTGCGCCACCTTAAAGCCCTGGGGCAGGATAACCTGCTGCTGTACCGCACGCACCGCAGCACCCTGCCGGATGATGAATTGGCGGGTATCCCGGTGGAGACTGATCTGCAGGCTGCTTTGGCGCATAAGCCTGACGCGGTGATCGTCTCCAATCCGACCGCCTTGCACCTGGATGTCGCCATCCCGGCGGCTGAAGCCGGCTGTCATATTCTGCTGGAGAAACCGGTTTCTCACTCCCTGGAGGGATTGGACAAGCTGAAGAGAGCGGCACAGAAAAGCGGCGTCCGCATCCTGGTGGGCTTCCAGTTCCGCTACCACCCTGGTCTGCGCCGGATTGCAGAGCTCCTGCAAACAGAGTTGGTGGGACGGCCAGTCTCATTCCGCGCCCACTGGGGGGAATACCTGCCGGCCTGGCATCCCTGGGAAGATTACCGCGCCAGCTACAGCGCCCGCCGGGACCTGGGCGGCGGGGTGATCCTCACCCTGACCCACCCGCTGGATTATCTGCACTGGTTGTTGGGTGCGGTGCAGGAAGTATGGTCATTTGCTGGGCAGTACACTGATCTTGAACTGGATGTGGTTGATACGGCCGAAATCGGGCTGCGCTTTGGTTCTGGCGTGGTCGGCAGCGTACACTTGAACTACACCCAGCGCCCGCCCCGGCACCAGCTGGAGATAGTGTGCACGGAGGGCACCTTGCGTTGGGATAACGCCGGAACGGCGCTGGAAGTCTACCGCGCCGAAACCACTTTCTGGGAGCAGCACCCCCTGCCGGTGGGCTTCCAGCGCGATGATCTATTCAGCGCCCAGATGAAGCATTTTTTACAGGTGGTGGAGGGAACGGCAGCGCCATTCTGTACGCTGGATGACGGCATCGCTGCCCTGGAACTGGCTCTGGCGGCACATCAGTCAGCGGAAGAAAAGAGGCTGGTTTTGCTGGGGAAGTGAAGATATGCCGAAGAGAAACCCACCTGCCTCTTACAGGCACTTCGTGGTATCATGTGGGGCTGGGATTGAGCCTATCTCGATCTCCAATCTAGCGAATAAAACTGCATCAAAAACTGTTTGAGCAGAGAATACAAGGAGAATTTCAATGACAGTAGAAATAAAACAAGAAGAATTGATTAGCCCCTACGGCGGGAAGCTGGTCAATCTGGTGATCGAAGGCCAGGAGCGGGAAAATCTGCTCAAAGAAGCTTCCAAGCTGCCCTATATCCAGATCTCAGCCCGAGCGCTGAATGACCTTGAACTGCTGGCCACGGGCGGCTTTTCTCCCCTAGACCGCTTCATGGGGGAGGATGATTACCGCAGTGTGATGAAAGACATGCGCCTGGCGGACGGCACCCTCTTCCCCATACCGATCACCCTGCCGGTGGATATGGATGAGATCCCCGCAGGCACTGAGAAGATCGTCCTGCGGGATGTGCGTAACAACGTGATTGCAGTGATGAAGATCGAAGAGGCCTACAAGTGGGATTGGAAGGAAGAAGCCCGCAACGTGCTGGGCAGCACCGATCCCCGCCATCCCCTGGCTGCCGAGATGGTGCGCTGGGGAGACACTTACATCTCCGGCGAATTGAAGGTCGTCAACCTGCCGCCCTACAATGACTTTGTCGAACTGCGCCGCACCCCGGCGGAAGTGCGCGCCCTGCTGGAAGAATTGGGCCATGCCAATGTAGTTGCCTTCCAGACGCGCAACCCGATGCACCGCGTCCATGAAGAGCTGACCAAACGGGCTGCTGACAAGATCGGCGGGGCATTGCTGATCCACCCGGTGGTCGGGCTGACCAAGCCCGGCGATGTGGATCACTACACCCGCTGCCGAGTGTACAAAGCTCTGTACGACAACTACTATGAAAAGGACAAGACTGTCCTCAGCCTGCTGCCGCTGGCGATGCGCATGGCTGGACCGCGCGAAGCGGTGCTGCATGCCATCATCCGCCGCAACTACGGTGCCAACCATTTCATCGTTGGCCGCGACCATGCCGGCCCCGGACTGGATGGTGAAGGTAAGCCCTTTTATGGCCCATATGATGCCCAGGAACTGCTTTCCAAACATGAAGAAGAAGTCGGCGTGAAGATGGTGCCGTTCCAATTTATGGTGTACCTGGCCGACGAGCAGGTGTACGTAGAAGCAGACAAGGTGCCGGAAGACGCCAGGGTCATGAATATTTCCGGTACTCAAGTGCGCGAGGACTACCTCGCCCAGGGCAAACTGCTCCCTGAGTGGTTCACCCGCAAGGAGACGGCTGAAATTCTGATGGAGGTCAACCCGCCCCAGCACCGTCGCGGTTTCTGTCTATGGTTCACCGGCTTGAGCGGATCGGGCAAGTCCACCATCGCTGAGGCGCTGACCCCCATGCTCCTCGAGCGCGGCCGCCAGCTGACTTTGCTCGACGGCGATGTCGTCCGCACCCATCTTTCCAAGGGATTGGGCTTCAGCAAGGAGGACCGGGATATCAACATCCTGCGCATTGGGTTCGTGGCCTCCGAGATCGCCCGCCACAACGGCACGGTGATCTGTGCGGCAATCAGCCCCTACAGCCAGACCCGCAACGAGGTCAAGGGCATGATCGGCCACGACCGCTTCATCGAGGTGTATGTGGATACCCCGCTGGAGGTCTGCGAGGTGCGCGACATCAAAGGTCTGTATGCCAAAGCGCGGGCCGGCGAGATCAAGGGCTTCACTGGGATCGATGATCCCTATGAGGCTCCCCGCGATCCTGAGATCCGCATTGACACTGTAGACCGCTCCCCTGAGGAGTGCGCCTTCCAGATCGTCGAGTACCTGCATGACAGGGGTTTCTTGCAAAAGTAGTAAATTACTGGGGCGGGTGTCGGGTGCAAGCCCTTGCCCGCCCCAAATAGGATATTGACATGAATACGTTGCCAGAAATGTTCAGCTTGAGGGATCGGGCGGCGGTGGTCACCGGCGGATCAGGCCTGCTGGGGCGGCAGTTCTGCCTGACCCTGTCCGAGGCCGGCGCTGCGGTGGCAGTTGTGGATATCAACGCTGAAAAGGCTGAATCAGTTGCCGCTGAGATCATGGAGCAGGGCGGTAAAGCCCTTGCCATCCCCACCAATATTGCCGACTCTGATTCTGTGTCCGCCATGACCGCCAGAACGTTGAAATCGTTTGGACGGCTGGATATTCTGGTCAACAGCGCCGCGCTTGACCCCAAATTTGACCCTGACAGCGTTGGCAGCCAGGGGGCGAATGCCTTTGAGACTTTCCCGCTGGATGGCTGGCAGCAGGCTTTGGATGTCAACCTGACCGGCATGTTCCTGTGCTCGCAGGCCGCGGTCAAGCCGATGCTGGAGCAGCGCAAAGGTGTGATCATCAACCTGTGTTCCACTTATGGCCTCGTTGGGCCAGACCAAAGACTCTACCAGCGGAAAGGCGAGCCGCCCAAGTACAAGCCGGTAACTTATACGGTGACCAAATCGGGCGTGATCGGGATGACCAAATATCTGGCAACTTATTACGGCACCCGCAACATTAGGGTCAATGCCCTTACCCCCGGTGGGGTGTACAATAACCACGACCCGGAATTTACCATGGCTTATTCATACCGCACCGCCATGGGGCGCATGGCAGAACAGCACGAGATGAACGGCGCCTTGCTGTTTCTGGCCTCAGATGCATCCAGCTATATGACCGGCAGCAACCTGATTGTGGACGGCGGCTGGACGGCCTGGTAACAGAGGAGTCGGACCTGATGGCTGAGATCAGAGTAGGCGAAATATTGGCAGTGATTCCCGCCCGAGGCGGCTCTAAAAGCATCCCGCGGAAGAATATTCTGCCGTTTGCCGGTTATCCGCTGCTGGCCTACAGCATCGCGGCTGCCTTGCAGTCTGATCTGGTGACGCGCACGATTGTCTCCACTGATGATGAGGAGATTGCTGCCGTGGCGCAAGAATTTGGGGCCGAGGCGCCTTTCATCCGCCCGGCAGAATTTGCCCAGGATACCACCCCCGATTTACCGGTGTTTGTGCATGCCCTGGCGTGGTTCCGACAAGCGGAAGGTTACCTCCCCGAGATGGTGGTGCAGCTCCGTCCGACCACCCCGGTGCGCCCGCCCGGCTGCGTCGATCAAGGTATCCGTCTGCTGCAGGCGCGCCCGGATGCAGATTCCCTGCGGGCAGTGGTTCCCTCCGGGCAAAATCCGCATAAGATGTGGCGCATCAACCAGCAGGGTGAGATGTCTGCCCTGCTGACATTGAAACACATCTCGGAGCCGTACAATGCGCCCCGCCAGCAGCTGCCGCCTACCTACTGGCAGACCGGCCACCTGGATATTATCCGCCCGTCAACCCTGCTGGAGAAAAACTCGATGACCGGCGATGTGATCCTCCCGCTGGTAATGGACCCGCGCTACACCGTGGATATTGATACCCCCAATGACTGGAGCCAGGCAGAATGGCTGATCCGCTATGGCGGGCTGGAAGTGGTGCGGCCGCAAAAGCGCGCCTTCGGCTTGCCGGAAAGGCTGGACCTGGTGGTCTTCGACTTTGATGGCGTGTTCACCGATAACCGCGTCTGGGTGGACCAGAACGGGATAGAGCAGATCGCCGCCAGCCGTGAGGATGGCATGGGTATTTCCCTGCTGAAGAACGCCGGGGTTGAGTCCATCGTGCTCTCTACTGAGACCAATCCGGTGGTGACCGCCCGCTGCAAGAAAATGGAACTTCCCGTTTATCAGGGTGTGGAAGCCAAAGGGCAAGTGCTGAAAAACCTGCTGGCTGAGAGAGGTGTATCAGGGGAGAATGTGATCTACCTCGGTAATGATGTCAATGACCTGCCGTGCTTCCGGCTGGTTGGCTGTGCTGCGGTCGTGGCGGACGCCCACCCCGATGTGCTGCCGTATGCTGATCTGGTGTTAAGTAAACCCGGCGGCTTCGGCGCGGTGCGGGAATTGTGTGATTTGATTCTGGAAAATTACTCGTTGAAGGAGAATGCGAAATGAAGCGCGAAGTCAAGATTGGAAATACCTTGGTTGGAGATGGACATCCCACATTTATTGTCGCTGAGGTCGGGATCAATCACAACGGCGACCTGGAGATTGCCAAACAACTGATCGATGTGGCCAAGTGGGCTGGCGTGGATGCAGTGAAATTCCAGAAGCGAACTCCTGAGTTGTGTGTGCCGGAAGAGCAGAAAAGCAAAATGCGTGAGACCCCCTGGGGCTATATCTCCTACCTGGATTACCGCACCAAAGTGGAATTTGGCATCGATGACTACCAGGAGATTGACCGCTACTGCAAAGAAAAGGGGTTGATCTGGTTTGCCTCTCCCTGGGATGAAAAATCGGTGGACTTCCTGGAAGACTTTTCTCCGGTGTGTTATAAGGTGGCGTCGGCATCGCTGACTGACCGGATTTTGCTGGAAGCCATCAAGGAAACCGGCCGTCCGGTGATCCTCTCGACTGGAATGTCTACGGTGGATGAGATTCAAAAAGCGGTGGACTTCTTAGGAACCGACAACCTGATCATCACCCACACCACCAGCGCCTACCCCTGTGAGCCGGATGAACTGAACCTGAAAATGATCCGGACCTTGCAAGAGATGTTCCCCACTGTGCCGGTGGGTTATTCTGGGCATGAAGTTGGTTTGGTACCTTCAGCTGTGGCAGTTGCAATGGGCGCTTGCATGGTCGAAAGGCATATCACCCTCGACCGGGCCTTGTGGGGCAGTGACCAGGCTGCCTCGGTTGAACCAGGCGGGTTAAATAAGCTGGTTAAGTACATTCGCACCACCGAGGCCGCCCTGGGTACCGGGGAAAAAGTGATCTACGAAAGTGAGATCCCTTCCCTCTCCAAGCTGCGCCGCAGCAATTGGCGTTCGCCCCGAGGAAAATAGAGGAAACCAGGGATGAGCCGAATCTCTGAATTGATTAAAAAAATCCGGGAGGAATATCGCCTGCGCCGGGACAAGCTGGTGAATATTGACCGGTTTGGTGCGATAGCCAAAGAGATTGAGAGCGGTGAATCCGCGCTAAGCCAGGATGCCGGTACGGTAGTGGTCTTCAATGCCAGCACCCGGCTGGCAAATTTCAGCCTGAATGCGGCTTTCTCACTGCTCTCTTCCTGGGGGCTGCGCCTGTCTGGTTGGCGGGTGATCCATTTTGTCTGCCAGGGCGGGATGAGCCGATGTGTATTGGGCTCATCCGAGAATCACCCTTATATCCAGCCGCCCTGCAAGTTGTGCGCGGCATTTTCACATCATCTCTATAGCGGTAGTGAGATAGCGGGATTTGAATACAAACGCGACGAAGACCTTAGCAATGCCCTGGTTGGAAAATCAGTTGCAGAGATGATGAATTTCGTCTTTGAAGACCTGCCGCTGGGTGAAATTGTGCTCCCCTCCCTCCGTTGGCGCATGAGGCGCCATCATCTTGAGGAAGATGAAACCACCCTGCTTCTCTTCCGGGAATTCATCCTCTCAACCTATCACGTTGGCAAGGAATTTGCAGCCCTCGCCGACCGGGAAAAACCCGATCTGGTGCTGGTTTTTAATGGGCAGATGTTCCCCGAAGCGATCGTCCGTTATTTAGCCCGGCAGCGAGGTATCAAGGTGATCTCGCACGAAACCGGCTACCAGCCGTATACCGCCTTCTTTACCACCGAGGATGCCACAGCGCGCAAAATTTACCTCACCGAGGAAGAGAAGACCCTGACCGAAGAAGAAAATCGGCGTCTGGATGCATACCTGGAAAAACGATTCCAGGGAAGCTTCAGCATGGCAGGGGTAAAATTCTGGCAGAATATGGAAGGCTTTCCGGCAAGCATTGAAGAAAAATTAAAAACCTACGAACAGGTGGTGCCGATTTTCACCAATGTGATCTTTGATACCAGCCAGGCACACGCCAACACGGCTTTTGAGCATATGTTTGCCTGGTTGGATGCGATCCTGGAAGTGGTCAGGGCGCACCCCGAGACCTTATTTGTGCTGCGCGCCCACCCTGATGAACTGCGGCCAAACTCAACCAAGAAAAGCAAAGAAACCGTGCAGGATTGGGTGGAAGAAACCGGGGCCGCCGACTTGCCTAATCTGATCTTCATACCGCCGCTGCAATTTGTCAGCTCCTACGATCTGATCAGACAGTCTAAATTTGTGCTGGCCTACAACTCCTCCATTGCTCTGGAAGCTGTCCTCCTGGGAAAATTATCTGTCTGTGCTGGCTGGGCTTGGTACTCAGAATATCCCGTTGTGATCTCTCCCCAAAATGCCCAGGAATTCACCCAAAAAACAGCGGAACTGTTGGCGGCCGAACAGGTAGAACTGCCGGAACAATTCCTCCAAGTGGCGCGTGCCCTGGTCTATTACCAGAACTTCCGCGTATCAATTCCTTTCGATCGTTATTTAGGGTCGCATACTCTTCCGGGGTTTGTGCGCTTGAAATCTTTTGATGTCGCCGAACTGAATGAGCAGGATGATCCCGCAGTACAATCTCTGCTTGCCGGTATTCGGAGTGATCTGCCGGTAATCAAGCTGGAGCGTAACTATGGCAACTGATGATAGGCTGGAAATCCTCTCGGTCTCACTGCTTGAGAATAAAACTCTGGTTAATGAAATGAAGCAAATTGCCGCCCAAATGCGGGTGGAATTTGGCTGGCATTATCTACTTGATCTGGTCTGGATTATTGAGTGCCTCGATCTGGAGTCGCTGGCCAATGTTCTGGATGCTGGCGCGGGTAGAGGGGTGATCCAGTTTTTCCTGGCTTCCAAAGGAATTAACGTGGTCAGCGTCGACCGGGTCAGCCGGGCATATTTGCCGCTCCATTTCAGAAAGTATTGTCAGATCGAAGGATTTACTCCGGAGGACCTGGCATCTCCAGCCAAAACACTTTTCCGCTTGGCAAAACGGGAAGGAAATCTTGACCGCAAAGTGCGGGAGTTTGTTCGCGACCTGGTATTCTTCCCAGCGGGCAAGTCGATTGCGCCGGGCAGCGGCAAAGTGCTCATCTACCAGCAAGATCTGAAGAACCTCAAAAAGATTGAAGACAATTCCATGGATGCCGTTGTAGCGGTCTCTGCATTGGAGCATAACCTCCCAGAAGATTTGCCACAAGTGGTGGCCGAGTTGATGCGGGTGCTGAAGCCTGGCGGCAGGCTGGTCGCCACCCTGTCCACCAGCGGCAGCCAGGACCAGTACCACCAGCCTTCATCTGGTTGGACCTACTGCGAAGCCAGCTTAAAAGCTCACTTTGGGCTGGACGCTGATGTGATCTCAAATTATGACCAGTTACCGGCACTTTTCGAGGACCTAAGGCATTCAACTGAACTCAAAGAAGGTCTGGCAAAGTTTTACTTCCAACGCGGTGAAGGAGGGATGCCCTGGGGTGTCTGGGACCCGCAGTACGTACCGGTGGGGGTCTGCAAAGTAAAGCCGCTGGCTGGTTAGCAGGAGGAAGATAGTCATGGAAACCCAAAAAACCTTATCAGAGCAAGTGCAGGCCGTGCTGCAGGAGGCGCTGCGCGTTGGAGCTGGAGAGATCGGCCCGCAAACACAATTCGGCGACCTGCCGCAGTGGGATTCGATGGGGCACATGGAAGTGATGGTCGCCCTGGAGAAGGCTTTTGGCGTGGAGATCACCGCTGATACGATCACCGAACTGGTCAGCATCCCGGCGATTTGTTCTTATATCGAGGCCCGCCATGAGTGAGCAACTTGAGATCACCCCGGTTGTTACTATCCCCGACCATCTCGTCGGGCAGATCAGGTCAAAACTGGCCTATGTGGACGAGTTGATTGCCCAGGCGGAGATCAGCGAGGACGGCAGTCTGATCACGCTTGCCCTGCACCGCAAGGCCAGTGAGGACAAGAAGGCCAATATCGCAGGAAAAATTCAGCACGTGGTAGAGGAAATGGCCCGCGGTGCTATCCAGCCCAAAGTGGAGGTTCTGGAAGACCATTCCGCCAGGCCGACTTATTATGACCGTGATCCGATGGAAGTGCTGCGAGCCAGCGCCGAGGTTTATGAAGAGGAGACGGGTGTCTTCGTGTTCGGACCGCTGGTCACCCGGCTGATGGATTTCTTTGAAAGCCGCTTTTTGATGCTGGCGGACGAATTTGAGGCCAAACCCTACCGCTTTCCCACCCTAATCTCTGCAAAAATGCTCGACCGGGTGGACTATTTCAGCGCCTTCCCGCATTCCCTGACCTTCGCCACTCACCTGCGCGAAGACCTGGATGTGATCAACCATTTTGCCCATGAAGCGCATTATACAGAGGATGGGCTGAATGCCCCGGCAGAGAGCTTTTCCAGATTTAAGATGCTCAATTCCCCGGCAGTTTGCTACCACCTGTACTTCTCCCTGGCCGATCACCCGCTGCCGGACGGCAAACTGATCGCCACTGCAGTGGGGCACTGCTTCCGCTACGAATCCACCAACCTGACTTCGATGGAACGCCTGTGGAACTTCACCATGCGCGAGGTGATCTTCGTCGGACCTAAGGATTTTGTACTGGAAAACCGGGAAAAATCCCGCCAGTTGATGGAGAAGATCTTCGAAGATATCGGCCTGGTGTACCACGTGGAGACCGCCAATGATCCCTTCTTTGTCGGCGAGTTCCGCAAGCAGGTTGCCTTCCAGACTGCCTTCCAATTGAAATACGAGATCAGAGCCAAGCTGCCTTTCAAGAACAGCACCCTGGCGGTGGGCTCCTACAACTACCACCAGGATTTCTTTGGCCGGCACCTGGGTATCACCCTGCCGGATGGCGGGCCGATCCACACCGGGTGCACCGCTTTCGGCCTGGAGCGGATCGTGTATGCCTTCCTGTCCCAGTTCGGATTTGACCAAAGCAAATGGCCTCAGGTAGTCAGGGATTGGATCAAATGAACGCCGCGATTGAGGTCAGCTACCGGGTAGGAACCGAAGCGGATTTCCCGGTGATCAAGGGCTTTTACGAAAAACTGGATACCTTCTTCCGCGAGATCGACCTGGGACTGCCCCAACCTGAAGATGTCGGCCAGGCCTGGCTGGATTCTTTCTCCCGGCTGTACGGCAAATTTGCCCTGGTGCACATTGCCGAGATTGAAGGTCAGGTTGTCGGTTTCATGCTTTCTCGGATCAAGCGCGTGCCCCCGTATTGGGGCGGCGTGATGGTCGGCACTCTCAGCGATATGTGGATCGAAGATAAAGGCCGTCGGCTGGGCATCGGGCGCAAGCTCTCCGAGCTGGCCCTGGACTGGCTGCGCATGCAGGGCGTGCACTCCATCGAGATCCAGGTGCTGGCCCAGAATGACCCCAGCTGGAAGCTGTATGAAAGTATGGGCTTCAAGCTCGAACTGCGCCAGGCCCGATTGCTGTGGGACGATTACGATAGATATAAAGATGCAAGAGGTTAGCCGCCAGCAAGTGATGGATAGTTTGAAGGCAGCGGGCATTTCCAGAGGCGATGGCCTGCTGGTGCACTCTGCCTTGCAATTCTTGGGGCGTCCATCTGACGGGGTGGGCATGTACCTGGAAGCGCTGGATGAGGTCATTAGGTTCTTCAATTCAGAGGGGCGGGTGGCTGTGCCGACTTTCAATTTCAGCTTTGCCCGCGGCCAGGACTACAACCCGGCGACTGCCCCTTCGATTGGGATGGGTGCTTTCTCTGAATTGGTGCGACTGGATCCCCGCTCCCACCGCACCACCCATCCGATGCAGTCCTTTGCCCTGATCGGCGCCCGGGCGGAGGAACTGGCCTCCCTGGATACACCCTCTGCTTTCGATGATGGTTCAGCGGTTGATAAGATGCTGGAAATGGATGACAAGTTGCTGCTCCTGGGGGCCAATATCCAGGCGGTTTCCGCCCTGCATTACAGCGAGCAGCGCACCGGCGTGCCCTACCGCTATTGGAAAGATTTTCACGGGAATATTCTCCGCAATGGAGAATGGCAGCCAGTCTGCTACCGCATGTACGTGCGGGATATGCAGATTGACGCCAAACTGGAGATCTTTGAAATTGAATCTGTAATGAAACAGCGCGGCCTGTGGCGGGAAGTCCCCCTCAATTACGGCAAGATTGCCACCTGCCGCCTGCGTGACTTTGTAGATATAACCACTGAGCTGCTCAAGGCAGACCCCTGGCGCTTTGTGACCAACAAACCGGAGGAGGCCGGATGAGCACGATGATGGGACTGATTGACGAGCTGTGGTACTTGGCGCGCGAGCTGGTCTCAGATGAATATGACCAGGCGCTGCAACGGCTGGCAGAAGAAGCGCCGATGACGATCCACAAATACCCCTCCGGGATGCCGGCCTGGACGTGGACTGTGCCGGAGAAATGGACTTGCCACGAAGCTTATCTGGAGACACTCGACGGGCGCCGAATGATCGACCGGGCCGATCATCCCTTGCACGTGGTTTCCTATTCGCTGCCCTTTGAGGGTGTGGTGGGGCGGGAAGAACTGCTGGAGCATCTGCATGTTCACCCATATGATCCCGACCTGATCCCCTTTGTTTTTAAGTATTACCAGCGTGAGTGGGGCCTGTGCCTGACGCAGAAACAGCGCGGCGCCCTGGACGAAGACCAATACCGGGTGGTGATCCGCACCAGCTTTGAGCCGGGCACCCTCAAGGTGGGAGAAGTGATCGTGCCAGGCGAGGTGGAAGACAGCTTCATACTGGCCGCCCATTTGTGCCACCCGGCGCAGGTCAATGACGACCTCAGCGGCGTGGTCGTTGGGCTGGATGTGATGCGCCGCCTGCTGGAGAGGAAAAAGCCGCATTACACCTACCGGTTTTTGATCCTGCCGGAAACGATCGGCTCGGTTGCTTATCTCAGCCAGCACGAAGACCTGATCCCGAAGATGGTGGGCGGGCTGTTCCTGGAAATGTTGGGCAACGATTCCGGTCTGGCGCTGCAGCAGTCCTTTATGCCGGAGAGCCAGTCCGACCAGGCGCTGACCGCCGCCTTGCGAGGCGTGGATCCGCAGGGGTTCGTCGGCCCATACCGTACGATTATCAACAACGACGAACGTCAGTTCAACGCCCCAGGGGTGCGCGTGCCGATGCTCTCCCTCTCGCGGGTTGAACATCCGCAGTTGCTCGAGTCGATGTACCGCCCTTACCCGGAATACCACTCCAGCGCCGATACCCCAGCGATTGTCTCCCAGGCGCGGCTGGAGGCTGCCCGGGATACCGTGCTGGCGATGGTTTTGGCCTTTGATCAGAATGCGTATGTGGTCAATCACTTCAAAGGCGAGGTGTTCGCCTCAGGGTATGGCATCTGGATCGATTACCGCGATAACCCGGAGGGCCACCGCAGCCTGTTCCAGATCATGGAGCGCTGCGACGGCACCCACACCGTGGCCGAGATCGCTAACCAGCTGGGAATCCCCTTCCAGGCAGTCTGGGAGATCATTGCCCAATTCTCAGAGAAAGACCTGGTCAGCTTAAGCCGTACCCGGCAGCCGACTGATCCACACACGAGGAAACTGTGAAGAAGCCGATCAAAGACACCGCCCGGATTGTGCGCTGGCGGCTGCGCCGGATGACCGACCGCCAGGCTGACCTGCGGGTTGATTTGCCTGCCCTTTTCGCTAATTCTTTCCCCAAGTCGGGCACCCATTTGCTCACCCAGGTGTTAGCCGGATTCACCCGGCTAGGCCCGTTCATCGACACCCGTCTGCCGGCAATCACGATGTTCAAGGGGCGCACCGGCGCGGCATTTTCAATGAAGACCCTGCTCCGCCAGATCAACCGGCTGGGTCCGGGAGATATCGGCTACGGCCACCTGCACGCCGATCCGCTGATTGTTGAGGCCTTGTGCAGACCGGGGATGGCAGCGTACTTCATCTTGCGAGACCCGCGCGATGTGGTTGTCTCGCATGCCTATTATGTCACTGGGGGGAATGCCAAACATTCCCTGCGCGGCTACTATAACCAGCTGGAGAGTTACGAGGAACGGCTTAAGATCAGCATCACCGGCCTGCAGCTGGGGGAAATCTACTTCCCTGATGTGACCGATAGATTTGAGCCATATCTTGGCTGGTTTAACCGTCCAGAGATCCTCACCCTGCACTTTGAGGATTTTCTCACCCGGCGAGAAGAAAGCCTCCACCGGGTGCTGGATCATGCCATTGCCCGCGGCTTTGCCTATCATGGGGATCGGGATGAAGCCGTTGAGAAGTTGGCTGCTGTGATAGACCCCAATAGTTCTCCCACTTTCCGCAGTGGAAAAGCAGGCGGATGGCAGGATAAATTTACCCAGGAACACATCGATCTCTTCAAAAAAATCGCCGGCGACCTGTTGATCCGTCTGGGCTACGAACAGGATCTGGACTGGTGATGGAGAAACCGCGCTCCTGCTCGGTGGTCATCCGTGCTTTCAACGAGGCCGATCATATCGGCAGGCTGCTGAACGGCATCCGGCAGCAGTCCCTGCCGGTGGTGGAGGTCATCCTGGTGGATTCGGGCTCCACCGACAGCACCGTGCAGATTGCCAGGGAATTTGGAGTTAAGCTGGTCAATATCAGGCCAAAGGAGTTCTCCTTTGGCCGCTCGCTGAACCGGGGGATTGCTGCTGCTTCGCACGATTTCATCGCCATGATCAGTGCCCATTGCTACCCAGTCTACTCCGACTGGCTGGAAAAACTGATCGAACCGCTGGCAGACCCCGGGGTTGCGATCAGCTATGGCAAACAGCGCGGCGGCGAAACCAACCAGTATTCCGAACACCAGTGGTTCAAGCAGTACTTCCCGGACTATTCCCTCCCCAGCCAGGGGCACGCATACTGCCATAACGCCAATGCCGCCATCCGCAAGAGCTTGTGGGAGCAGCACCCTTATAATGAGCAGCTTACCGGTCTGGAAGACCTCGGCTGGGGCAGCTGGGCCTTCGAGCAGGGATACAAGATTGCCTACTCCGCTGAGGCAGAGATCATCCACCTGCATGATGAAAAACCGGCCCAGGTGTATAACCGTTACCGCCGGGAAGCGATCGCCATGAAGCAGATATTGCCGGAGAGCACCTTCAGCCTGTGGAACTTCTTCCGGCTGGCATCCAGCACGGTGTCCTCCGATCTGCTCCAGGCCCGGCGGGACGGTGTGCTGGGAAATCATTGGGCCAGCATCTTCTGGTTCCGGATTTTGCAATACTGGGGCACCTACCGCGGCTACCGCCACTCCGGGGATGTCGATTTTACGATGATCCAGCAGTTCTATTATCCGCCGGGGATCTTATCGGAGAAGAAACCGGCAGAACGGAATGTGGAGCGGATTGACTATTAAGCAAGTGGTTTCAATTATTGGTCAAGAAAGTCCTCAGATTGCATGCTCATCAGTCTTTCGTAGTGTTCGAAACAGCAATCACAATCCCCTCCTCCGGCTCCGCAGGGATCGGGTTGGCGGGTACTCTGACAAACCTTAGTACGACCGTTTTGGATCATCTACATCCATATCACCCGCGGTACAATCAGGAGTGATTGAGGTAGAGCAATATGGCAGAAAATCAACCCAAAATTGTAGCCCTGGTACCCATGCGGCATGATTCGGAGCGCGTGCCGGGCAAGAATTACCGCCTGATGGCCGGCAAGCCGATGTATGCCCATATCATCGAGACGCTGCTCTCCTGCCCGGAGATCGACCGGGTGGTGGTGGACACCGACAGCCCCACGATCATGGCGGGTCTGCGGCAGAATTACCCCGCCGTAATGGTGATCGAGCGCCCGGAGGAACTGCGCGGCGGGATGATCCCGATGAATGCGATCCTGCTGCACGATACCGCCCAGGTGGAGGCCGACTACTACCTGCAAACGCACAGCACCAACCCGCTGCTGAAGGCGGGGACGATCTCCGCGGCGATTCAGACCTTTCTGGGCCAGCGGGATAAATACGATTCACTTTTTTCAGTCACCCGCTGGCAGACCAGGCTTTACTGGGAGACTGGCGCGGCGGTCAATCACAACCCGGATGAGCTGCTGCGCACCCAGGACCTGTCACCGGTCTACGAGGAGAACTCGTGCATTTACCTGTTCACCCGCCAGAACCTGGCGCGGCGCAACCACCGGATCGGCGACGTCCCTCGGATGTTTGAGATTGATGCTGCCGAGGCGCTGGACATCGATGAAGAACTGGATTTCACCATCGTCGATCTGCTGCTGCAGCAGCGCAGCAAAGAGTAGAAAGGATCAACTGTATGACCGAAAAATTACGCGTGCTTTTCTCCGCCCCTTACATGATCCCGTCCATTGACCGCTTCCGCCCGGTGTTGGAATATTACGGATTGGAAATCATCCAAGCCTCGGTGGTAGAGCGGCTGGAAGAGGAAGAAATCTTGGTATATGCCGGGCAGTTTGACGGCACGATCTGTGGGGACGACCGCTATTCCGAGCGGGTCATCAAGGCCTGCCTGCCGCGGCTGAAAGTGATCTCTAAATGGGGCACGGGAATCGATTCGATTGATAAGGAAACCGCTGACCGCCTGAGTGTGATGGTAGTGAATACGCCGAATGCCTTTACTCTGCCGGTGGCAGACAGCGTGATGGGCTATCTGCTGGCTTTTGCCCGTCAACTTCCCTGGATGGATGCGGCGATCAAATCGGGTAGCTGGCAGAAAATACCTGGGCGATCACTCAGCGAGTGCACCCTGGGGGTGATCGGGGTTGGAAATATCGGCAAAGCGGTCATCCGCCGGGCGCGAGCATTTGGTATGGAAATCCTAGGGAACGATATCATTGAGATTCGGCCCGATTTTGTACGCGAAATGGGGGTAGAAATGACCTCGCGCGACGATCTGCTTGCCCGGGCGGATTTTGTCAGCGTGAATTGTGATCTCAACCCCACCAGCGTGCATCTGATCAATGCGGAGACACTCTCCAAAATGAAGTCCTCCGCCGTGCTGATCAACGCGGCCCGCGGCCCGATTGTAAAGGAAGCCGATCTGGTTGCCGCCCTGCAGAATGGGGAGATCGCCGGAGCAGCCTTGGATGTGTTTGAATTCGAACCGCTGCCGGCTGACAGTCCGTTGAAGCAGATGGACAATGTCATGCTGGCCCCGCACAACTCCAACTCAAGCCCGATGGCCTGGGAACGGGTGCACTGGAACACGATCCGCAATTTACTGATCGGGCTGGGTATCCCTGTGGATGATTTCTCAAAGGACAAATTCGAATAGAGGAGCAATTGGATGACTGACCAAAGAATTGTGCTGGTGACCGGCGCCAATGGCGGGATTGGGCGCGCCACTGTGCTGGAATTCGCAAAGCGGGGCTGGCTGGTGATCGGGGTGGACCGGAAGCTGCTGGATTTTGATTTCCCCGAGGATGGCCTGTTTGTGCAGACCGATATTGCCAAACCGGAGAATGTGGCCGAACTGTTCAGCCAGGTGGCACACATGTACGGACGTCTGGATGCGTTGGTCAACAACGCCGCCATCCAGATCGCCAAACCGCTGGTCGAGACCACCCTGGAGGAATGGGACCAACTGATGGATGTCAACCTGCGGGCGATCTTCTACAGCGTTAAGCAGGCCTATCCGCTGCTGAAGAAGAGCAAAGGGGCAGTGGTGAATGTATCCTCGGTGCATGCAGTAGCCACCTCAGCAGATATCGCCAGCTATGCGGCCAGCAAGGGGGCGGTGATGGCCCTGACCCGGGCGATGGCGATCGAGTTCGCCCCGGACGATGTGCGCGTGAATGCGATCCTCCCCGGGGCAGTCGATACCCCCATGCTGGAAGCCGGGCTTTCCCGCGGGCATGTCTCCGGCGGCACGCTGGAAGACCGCAAAGCTGAACTGGCCAGCAAGACGGTCATCGGGCGGGTGGGAAAGCCTTCGGAGATTGCCACGGCGATCGTCTTCCTGGCAGATAACGAACAATCTTCGTTCATGACCGGGCACCCCATGCTGGTGGATGGCGGGGCGACGATCCGCCTGAGCACAGAATAAGACATGCGAAACGCAGCCAAACAATGGGTGCCGCAGCCCGTCTGGGATGCCGCCCGAAAGCTCTATTTTGCCGGTAAACATGCCAAAGCATGGCCCCGGGCCACGTTTCACCCCTGGCGGAGATTTTCGATCCAGCAGTTGGGGGCATATCAAGATAAGCACAAAGGCGAACGCTGCGTGATCATCGGCAACGGCCCCAGCCTGAAGCACACCGATGTCTCCAAAATCAAAGATGAATATACCTTTGGCATGAACCGGATCTACCTGGCCTTCCCTGAGTGGGGATTTGAGACCAGCTACTTCGTCTCGATCAACGACCTGGTCATCGAGCAGTGCGCCGGCGAGATCCGCGCCCTGAGGATGCCTAAGTTCCTCTCCTGGCACTCGCACCCCCACATCGCCCCCGCCGCAGACCTGATGTTCCTGTACACCACCTACTACGATCCCAAGTTCGCCACAGACGTGCGCGGCCGGCTGTGGGAGGGCGCCACGGTGACCTATGTCGCCATGCAATTGGCTTACTACATGGGCTTTGAAGAGGTAGTGCTGATCGGGGTGGACCACTCCTTCAAGCAGAAGGGCGAGCCGAACAAGACGGTTATCTCCGAGGGGGATGACGAATCACACTTTGACCCCAAATACTTCGGCAAGGGATTCCGCTGGCAGCTGCCCGACCTGGAGACCTCGGAACTGGCTTACAGGCGGGCGCGGCAGGTTTACGAGGCTGCCGGCCGCCGGATTGTGGATGCGACCGTTGGGGGCAAGTTGGATGTCTTTCCTAAAGTGGAGTTTGATAGCTACTTTGGGTGAGGACAGTGA
This sequence comes from Anaerolineales bacterium, assembly GCA_016932165.1. Lineage (GTDB taxonomy): Bacteria > Chloroflexota > Anaerolineae > Anaerolineales > UBA11579 > UBA11579. Next base: position 53,744 of record JAFGDK010000047.1, read on the forward strand.
TGGATGATCTGGCACCGAGTGATTAGGGGGTTGCGGTGCGGTAAATTGTAACAAAACCTCAGATTCAAATCCACATTACAACTCTGAGGGATGACAACCAGACAAAATAGTTTTTCAATGCGTTGAATATGGATCGAAGGATTATTTATTTTGGTTAGGCAATAATTCTTGGGATCGCCAATGTTTAAGGTGCAAGCATCTAAAAAGTTCCGATAGCGGAGATCGTCGGAACTCTGCCAGGTTTTTTTGTAACAGCAATTTACGTCTTTTTAGTTCCCATTTACTTTTTGTTAGGTTTGACTGGGCTTGAATAAACCAAAAATCTGCAGCCCAACCGGGATGTTAGCGCGCATCTGGTGGGTTGCGCGCTGACCTCTGTTTTTGGACCAGCCAGCGCGATAGTGGACGTGCTCTCAGGATAACCCCATCCCGTCTGCTGCGCAGACACCCTTCCCCTTGAAAAAGGGAAGGGTAAAAACGATCTAGTGATTCATGGTAAACTAATCGTCCTCCCCTTTTTGTGAAGGGGGAGGATGCCAACATAGTCGGCAGGAGGGGGTATGCTCAAACCTGCGGTTTGATTCAGGAGTTTGACCTGCATCCAAACCACAGGTTAGCGACCTCCTCATTCCTCGTTGCCTCGGTGACTGATCACTAATAAAACTATCAAACTACCAAACTACTATTTCCATTATAATTCCCCCGATGTCTGAGCAATTTCCGCTGGTCACCATTGTGACCCCCTCCTACAACCAGGCTGACTACCTGGAGCAGACCCTCCTCTCCGTGCTGGGGCAGGGGTATCCCAACCTGGAATACCTGGTGGTGGACGGCGGCTCCACCGATGGCAGCGTGGAGATCATCCGCAAATACCAGAACCAGCTTGCTTGGTGGGTCAGCGAGAAGGATGAGGGCCAGGCCGATGCGATCAACAAGGGCTTCCGCCGGGCGGCAGGCAAATACATCGCCTGGCTCAATTCTGACGATATCTACCTCCCGGGGACGATCGCCAAAGCGGTGCAGACCCTGGAAGCAAACCCGGACGCCGGGCTGGTTTATGCCAACTTGCTCTCGATCAATGCCCGCGGCGAGCATGTCAACACAATCCGCTACCGCCCGTTTGCGCTGGAAGATCTGCTGGCCTTCTTCATCATCGGGCAGCCGACCGTGTTCATGCGTCGCGCCGTGTTGGAAGAAGCTGGCTATCTCTCCAGGGACTATCACTATCTGCTGGACCACCACCTGTGGCTGCGGATCGCCGCGATTGCCAGGCTGCGCTATGTCCCCGAACTGTGGGCGGCGGCCCGTTACCACCCTGGTGCCAAGAATATGGCCCAAGCAGAGAAATTCGGCCGAGAGGCGTTCAAAATCCTGGAATGGGCCAGCACCCAGCCCAAGATGGCTGATGTGATTGCAGGCGGCCATGACCGCATCATGGGCGGCGCGCACCGCTTTGACGCCCACTACCTGCTTGATGCAGCCCAGCCGCTTAAAGCCCTGAAGGCTTACCGCCAGGTGTGGAAATACTACCCTGAGTTTGCCCTGCGCCGCCTCAACCGGATCGTGTTCTCGTTTGCCAGCCTTGCCGGCCTGGGCGGGCTGCGTAGGTTGATCTACCGGCGCTATCTGATCGCCCCTGGGAAGGCCGAATCCGGGCATGCGGCTGCGTCGGCTGTTGTGGCCGTACCCGAGCCGCGGCGTAAAAAGCCTAATGACCTGCTGCCCCCCATCCTGGTGACGGGGGTACACCGCTCCTCCACCACCTGGGTCGGTAAAATGCTGGCCGCCAATAAGGACTATGCTTACGTCAGCGAACCGCTGAATGTGCTCCACCGCCGCGGAGTGATGCGCAAGCCAGTGCAGCACTGGTATACCTATATTTGTGATGAGAATGAAGATTTGCTGCTCTCCAGCTTCTACGAGACGATGCAATTGCGCTATCACACCTGGCTGGAACTGGGCGACTTGCGTTCCTTGAAGGATGCCGGCCGGTTAATGCGGGACTGGATGAATTTCACTATCGGACGCAAGCGCGGGCGTCAGGTGCTGCTCAAAGACCCTTTTGCGCTCTTCTCGGCAGAATGGTTTTCCCGGCGGCTGGGCTGCGAGGTGGTCATCGCCGTACGCCACCCGGCTGCGTTTGTCAGCAGCCTCAAGCGGCTGAACTGGCCGTTCCAATTTGAGGACCTGCTCGCCCAGCCGCTGCTGATGAGCGATTGGCTGGAACCCTTCCGCAGCGAGATGATCCAAGCAGAGAAAAACCCGGAGGATATCATCGGCCAGGCCAGCCTGCTGTGGCGGATGATCTACCATGTGGTCTGGGAGTTCCAGCAAAACAACCCGCATTTCCATATTGTCCGCCACGAGGACCTTTCGCTGAACCCATTACAGGAATTCCAGTCCCTCTACCGGGCGATGGGGGTGCCGTTTACCCGGGGGGTAGCGGAAACGATCCACAAATCCACCAATCCCGGTAACCCCACCGAGTTGCCGCTCGAATCGATCCACTCCGTCAACCTGGACAGCAAAACCAATATCAAGAACTGGCAAAACCGGTTGAAGCCAGAAGAGATCGACCGGGTGCGGGAACTGACTGAGGAGATCTCTCAGCGATACTACCGGGACCAGGATTGGATATGAAAATGACAGATACACAGCCGCTGGTTTCAATTGTGACCCCCTCCTACAACCAGTCTAGATTTCTCCAGGCCGCCATGGATTCGGTGCTGGGGCAGAGCTACCCAAACATTGAATACATCGTTATCGACGGCGGCTCAAGCGATGAAAGTCCGGCGATGATCGCTGCCAGGGGAGACCAACTGGCTTACTGGGTCTCCGAATCGGATAAGGGCCAGACTAACGCGATCAACAAAGGCTTTGACCGGGCCAAAGGCGAGATCCTTGCCTGGCTGAACTCGGATGACACCTACGAGCCGCATGCGGTGGCCCAGGCGGTAGAATATCTCTCGGCCCACCCCCAGGTCGGGCTGGTGTACGGCGAAGCCAATTTTATTGATGAACACGGGCGCGTGATCGGGCGCTTCCCGGCGGCCCAAACCGATCATGCCCGGCTGCGGCAAGGATACGTGCATATCCCCCAGCAGGCTGCCTTCTGGCGCGCCGATCTCTGGCGGCGGGTGGGTCCGCTGGATGAGAATTTGTATTTCGCCATGGACTATGATCTCTGGCTCAAGCTGACCGCGGTCAGCGAGGCGCGCTACCTGCCCGGTAGGGTGTGGGCCAACTTCCGGCTGCATGGCGATTCGAAGACAATTGCTGAAGACGAACGCGGTTGGGATGAGATGGTGCAAATCCATTACCGGGATGGCGGCAGCCGTCTCTCAATTATTACGATAAAATATGTTTTCAGAAAACTGCTCGCCCCGCTGGTCACCTGGCGGCGGCGAAGCAGGGTGAGGCAGGCAAGGGAGTATGGCACAGATGAATAAAGCTGTGAAAGATTTGGTCTATATTGATACGCACGATTCCCTGATGCGGGTATTGCAATCCTGGCGGTTGTGGGTGGCAGGCGCGTTGGCCGGTGCGCTGATTGCCGCGGGGGTATTTGCGGTCTTCCCGCCGCCATACCGTGCCAGGGCTGTGGTGGTGGTGGATCTAAATATTGAAGATGTTTATGATATCCCGCCCGAACGCCAATTCTATTTCATTGGACGGGAAACGCGCAAGTTGCAGGCCCTCGCCTGGAGTGATGAGACGATACAGCTTGTTGCAGACCAGGTTGGCGGCGTTAGTGTGCGTGAGCTGCGAGATGAAACCCTGACCCTCAGCCAGCCAGAGGACGGCAGCTGGTATTTCTTTGCCGATCACAAAGATGCCGGCCGGGCAGAAGAGATTGCCGGCGCCTGGGCCAAGACCTTTTACCAGCAGGTGCTGGATGGGGTTGAAATCTCCGAATACCTGGTGGTGATGCGTGAGGAAATCCCCAAGATTTTTGAGCAGTATCAAGGGATCAATGGTGGAGAGGCAAGCTATCTGGTTGAAAAAATGTATCCACAGATGGCTGATTCAAAAGGGATTTCCCCCTACACAGAAGTCAGCCTGTCACAAGTAGATCAACTCCAGGTCGTACGCAAGGTGCCGATGTCGGTTTATATCTTGGCTGGAGCATTGATCGGCGCCTGCGGGCTGGCCCTGGCGGCATTATCAATCCTGAGAGCAGAGGAGCAAGATGTCTTCCTGGCTGACTGAAAAACGCCTTGAAAACTGGATGCATGTCCTGTGGGGGCTGATGTTGTTCACCATGCCGGTGACCAGTTTCCGCTGGCTGCCCGATGTGATGGGCAAGACGCATGTGCGTCCATTGGCCTTCTATCCCATGGCGCTGGCCGTTGTCGTGCTGGCAGTCTACTTGTGGAAGACCAAATCCTTCCGCTGGCCGGCCCAGACTGCGCCGCTGGTGGGCTTTTTATTGGTGGCGCTCGTTTCCACTTTGATTGGGGGTTTCTATGCCCCGCCAGATTTACGCGGCAAAGCTTATTGGGCCTGGGCACTGCGGGCGTGGATCTCTTTGGGGATCGGGATGGGCTTTTTCTGGGTCTCCGTGTATCTCTCCCGGTCGGAAGACTTCCTGCGTAAGTCACTGCCCTGGTTATATGCCGGGCTGGGGATCACGATCGTATGGGGTGTTTTGCAGGCCATTGCCCTGAATACTTCCCTGGTCGATCTGGAACTGATCAATAAAATTCAGCTGAGCTTCTCCATCCGGGGGTTGACCAGACCGCGCATTTCGGGTTTTGCCTATGAACCTTCCTGGCTGGCGGATCAGATCACCATTTTTTACTTCCCCTGGCTGTTTGCTTCTCTGGTCACCCGGGTGCGGATCACAAAATACCGCTGGCTGGAACCTGCGCTGGCACTGGGAGCCATCGGAATACTGCTGCTCTCCTACTCCCGCAGCGGGGTGATTGGGCTGGTCTTCTCTGTTGCCGTGGCCTTACTGACGGTGGGACGCGGACTGCTCGTGAGCATCTGGTCGTGGTTCTGGGGTCCATTCGTCTCGCCTGAGATCCCCGGCCGGTGGAACCGGGTACTGATCCTGCTTCTGGTGATCCTGGCGCTGGTCTCTGCATTTCTGTGGCTGGATAGATTCCAGTACTTTGCAAATCTGTGGGAGGCCAGTCTGAGCAACGGTCTGGTTGACTATGTGCGTGCCATCGCAGCTGCCCCACGGGTGGCTTACATCCAGGCTGGGATGAATATTTTTAACCTGCATCCCTGGTTTGGGGTTGGATTGGGTGGCAGCAGCTTCTATCTCTTCGATCATTTGCCCTCCTGGGCGCTGACCGATCCCTACGAGATCGCCATGCAGTTCAGCCCGACCTCAAATGAAATCCCCAATGTGCGCAACCTGATCATCCGGCTGCTCTCAGAGACTGGCATCGTGGGATTTTGTTTCTATCTGGCTTTTAATATCTCTGTCCTGGGCAGTATCCGCAAGATGTTTCTCTCGCGCAAAAAGCTGATGGTATTTGCCTCCGTGGCTGGTCTGACCGCCTGGCCGGCGATCATCCTGCGACAGTTTACACTCTCAACCCTGACGGCACCCGTGATCTGGGTTACGTTGGGGATGGTGGTGGGATACGCCCATCACGTGATTGATTCCCCTGGGAACACTGAAAAAACAAAGGAGTAAACATGTCAGACCGCTCAGCCAGAACGATCGGGATCGTGATCGGTGGAATATTGATATTGTGCCTGTGCTGCGTTGCAGTGGCGGCCAGCAGCGCATTTGCGCTCAGAGATTCTTTTAAGAACGGAGATATCTTTGCTGAGTATGGCGATTTTGAGCTCTCCACCGACCCGACACCCACTGCCCAAATCCTGGAAGAATGGCAGACCTCAGAAGAAGGTAAGCCGCTTGCAGAACAAACCCTGGAAACCCTTGAAAATGCCATGGTGCCGGAGAATGATCCTGCAGACCTTGCCACGCGTCTGGGGGGGATTGAAGATGTGCCGGAACTGGTGCCAGACCCGGACGCCCCGCATGAAGTCGGCGAGACGATGAACTTCTGGATCACCAACACCGCCACCAATATCAGCAGCCAGCAGCCGGCCGTGCTGCGCTACGTCACCGAGCATGCCTACTTCTGGGTGGGTGAGGGAATCTCCTACGATGAGGATGATCTGGCAGAGCTGGCAGACAGCTTTGAAAACCACATCTATCCGACCACACGCGAATTCTTCGGCAGTGAATGGAACCCTGGGATCGACGGCGATGAACATATTTATATCCTGTATGTGACCAACGTCGGCTTCAGCACGGCGGGATATTTCTCCTCGGCCGATTCGGTGCACCCGCTGGCGCATGAATATTCCAACGCCCACGAGGTCTTCGTGTTCAATGCCGATAATTCCCCGCTGTCTGACGAATACACCTACGGCGTGCTGGCCCATGAGTTCCAGCATATGATCCACTGGTACCGTGACCGGAACGAATCTTCCTGGATCAATGAAGGTTTCTCCGAAGTCTCCACCCTGCTGAACGGGTTTGACCCCGGCGGTTTTGATTTTATGTACACCGGCAACCCCGACCTTCAGCTGAACGACTGGCCGAACGACTCTGCCGCCACTACCCCGCATTATGGCGCATCCTTCCTGTTTATGACCTATTTCCTGGACAGAATGGGCAAGGAGGTCAGCCAGGCGCTTGTCAAACATCCTGAGAACGGGATGAAGAGCATTGACCTACTGCTGGAAGAGATCGATGCCCGCGATCCGCTGACCAATGCATCCATGCGGGCGGATGACCTGGTGATCGACTGGGCGCTGACCAATTATTTACTGGATGAGAAGGTGATGGATGGGCGTTTTGTGTACCGCAATTACAGCAATGCCCCGCGCACCTATGAGACTGAAACCCTGTACGACTGTGAGCCCGGTTTGCAGCCGCGCACTGTACACCAATACGGGGTGGACTATATCCGCATCACCTGCCCGGGCAGCCACACCCTGCGTTTTGAAGGCGCACAGAAGACCACCCTGCTGCCTGAGCCGGCCTACTCCGGCGACTTCAGCTTCTGGAGCAACAAAGGTGATGAATCGGATATGACTCTCACCCGCCAGTTTGATTTCCGCGGGCTGGAAGGGCCGATCACTTTCTCCTTCCGCACCTGGTATGACATCGAAGAGGACTACGATTACATCTACCTGTTGGCTTCCACAGACGGGAACGCCTGGGAGATTTTGCAAACACCCTCCGGGACGGATGAAGACCCCAGCGGCAACAGCTTTGGCTGGGGCTACAATGGCCTCTCCGGCGGGGACGGCAGCTGGATCCAGGAAGAGGTGGACCTCTCCCAGTTTGCCGGGCAGCAGGTCTGGCTGCGGTTTGAATATGTCACCGATGCGGCGGTGAACGGCGAGGGCATGCTGTTGGATGATTTCGCCATCACTGCGATCGGATACTTCAACGACCTGGAGGAAGACGAGGGCGGCTGGCAGGGCGCCGGGTTTGTGCGCGTGCCCAACTTGCTGCCGCAGACCTTCCGCCTGGCGCTGGTGCAGGGCGAGGGATGGAATGCCAGAGTGGAGTACCTGACCCTGGAGGCGGACAACTCGCTGGAACTCCCGCTGGAGATTGCCGGCAGCAGCGATGAGGTCACCCTGGTGGTGATCGGGACGACGCGCTACACCCGCCAGCTGGCGCCCTACCAGTTTGATTTTTTGCCGTAGGATCGGGCAGGCACAGGTAAATTCAACCTGTTTCTACAGTAAGAATTAAAAAACTCACCGGTTTGATTTCCGGTGAGTTTTGCTTTTGAAAATTATCTTCTTTCTCAGTCCAGGAAGTAGGTCATGGTCTGCAGGTGCACGGAGGGGTCAATGTACTGCACCCGCACACCCGGCGGCACCACCAGATTGACCGGGGCATAGTTGAGGATCGCCTCTACCCCGGCTTCTACCAGCTGGTCGACCACTTCCTGGGCGACACTGGCGGGGACAGCCAGCATGGCTATCTTGATGCCTGCCTTCCGGATCTTTTCCTGCATCTGAGCGATGTCCATGACAACAATATCCTTGTAGGAGGTGCCGACCTTATCTGGATCATTGTCAAAGATCTGGGCGATCTTAAAGCCACGGTCGTGGAATCCGCCATAGTTAACCAGGGCGTGGCCCACATCTCCGGCTCCGACCACCGCTACTTCCCAGACCCGGTCCACTTTGAGGATTTCCTGGATTTTGGCTACGAGGAACTCAATATCGTAGCCGGTGCCCTGTTTGCCAAACTCGCCAAACTGGGAGAGGTCCTTGCGGATCTGGGCCGCCGAGATGCCCAGACGCTCGCCCAACTCCTGTGAAGAAGTCACCTGGCGGCCCTGTTCCAATAAGCGGGTCAGGGCGCGCAGGTAAACCGGTAAACGGCCGATGACGATTTCGGGGATTGGGTTTCGTGTCATCTGATTTCGCTCCATTTTAAGTCGTGAGGTTAGTTCAATTTACCACGAAAACCTGATTTGTGCAACAAAACACAATCGTGGTACGAGTTTTGTACAGGTGGGGTACAAACAAGGGTTTGAACAGAGTGAAATGATTGCATGCTCTCCCAACCTCACCCCCATTTGTGCGTGATATAATACCTCGCTATGTTCATCGATGAGATTTCGATTACGGTATCCTCCGGCAAAGGCGGGGACGGCGCGGTGCACTTCCGGCGTGAGAAATATGTACCGCGCGGCGGCCCGGACGGCGGGGACGGCGGCCGCGGCGGGGATGTGATCCTCGAAGTCACCCGCCACCTGAACACCCTATTCCCCTTCCAGCACAAGCGCATTTTCCGGGCGGAGGACGGCAAGCCCGGCGGGAGGAGCAATATGACCGGTAAATCCGCCGAGGATCTGATCATCCAGGTACCAGCCGGGACGATTGTGTATGATGACCAGTCCGGCACAGTGATCGGTGATCTGGTGCATGAAGGCCAGCGGCTGACTGTCTGCAAGGGTGGGCGCGGCGGGCGCGGCAACGCTCGTTTTGCCACTGCCCGCAATCAGGCTCCCCGCATTGGGGAGCGCGGCGAGCCAGGGGAAGAGCGCGTCATCCGCCTGGAGCTGAAGTTGATCGCTGACATTGGGATTGTGGGTGTGCCCAATGCGGGCAAATCCACCTTGCTCTCGGCGGTGACCAATGCCCAGCCCAAGATTGCTGATTATCCCTTCACCACCCTGCAGCCCAACCTGGGTGTCGCCCAACTGGATGGAGACAATACCCTGGTGCTGGCTGATATCCCCGGCCTGATCGAGGGGGCCCACACCGGCCTTGGCTTGGGACACGACTTTTTGCGCCACGTGCAGCGCACTCGCGTGCTGATCCACCTGCTGGACGGCCTCTCCGAGGACCCGCTGGCCGACTATGCCCAGATCAATTCGGAACTGGCCCTGTTTGACGAGGACCTGGGCAAAAAGCCCCAGGTGGTGGCCTTCAACAAAGCAGACCTGCCTTTTGTAAAAGAACTGTGGCCCGAGTACGAGCTGCAGTTCCGGGACTACGGCCTGGAGCAGCCAATGCTGATCTCAGCGGTCAGTGGGGAGAACGTGCGCCAATTGCTCTACAAAGCCGCCCAGGTGCTGGCTGAGACGCCCGAACCGCCGCCGGTGGCTGAGATGCCGGTCTACCGCCATGAGACCAACCCGGAAGAATTTGAGATCAGCCGAGAGGATGACGGCGGCTACCGCGTCTCCGGTGCGGCGATCGAGCGTGCTGCGGCGATGACTTACTGGCAGTACGACCAGTCCGTGCGCCGCTTCCAGCGCATCCTTGAAGCGCTGGGGATCGATGAAGCCTTGCGCGAGGCTGGCGTCGAACAGGGAACACCGGTGTATATTGGCGGCTATGAACTCGAGTGGGAGGACTGATCCCTTGCCCAGGCGCATCGGCATCTTCGGTGGCACCTTCGACCCCCCGCATTTCGGGCACCTGATCCTGGCAGCGGAAGCCCAGTACCAACTTAAGCTGGATATCCTACTGTTCGTCCTCACCCCAGATCCACCGCATAAACAAGGCCAGTCCCACACCAACCTGGATGACCGGATCGCCATGCTGGCTGCTGCCATCGAAGGTCACCCCGGATTTGTGCTTTCCCGCGTGGATATTGACCGCCCTGGGCCGCATTTCACTGTGGAGACCCTTCACCTGCTGCGGGAGGAGTTTCCGGAAGACACGCTGATCTACCTGATGGGTGGTGATTCGCTGGAAGGCCTGCTGGTGGACTGGCACCGCCCGGATGAATTCGTGGCTGCCTGCGACCTGATCGGGGTGATGCGCCGCCCGCAGGACCACCTGGATATGACCCCGCTGGAAACCGCCTTCCCCGGAATCTGCGAGAAAGTTCAGTTCGTGGAAGCCCCGCTGCTGGAGATCGCCTCCAGCCAGATCCGCAGCCGGGTGCGGGAAGGACGCCCATTTATCTTCTACCTGCCAGAGACGGTCCGCCGGGTGATCGCTGAGCGGGGAATCTATTCAAATTTCCGGCAGGCTCCTGATTAGTGGAATAAATTCTTTGAACAATAAAAACGCCTGATGTGTGAGGCGTTTTTGTCTTTGACAGCCGTTAACATTTTTCTCTATAATTAGATAACCAAACTAAATCTGAGGAGGAGAATGATGACTGAATTTGCGGCACAGGCTTTGTCGATTCTGCGGGACGGCAGCCAGTTCCAGTGGTATGTGATTCCCTTATTCGCCTTTGTGGTCTATGTTTACGCGGTGGAAGTGGAGCGCAAGAACTGGGACCTGGTGTTTGCCGGTCTGGCCTTCTGGGGGATGGACTGGTTCAACGAGATTTGGAACTCGCTGGTCTTCCACTTCAACGGGCGGGCGCCGGTGTGGGGCGCACCGGGCGGCACCGCTTACCTGATCTTCATCGGGTTGAATATTGAGATCATGTTCATGTTCGCGGTGGCCGGGGTGGCTTTTGGTAAGATGCTGCCCGAGGACAAGAAGATGAAAATCTTCGGTATTCCCAACCGGATCGCCATCGCCGTGGGTGGGGCAGCTTTCTGCGTCTTTGTGGAGGTGCTGCTGAATGCCGTCGATGCCCTCACCTGGGATTGGCCGTGGTGGGACGCCAACTCCCCCTGGCTGATCTTCCTGTTCGGCTACCTGCACTTCTTCCTGGTGTCTTTCTGGGTGCACGACATGGACAATCTCAAGAAGAAGCTCTACACCGTGGGCGGCATCTTCCTCTTCGATCTGATTCTGATCGTGATTTTTGGGGTGATCCTGGGCTGGCTTTAGAATTTAGCCTTGAAGGGTGCCTGCCCGCGCACATCCAATTCCAGAAGGAAGATATCGCCGGCCAGCGGCTGGCTGGCTCTCTGATCCTCTTTTAAGGCGGTCCAGGCGGAAGTGATGAAGAGATCCTTCATCTCAGCGCCGCCAAAGGCGCAGGAGGTCGGGTGCGCCACCGGCAGTTCGATCTCCTCCATCTTGACCCCATCAGGGTCATAGCGGATCACTTTCCAGCCGCCCCATTGTGCGCTCCACACGCATCCCTCTGCATCTACAGCCATCCCGTCGGGCACACCGCGCTCATCCTGGCTGTGGATCCAAACAATCCGGTTGCCGATCTCGCCGCGGTCTCCGTCATATTCATAACGGTAGATCGTGCGGATCGGTGAGTCGGTCAGGTAGAAGTATTTCTGATCCGGGCTCCAGCCCAGTCCGTTGCTGATGAATAAATCACGTTCATGGCAAACCACCAGGGTGCCGTCGAAGCGGTAGAAGCTGCCGGGCGGGGGCGCATCCAGGTCGACCTGCTCGCACATCGTGCCTGCCCAGAAGCAGCCGTTTGGGCCAACTGCCCCATCATTGAAGCGATTTTTAGGCAGGTCGGGTTCCGGATTGGTCAGGGTCTTGATCCGCTCTGACCGCCCATCCCACAGACCAAAATGCTTGACGCTGGTGACCGTGAAACCGCCCCCCGCATTGATTCCCAGCGCCGTGACCGCAGAAGGAAAATGCCAGGTTTTCCTTTTCCCGCTCTTGGGCCGCCAGCGTTCCACCAGCTTTTTGTGGATATCCACCCAGTAGAGGGCTTGCTCCTCCGGGTGCCAGAGCGGCCCTTCGCCCAGCTTGTTCTGGGACGGGATCAGGGAAGTAGTAAGCTTCAACTTTACAATCCCTCTACATACTCGGATTCTTGCAATCCTTTCTTCTCACGCCATTGGATGCAGTACTCGCCGAATTTATCGGCCGCCTGGTAATAATCCGGCTCTTTGCGCAGCTCGCCCAGGTGCCGGACATACGGGCCCAGCCTGCGCCAGACTTTGGCCACCGGCGGGCTGAGCCAGTCGATATCGGCATCATGGGCGTTCCAGAAATGTTCGGCCACAAAGCCGATAAAATCGAAATTGTTCAGCACCCGCTTAATATTGATCTGCCCTGGGCTGCGAGCCTCAGCCCACCCGGCAGGCTTGGCTTCAATCATCCCCGAAACTATGGCAAACCACTCCTCAATGGCCTGATCATCTGGCTTGATTGGGATGCTGCTGATGATCCAGCGGCGCGCTTCTACCTGTTCGGGGTCCACCAGCCGGTCGTGGATCGTCTGGAAAAGCTGGAAGGAGAGCGTTTTCTCCTGCGCCTCTTCAGCTTCCTCTTTCTGCTGGCGGTCGATCACCCAAAAGACAAAGCCGCCCGAAAGCGCTGCCAGGGTCATCAGACTGGTGAAGCCTTCCAGAATGGCCATATCGGTAACTGCCAGACCGGCAATACGCGCCATGAAGGCTGGGTAGAACCACAGTGCCACCAGGAAAAATACGCCCAGACCGATCAGGGCCGAAAGCAAGATCAGCCAGATCAGTCTGCGGCGCGGCTGCTGGTTGGGGTTAAATGGTTGGAATTTTTCAGGGGATTGGCTCATCTCGCTCTCCTCCGTGTAGTAAAAGACATCCTTATTATATACAAAACAGCCCGTGCAGATTATCATAATCGGGTAATCTGTTTATCCCTCTTGCACAGCCGTCTGCCAGACCAGGGGCTTCAAACACTTACATGATTCTTACGCCAGGCGATATAATAATTAGATAAAATATGTGTGAATTAGACCACAAACCGCAGGAAAGGACTCTGAGATGAAAGTTGGAATCATCGGCGCCGGGATGGTTGGGGCGACAGCCGCATACGCTCTGATCATGCGCGGTGTAGGCCGCGAAATTGTACTGGTAGACCTGAATGAGAAGCGCACCAAAGCTGAGGAAAATGACCTCAACCACGCCGTGCCCTTCGCCAACCCGCTGACCGTCAAAGCCGGCGGCTACCCCGACCTGGCAGGTGCCCGCGTGGTGGTGATCTCTGCCGGGGTCAGCCAGAAGCCGGGCGAAACCCGCCTGGAGCTGCTCTCCCGCAACGCGGCCGTCTTCCGCACGATCATCCCCCAGGTGCTGGAATACGCCCCGGAGGCAGTCCTGCTGATTGCCACCAACCCGGTGGACATCATGACCCACCTGGCTGCTCGATACGCGGCCGAGTACGGTGTGCCCTCCAGCCGGGTGATCGGCACCGGCACCTCTCTGGATACCGCCCGTCTCCGCAGCCTCTTGGGTAAGCATCTGGGGATCGACCCGGCCCATGTGCATGCCTACGTGCTTGGCGAACACGGCGACTCAGAGGTGATCCCCTTTTCACCGGTGACGATTGGAGCTATCCCTCTGGTGGAATTCTGCGCTCAGTGGGACCTGTGCCTGGACCCAGAAACCATGCAGCACATGGACTACCAGGTGCGCCACGCGGCTTATGAGATCATTGAAGGCAAAGGATCGACCTACTACGGTGTTGGCAGCGCCATCGCCCGGATTGTCGAGGTGATCCTGGGCAACCAGCGCGCCATCCTGACGGTCTGCACCCTGCTGGATGAGGTCGCTGGGGTCAGGGATGTGACCCTCTCGCTGCCCCAGCTGGTCGGCGGCGACGGGATCATCAACAAGATCGAGATGCCACTGACCGAAGAAGAAGCAGCCCAGCTGCATGCCTCTGCGCTGGTGATCAAGGAGGCCATCGAGCAGTTGGGCTGAGGATTTGTGATCTCTGCAGATCGGGTTTGAATCAAACTCGATGAGGGATAGCTGCTCCCACCCTTTGATCTTAAATATTCTTATCCAATACCCTGGAAGAATTTATCCATGTTTCTGGCCAGTGATTACCTGGTTTTGCGATCAGGTCAGGCGTCTTTCAATTGATTGAATGCGTTTTGGGCTTCGGCCAGCAGGACCCTGTCTGGATGCGAGACAGCGTCCTCAAGTGAGGCAATCACCCCCTCCAGGGCAAGCACATAGGCTCTATCCAGTGCTGACTCTGCCGGGGTGGAAATATCCGGTTTGACGCCCACGCCTTCCCAGTTGGCTCCGGTGATTGGATTGATGGCGCGCCCCATCGGAATAAACGCCTCGAAGTGGGGGGCCAGTCTGAAGGGGGAGCCGGGATGCGCCCCACCGGCAGTGGTTTCGCCCACCACAACCACCCGATTGAGGGCTTGCAGGTTGTAAGTAAATCCCTCCCCGGCGGAGAAGGTTTCCCCGCTGGTGAGCACGTAAACCGGCTTCCCCCCGATGCGCGGGCCAGGGACATCCGGCAGTGTCCAATACTCCTCGGTGCGTTCTTCACTTCGCCAGTAAAGACTGTTAAGGTGGATCGGGGTTCCCTCAAAGAGGTAACTGCTGAGGAAAGCGACCATGTGGGGGTTGCCACCCTGGCACCGGCGCAGGTCCACGATCAAGGCGTGCATGTTGGCCAGGAAGTTCATTGCCGCTGCGCCGGTCTCCTGACTGCCCCATTCCAGCCGGTAGAAATAGCGAACCTCGATGAGCCCGACATTCCCATCCAACCGCTCCACCCGGGGAATACCGTAATTGCGTTGGCGGGCAATCGCTTTGATCTCAGCAAGTTTCTCCTCGTTTTCCAATAGGTTTCCGTGGTGCTCCGGCAGCGGATGAGAATGGTAGCGCACCCACAGGTGATCATCCCTGGAGGCCTCCCGCAGGTGCTGGGTGATCGTGTCGGCCAGGGATTCCCCGTGATCGATATATTCATAAAACCCATTTGACTGGTGCTGCACTAAAGCCTGGCATATCTCCTCAGCGACCTCTGGGAAGATGTATTTCTCTCGCAGTAAACCAGAGAGAGTTCCTACCAGGGAGGAAATCATTTCAGCTGAGTTTCTGAATTCCCCCATCACTCATCCACGCCCCAGGATTTGATCGATCTCCATCATCTGCTCTGCGGTTAAGGGGCCGAACTGCATTGCCCCGGCATTCTCTTCCACCTGGACAACGGTCTTGAACCCGGGGATTGGGATCATGTTCTCAGACCGCGCCCACAGCCAGGCCAGCGCGCCCTGGGCCAAGGTCCGCCCGCCGCTGGTGAGCACGCCCCCCATCGCTTCCAGGGCATCCAGCCATTCCTGGGTCGGTTGTCCGCCCTCGAAGCCGGGGTGCCACTCGGCATAGGTGCGGACATCGTCCGCCGCAAAGCGGGTACCTGGGGCGAACTTACCGGTCAGCAAGCCCATACCCAGCGGCCCGCGGATGATGCTGGCCAGATTGCGTTCCTCCGCCAGGGCAAGCAGCTCGTTGTTGCCGTCCAGCACGCTGAACTGCTGCTGAACCACGGCACAGTGGGGGGAGACGGCAAAGGCTTCCACTGCCTCGGTGCGGTCGGTGCTCCAGCCGTAGGTGCGGATCTTTCCTTCCGCCACCAGCGCTTCCAGTACCTCCCGCACCGCAAATGCCCGCTCCAGGGAGAGCCCCCAGACATGCAGCTGGTAAACGTCGATATAGTCAGTCTCCAGGCGGCGCAGGCTGTCTTCCACATCCCTCCGCAGGTAGCCAGCGACATCGCTTTCTTCTTCACTTTCGCCGTAAAAATTGACCTCTTTTTTGGCCTCGTCCACCTGGTAGCCAAACTTGGTGGCGATCACCATCTGCTCGCGGCGGCCTTTGAGTGCTTTGGCCAGCAGCTTCTCGCTGTGACCGGCGCCGTAATTGGCAGCGGTATCAAAGAAGCTGACCCCCAATTCAATTGCCCGGTGGATGGCGCGGATCGATTCATTGTCATCCACCTCGCTCCAGCCCGCCGGGGAGCCGTTCATTGTCCACGGGCCGCCGATTGCCCAACAGCCAAGCCCCATGGCGCTGACCTCTATCCCAGATCGTCCTAGTACTCTTTTCATTTTCTCCTCCATAAGCTCGGTTTTCGTAGCTATATTTTCCAAAAGTAATCAACAATTCAGTCTGGGTGCTACCACCGGGTGCAGCCCTGAACTCAACTCCGCTCCAGGATCACCGTGGCGACCGCCATCTCCTCGAGATGCGAGATACTCAGGTGGATCCGATCCGCCCCCAGCGCAGCCAAAGTTTTTTCTGCCTCCCCAGTCAACTGGAGATATGGCGCCCCACTCTCGGCATTCAGCACCTCAATCTGCCAGAACCCCACCGCCTGGCGGATCCCCTTGCCGATCGCCTTCATCAGCGCTTCTTTGGCCGCAAATTTCCCCGCATAGCGTTGCTGGGATGATTTGAATGCCTCGCAGTCAGCGATCTCCCTGGCCGTGAAAACCTTCTGCTTGAAGCGGCCATTTTCCAGGTTCTCCGCAAGCCTGGAGACCGAAACCAGGTCAACCCCGATCCCAACGATCATCTCAAACCTCCGGATACAGGATCACCCCGCGCTGGCGCAGGCTGCCATTGATGAACAGTTCCCGCAGGCGTACATGCTGGACCTTGCCGTTGTCCGTCAGCGGGATCCCCTTGGGTTTCAACAGGTAAACCCGCGCCGGCCGGAACCCCATGTAATCGTGTATGTCGGCAACGATCCCCACAGCCAGTTCATGCCGGGCCTGATCAGGCATTTGCTCGCCGTTTCGAATTTCAGCAAATAACACGATCTGCTCGCCCTCCACAGACCCGCGGTCAATCCCAATCGCGGCGGAATAGCGTACTTCCCCGCGGCGGTCGACCACCTCTTCAATTTCCCAGGGTGAGATCGTCACCCCAGAACGTTTAAGAATGTTCTTTTTGCGGCTGATGATATACAGGTACCCATCAGCGTCCAGGTATCCAAGATCGCCGCTCAGCAGGTATCCATCCTTCCAGAAAAGCTTTTCGTTTTCGGCCTGGTTGTTGAAGTAACCCAGTGAATTGGCTGTGCTCCGGATAGTAATTTCACCCAGCTGGCCGGGTGACTGGAATTGATCCCCACAGACAATGGCCGCCTCTACCCCGGGGAAGGGAACGCCTACCGAGGGTGCCCCTTTGGCATCGATCCGATTTGGAGTGCCGGGCGGCCACATACTGACCCCAACAGTTGCTTCTGCCAGACCATACCCGGCCACCATTACATTTTTCAAACCAAAGTGCTGGTGGAAGCTGGTGATGGTTGTTTCCCGCACCGGTTCCGCCGCGTTCAAAGCCACACGCAAGCAAGAAAGATCATATTCAAACGGCTCGGTTTTCCTCAGTACCAGCCGGTAAGCAAAATCGGGTGCGGCGGTAAAGGTGCCTTTGTGTTCCTCAATCGCCTCCAGCCAGGGCTTTACATCGCGCAAATTGGTTGGCAGCAGGAAAAGCTCAGCAGCCAGATAAAAGGGCACCATCGTCTTTAAGATCAATCCCATATCATGGTAAACAGGCAGCCAGGAGACAAACACGTCTTCCGGGGTAATCTCCATACCCGCAATCATCTGGCGTACATTGGTAAGTAGATTGGCCTGAGTGATTATCACCCCCTTGGGGTTGCCCGTACTGCCCGAAGTGTATTGCAGAAAGGCAACCTGCTCAGGGCGGATTTCTGGAAAATCACTATCTTGAGAGGTCCCCGCCCTCTCTGCGGTTATTAATACATCGAGATCGGCCGCACGGGCAATTTCCCTGAGCTGAGCAAGTTGGTCTCCGGGCAGCATTGAAGGAACAACCACTTTATGTGCGTCACATAATTGAGCAATCGCGATGATTCTTTCTGGTCCCGCCAGTGGAAAGACGGGAACCGCAATTCCCCCGGCACGCTGGATGCCGTAAAAGGCATAAAAAAATTCAGGCCCATTCGGTAAAGCGGTCAATACCCTCTCTCCAGGCTGCATCCCTTTCTTCAAGAGATAACTGCCAAAATGATTGACCCCCTCCCACAACTGCCGAAAGGTGACTGAAGTTTCCTTGAACGTGAATGCTGGACGGCTGCCAGTTTCAATCGCCCTGACAGCCAGCATCTCGATAAGGGTTTGAAACCGGTCAGGATTCATCGATTTTCATTTTTATCAGATTAAAAAGGTCTTGCGGGGTAGAGATTTTGGCGATCTCAGATTCCTTGAACACAAGATTAAACCTGTCCTCTACCGCCGCCACAAGGCTGATCACCTCAGCTGATTCAGCGCCCAAATCTTCCGCCAGCCGGTCATCCGCCTTCACGCCCAATTGCCCAAATTGGAGTTCAACCAGCTTGAGTAAATCTTCCATGGAAAATGATTTCATGAAACCGCCTTATTGACCTGTTCAAACAAATTTTATCTGTATAATTAAT